>JAJDER010000177.1 GCA_029259725.1 Planctomycetota bacterium | reverse complement strand
GCTTGCCGCGCAGGTCCGCGGGAGTGGGCACCGGGTCACGGCGCGCCTCCTGCTCGAACTCCAGGCCGCGAGCCTTCCGGATGCGGTCGGCGTACCAGCGCGCGGCGGCCACCACGTGCTCGCACACGGCGCGGCGCGACGCGGTGAAGGGCCTGTCGCTCTCGCGCTCGGCGTTCCAGGTCGCCTCGTCGAACGTCTCCACCAGCGTGCACAGGTCCTCCGAGGCACGGGCGGTCTCGTCCAGGATCGCGCCGAACCCTCCGGCGAGTCCCGGATGATCGAGGAAGGTGGCGCTCATGCGGTGGTCTCCAGGGGATCGAGCAAGGCGGCCTCGGCGTGCAGGCGGCAGAAGTCGACCAGGCGCGCCTCGGCCCAGAAGCGGTCCAGGTCCCCGGGCACGCGATGGCGTGCGAGGAAGCCGACATGGCCGCCGCGCCTGGTGAGCAGCAGCTGCACCGCCGGCGAGTCGCGGACTTCCGCCCGCTCGAAGGCGCGCATCGGGATCATCACGTCATCGCGCGCATGGATGATCAGGGTCGGCAACCGGATCGCGGGGACCAGCGGGAGTGCGCTCATGCGCGCGTAGTAGTCGCTCGCGTCGGCGAAACCGAAGGCGGGCGCGGTGATCGCGTCGTCCCAGCCGCGCATGGTGACGATGGGTTCGAACGCGTGGCGCAGGTTGCGGCCGTCCGGGCCGGCGAGGGCCAGCACGTTGTCGGGCGGCTTCGGCCCCCGGCGCTCTTCCCACTTGGTGACCTTCTCGCCGACGGTCTGCTTGAGCTCGGACAGGATCGAGTCGCGGTAGAAGCGCACGACGCCGGGGGTGTCGATGTGATCGGCGCAGTCGGCGAGATCCAGCGCCGGCGATACGGCGACGATGCCGCGCAGGCAGGGCTCGGCGTGCTCTCCGCGCAGGCCCGCCAGGCGCAGGACCTGGTTGCCTCCGAGCGAGAAGCCCGCCAGGAAGACGTGCCGGAAGCCCTCACGTTGCAGCTCGGCCACGACGGCCTCGACATCGTCGATCAGCCCGCCGTGATAGAGCGTGGAGGTCAGGTCCTCGGTCCCGCCGCAGTTGCGCGTGTTGAGGCGGACGACGTGGAAGCCCGCCGCGAGCGCCTTGCGCGCCGTGCCCACGATGTAACTCGAGCGCGCGTCTCCCGACAGGCCGTGCATGAGCACCAGCACCGGCACGTCTGGGCGGCGGTCTCGTGGGCCGGGCTGCCAGTCGCACAGGGCCACGACCGTGGTCTCGTCATCGACGCGGATCTCGCGCCGTTCGGCGCCACCCACGTCGGCGCGGGGGCCCCAGCGGCAGAAGTACCCGGCGAGGGTCTGCACGTGACCGTTCCGCAGCAGCGGCGAGGGTTCGAAAGGAGGTGGGTCGAAGGCGGGCAGCACGGCGGGCCATCGTAGCGCGTGGTGCGGCGCGCCGTGTGCGCCGGGCGCGCCGGGTGAGCTGGTGGCCGGTCCGTCGGTGCGGCGAGGCGGCGCGGCGGCGAGGGTCAGGCCACCACGCTCTCCGCGAGAGCATCCACGAGCCGCGGCACGTGGGCCGCCGGGGTCGAGCAGAGCGCCACGCGGACGGCACCGTTCACGGGCACGACGTACACGCCGAGTTCCCGCATGCGTGCCGCCGTGGCCGAGCCGTCCGCCGTGAAGACGGTGACGAAGAAGCCGCCCTCGTAGCGCGGATGGTGCAGGCCGGCGCCAGCGGCCGCGTTCACGAAGGCCTCGACGCGTTCACCGAGCAACTGCCGCAGCCGTTCGCGTTGCCGGTCCACTCGGGCGCGGCAGCCCGGGTCGGACAACAGCTCGGTGACCGCCAACATGCCCAGGTGGTTGCAGTTCGACCAGGTCCCGCGACAGGCGTAGCCGAGGGCGTTGGCGATGCGCTGGCGCTCCCCGGCATCGGGCGTCGTCGCGATCAGGGCCCCGACCCGCGCCCCGTACTGGGCGAAGGCCTTGCTGGCGGTCCAGGCCACGAGCAGCAACACGCGCCCGGCGAGCGGCGCCACGCAGGCCACCCAATCGGGACCGCCCGTCGCGCCGAAACGCGCGTAGGCCAGGTCGAGCAGCAACGTCACCGGTCCGCGCTCCGCGGCGCGCTCGAGCACGTCCCGGACGGCCTGCCACTCGGCGTCATCCAGCGAGTAGCCGGTCGGGTTGTGGCAGGGTGTGTTCAGCAGCACCAGGGCACGGCCCTGTCGGCCGAGCTGGGCGTCGAGCGCCCGGGCCAGGGCCCCGACGTCGAGACGCCCGTCCGACCCGAACATCTCGAAGGTCTCCACGCGGCGACCGGTGTGCTCCGCGAGCGTGCGGTACGGCCCCCAGAAGAAGCTCGTCGTGAGCACGGCCTCGCCCGGGCGGAGGAAGTCGACCAGGCCGAGTTGCAGCGCGCCCGACCCCCCGGGCGTGGCCACCGCGATCGACTGCGCCGCGAGCGGGCTGTCGCCGTAGGTGTCGGCGATGACGGCGTCGAGGAAGCCGGCCGGTCCCGCGATGGGTGCGTACCCGGCGGCCTGACCGGGGGGCACGCGTTCCAGCGCCGCGAAGACCTCGGGCAGGACCGCCAGCGTCCCGTCGTCCTCCATCAGCGCGCCGAGGGTCGCGTTGACGATCGACTCACCCTGCGCGGCGCGGGCGCGGGCCTCGGCGTTCAGCCGGAAGATCGGGTCGTCACCCGGGCGGTCTGCGCACTCGGGGTTCAGGTGCAGGGCCGTACCCGGTTCGAGTCGCGTCGCCACGCCAGCCTCCTCTGCCCTGGCATGGCTCCGTCCCGCCTCGGACACGGTCCACACCCGGTCGACACGACCATCGTAGCGGTCGACGACGCCCGACCCAGCGGCACCCCTCAGAGAATGGTCGGCGGCCGTTCGGCACCGGTCCGCAGGGCCAACTCGGCGAGGCAGCGCTGGCCCACCTCACCGAGATCCACGGTGTGGTCGTTCACGTACAACTCGACGTGCTTCCAGAGCACCTCGTCGTCGAGCTCCTGGGCCCAGCGGCGCATGGTGGGCAGGGTCGCGGGCGGATCGGCGCGGGCCAGGGCCAGGCTGTCCGACAGCAGGGCGACGAGGCGGGCGTGCACGTCGGCACCCAGGTCGAGACGCGCGAGCAGACCGCCGAGCGGGACCGGCTGACCCGTCTGCCGCTCCCAGCTCAGGCCCAGGTCCTCGAGCAGCTGCAGGCCGGCATCCTCATAGGTGAAGCGACCCTCATGGATACACACGCCGAGGTCCGCCTCGCCCGCCAGCAGGGCCGGCACGATGCGATCGAAGCGCACCTGGGTGACGTGGCGCAACTCGGGGTGGAGCGCGCGGAGCAGGAGCGTGGCGGTGGTGCCCTCGCCCGGGCAGAGCACACGCGCTTCGGGGCGCGGCACGGTGATGCCCGGCGCCGCCAGCAGCACCGGGCCGACACCGAAGCCGAGAGCCGAGCCCACGCGCAGCACGCCGAAGCGGTCGGACAGCTGCAGGGCGGTGGCGAAGCTGGCCTTGCCCACGTCCAGCGCGCCGGCGTGGAGCTGCTGATTCAGTTCCTGCACGTCGCCGAGCGCGAACTCGAGTTCGAGCCCGCGTCGGTCCACCGCTCCGGTGAGCAGGCCATGGAACAGGAAGGTGTCGTTCGGGCAGGTCGAGAGACCGACGCGCAGTGCCGTCACGAGAGGTCCTCGAGGGCGGCGGCGAGCGCGGCCAGGGACTCGTCGATGAGCCAGACCGCGGGGTCCCTCTGCCCGGCGATGTTGCTGATCGACCGCAGCACGGACAGCGGTGTGCCGGCCCGCAGGCAGGCCACGGCCACGGCCCAGCTCTCCATGTCCTCGGCCAGGACGTGCGGATGTCTTGCGCTCCAGCCGGCCGCCTCGGACGCCGTCCCCGAAGCCGCCGCCACGGTCCCCAGCGCGCCCGGCAGCAGTCGCGCGGCGCGGTCGGGGTGCAACCCGACGGGCGGTGACAAGGCGATGGTGTCGGGCGCCACGTCGTCGGGGAGATCCAGCTCGCACAGGCCCACGAAGCCCGCACCGTGGCCCGCGCCCACGGCCTCGTTCACGGCCGCCGTGCCCACCACCAGCGCGCCCAGGGGCGCCCGCTCGGGATCGCGCGTCCCGGCGATGCCGACCAGCAGCACGCGCGCGGGTCGGATCGCGGCCAGCAGGCTGGCGCTACCGAGCGCCGACTCCACCGGACCGACCCCACAACAGTGCAGTTCGGGCAGCCCCGTGCCCCGTCCCAGCAGGCCCTGTCGTTCGAGCACCGAGGGCACGAGCACGAGGGTGCTGCCGGCCGTCGCCGCCCTGGCACTCACCAGCGGGGATCCAGGAGGTCGGCCAGGCCGGGACGTGCGCGCTCCTTCCACGGGCCCCGATCGATGCGCAGGGCAAGCCGCTGGCCGTCGCCGCGCCGTCGGCCGAGGATCACCAGGCTCGAACGGCGGAAGCTGGGCAGCGTGTGCAGCGCGGCCACCACCGGCTCGAAGGTCTGGACCGGGTTCCGGCTCTGCTCGTCGCCGAGCAGGACGGCGGCCACGAAGGCCCGAGTGCCGCTCTGCCGGCGGAGGAAGTCGGCCAGGCTGTCGGTCAGGACGCTCAGGGTCGACCGGGACGCGACGTCCGGGAAGGTGTCGAGGACGGCGTGCCAGCGTGGATCGCCAACCGGTGTGCGCGCCGCCTCGGCCGCGGCACGCCCCAGCCCCGGGTCCAGGCTGAGCAGGATCGTGCGGTCGCCACGCGAGGCCAGGGCATCGAGGAGCGCGGCGTCGAAGGGCGCCAGGGCACCTGCCGGAGTGAGGCCGGGGCCGGCCGCTTCGAGCCACTCGCTGGTGAGGTCCGGCCAGCGCCGACGCAGGGCCGCCACGTCCCCGGCGCCCAGCCACGACGCATCGACGAGAACCAGTCCGGGCACGGTCGCGCCCCCCATGGTCCGTTCCACGTGCTGGACGGAGAGCACCCCGGCCAGCAGCACCAGGGCGAGGACGGCGAGGATCTGCGGAAGTCGCCAACGCATCGCGCGCAGTATCCACATCGCGGGAGTGGACCGCATCCTTGACCACATCGACGGGCAGTGATGTAATCAGGAATTACTCGTGGCCCTCCGAAAAAGGGTCTCCCGATCCCAGCCCAGCCCGGTTTCCTCCGGGCATCCGAGTGTAGAACGATGACGACCGTCGCGACGCCAGACAAGCCGCGCAAGAAGGGCAAGGCCCCGCGCCTGTCCATGCTCCGCAACATCGGCATCATCGCCCACATCGATGCCGGGAAGACCACGGTCTCGGAGCGCGTTCTCTACTACACGGGCCGCACGCGCAGCATCGGTGAGACCCACGACGGCGCGTCCGTCATGGACCACCTCGAGGAGGAGCGCGAGCGCGGGATCACGATCACCTCGGCCGCGACCAGCGCGACCTGGGGTGAGTACACGATCAACATCATCGACACCCCCGGCCACGTGGACTTCACGGCCGAGGTCGAGCGCAGCCTGCGCGTGCTCGACGGCGCGGTCGGCGTGTTCGACGGCGTGGCGGGCGTCGAGGCCCAGTCCGAGACGGTCTGGCGCCAGGCGAACAAGTACGAGGTCCCGCGCATCGCGTTCGTGAACAAGCTCGACCGCACCGGCGCCGACTTCAACCACTGCCTCGAGACGATCACGTCCCGCCTCGGCGTGCACCCCGTCCCGATCATGCTCCCGATCGGCCTCGAGGCCGACTACGTGGGCAACGTGGACCTGCTCGACATGAAGGCCCGGGTCTTCGGCCTCGGTGACGACGACACCGCCTTCGAAGTGCAGGAGATCCCCGCGAACATGGTCGAGGCCGCCACGCTCGCGCGCCACGAGATGATCGAGGCCGCCTGCATGATGGACGACGACCTGCTCGAGCGCTTCCTCGACGACGAGGGATCGATCACCCGGGACGAGATCGTCGCGGCCCTGCGCAAGGGCACCATCGAGGGCAAGCTGCTGCTCGTGCTGTGCGGTGCCGCGCTGCGCAACAAGGGCGTGCAGGCGCTCATCGACGCGGTCTGCGCCTACCTCCCGTCCCCGCTCGATCGCCCCGAGGTCCACGGTCACGATCAGCACGGCGAGCCCGCGATGCGCAAGGCCGAGGACAGCGAGCCCTTCTCGGCGCTGGCCTTCAAGACGGTCCACGACCCGAACGGCGACCTGACGTTCTGCCGCGTGTACTCCGGCACCGCCGAGCAGGGTCAGCAGGTCTACAACACGCGCGCCAACAAGAAGGAGCGCTTCGGCCGCATCTACCGCATGCACGCGGCGTCCCGCGAGCCCATGGAGAAGTGCGAGGCGGGCGACATCGTCGCCATCATCGGCCTCAAGGACACCAACACCGGCGACACCCTCAGCGCCATCGACCACAAGATCACGCTCGAGTCCGTGGACTTCCCCGAGCCCGTGATCTCGATGTCGATCGAGCCCTCCAGCAAGGGTGACCGCGAGAAGCTGTCCCACGTGCTCGCCGTGCTCGCCAAGGAGGACCCGACCTTCACCTGGTTCACCGACGTGGCGACCTCCGAGACGATCATCGCCGGCATGGGCGAGCTGCACCTCGAGATCCTGCGCCACCGCATCACGCGCGACTTCAAGGTCGGCGCGACCTGCGGCAAGCCGCGCGTCGCCTACCGCCAGACGCTGGGCCGGGAGGTCGAGATCAACGCCCGCCACGTCAAGCAGACCGGCGGTAGCGGCCAGTTCGCCGTGGCCAAGCTGCGCTTCGTGCCCACGCCCGAGCAGGCCGAGTTCGAGTTCGACGACCAGATCAAGGGCGGCTCGATCCCGCGGGAGTACATCCCCTCGATCAACCGCGGCATCGTCGAGCAGGCCGTCAAGGGTGCCCAGTACCCCTTCCCGTTCGTGGGCTTCAGGGCCGAACTGCTCGATGGCAAGGCGCACGACGTGGACAGCTCGGAAATGGCTTTCCAGGCTTGCGGCCGTCTCTCGTTCCGCATGGCGTCGGACAACAACTACCAGTTCCTCGAGCCGATCATGAAGATCGAGGTGCTGGTGCCCGAGGAGTACCTCGGCGATGCCATCGGCGACCTCAACAGCCGCCGCACGCAGATCGCCGAGATCACCGACCGCCTCAACGTGAAGGTCATCACCGGCCGGGTGCCGATCGCCGAGATGTTCAACTACTCCTCGCGCCTGCGCAGCCTCACCGCCGGGCGCGGTACGTACTCGATGGAGCCCGACGGCTACGAGGCCGTGCCGAGCTCGGTCGCCGACGACATCCGCAAGGAAGTCGAGGAGCTGAAGAAGGCGCAGGGCAAGTAGTCCCCGCGCGAGGGTCAGCCGTCCTCGCCCGGCTCCGACTCGACGTCGTCGTCACCGTTCGTGACCTCGCCGTCGGCAGGGCCGGAGTCGCCGGCTGCGGTCGTCTCGTCGTCGGCCTCCGTCCCCGGGTCGGGGGAGGCACCGTCGGCGACCGCGTCGTCCGAACCCGCGTCACCGGCGGGCGGCACGGGGGCGGTGGCACCGACGTCGGCGTTCGCCTGCGGCTCACCGGTTGGCGGCGTGATCGTCGCGCCCGCGCCGCCGGGAGGCCCCGGCAGTCCGGGCGGGGCGACGCCGGCGCCCGTGCCCGCGCCGGGTTGGGGCGCCGGAGGATCGGTGGTGAGCGAGGCGACATCCCCGGTCCCTTCACCGGGCCCTGCGCCGTCGAGAGTCGGGTCGCCGCCCTCGTCCCCCTCGCCCGCCAGGAAGTTCATGAAGCCTTGGAGGCCGCCGGTGAGGATCTTGCCGGCCGCGGTCCCGATCGCATCGACGTCCGCCTCGGCGATCTGCTCGCTGATGAAAGCGGAGGCCTTCTGGTACTGGTCGTCGATCGTGGCAAGCTTGCTCTGTCGCTCGTTGGCGAGGCGCTGGGCCTCCTGGACGTCGCCAGCAGCCAGGGCCTGATCCAGTCGCTCGCTGAAGACCTCCTCGATCTTCTGCGACTCCTTCGAGCGATCCGCCTCGGCCGCCTGCTGCGCGGTCAGGCCGACGTCGCGCACCTCCAGGTCGTCGCCGGTGGAGCGTACGAACTGGGTCACCCAGATCGCACCGCCGATGAGCACCGCTCCCATGGCGGCGAGACCCACCGTCTGCCCGTGGCGACGCATCTTGCGCACGAGCCGGCGCGTGGTGCCGATCGGCACGGCCGAGATCGGCTCACCGTCGAGGAAGGCGTGCAGGTCGCGGCTGAACTCGAGCGCGCTGGGGTAGCGGCGCAGCGGGTTCTTCTCCATGGCGTGCAGGCAGATCGTCTCGAGGTCCGCGGGCACACGCGGGTGGAGCTTGCTCGGTCGCTTGGGTTCCTCACCCAGGATCTTGCGGATCACCTCGTGCGCCGTCGTCCCGTGGAACGGCGGCGCGAGGGCCAGCATCTCGTACAGCGTCACGCCCAGCGCGTAGATGTCGCTGCGGTGATCCACGGTGCCGCGCTTGGAGTCGGCCTGCTCGGGCGACATGTAGTACGGCGACCCGGCGAAGTCCCCCGTGCGCGAGAGCTCCAGGCCGTCCTCGACCTTGGCCAGACCGAAGTCGCCGAGGAAGGGTTCGCCGCCGCCGTCGAGCAGGACGTTCGACGGTTTCACGTCGCGGTGGACGATGCCGCGGTCGTGCGCCTGCTGGAGCCCCTCGGCCACGCGCGCCAGCTTGCGCGCGATGTCGCGGAAGTAGCCCTTGGGCGGGGAGCCCTCCTGCTTGAGGCGCGCGAGCTCGTCGGCCAGGGTGCGGCCGCTGCCGATCAGCCGCTGGGCGATGTAGAAGTCGTCGCCGTCCTCACCCCAGGCGTACACCGACACGATCGCGTCGTGGTCCAGTCGGGCCGCGGCGCGAGCTTCGCGTTCGAATCGGGAGATCTGGTCCTGCGTGTGGATCAGGTGCCGGTAGAGCACCTTGAGGGCGACGGGTCGGTCCAGGCTGACCTGCTGCGCCCGGTACACGATCCCGAAGCCACCGCGGCCGATCTCCTCCACGATCCGAAAGTCCCCGAGTTGTTCGGGGACGGCCATCGTGCCTCCTTCCGATCACTGCCCGCTGTGGGTCACTGCGCGTGTGGGACGCTGCCCGGTCGTGGGCTCTTCCCGGCGTCAGCGGCGCACGTCGAACGAGGCCAGGAAGTCCGCGTTGGTCGTCGTTTCTTGGAGCTTGGCGATCAGCGATTGCATCGCCTCGACGGGATGCATCTGCGCCATCACTCTACGGAGCATCACGACCTTGCGATACACCTCCGGATGGAGCAGCAGCTCCTCCTTCCGGGTTCCTGACTTGTTGATGTCGATCGCCGGCCAGATGCGCCGTTCGGCCAGTTCCCTGGACAGCACCAGCTCCATGTTGCCGGTGCCCTTGAACTCCTCGAAGATGACGTCGTCCATGCGACTGCCGGTCTCGATGAGTGCCGTCGCCAGGATGGTCAGCGACCCGCCGTCCTCGACGTTGCGAGCGGCTCCGAAGAAGGCCTTGGGCTTCTCGAGCGTGCGACTGTCCACGCCCCCCGAGAGCGTCCGGCCCGAGTTCTTGGTGGTCACGTTGTAGGCGCGACCCAGCCGGGTCAGGCTGTCCATCACGATGACGACGTCCCGGCCCTGTTCGACGAGGCGCTTGGCGCGCTCGATGGTCAGCTCGGTCACGCGGGTGTGACGATCGGCCGGCTCGTCGTTGGTCGAGGCGATGACCTCCCCATCGACGTTGCGCCTGAAGTGGGTGGCCTCCTCGGGACGTTCGTCCACGAGCAGCACCATCAGGTGCACGTCCTTGTAGTACTCGCTGATCCGGTTGGCGATGTGCTGGAGCAGGATCGTCTTGCCCGACCGCGGCGGCGCGGTGATGAGACCACGCTGCCCACGACCGATGGGCGTGATCAGGTCGATGATGCGCGTGTTCGCGCAGATGCCGTTGTCGCCGGCCTCGGGGTGGCCGCCTTCGAGCTGGAACTGCTCGGTGGGGTCGATCGAGGTGAGCTGCTTGAACAGCGGGAGTGCGGCGGCTTCCGCCGCCGGCAGGCCGTCCACGGTCTCGATCTCGATCACGACCAGACGGCCCTTGATGCGCTCGGCCCAGGCGACGACCTGCACGCCAGGGCGCAGGTTGTCGGCGCGGCTGAGGGCCGCCGGCAGGTAGGCGTCGGTGTCCTCGGGCACGAAGCTGTGCTCGAGGTCGCGGAGCCAACCCTGTCCATCGGGCTGGAGTTCCAGGATGCCCGTCACCTGCACCCGAGGCTGCGGGCCGAAGGGCACGTCGTCAGCCTTCCCATAGGACTGGCTCTGCTGGTGCGGCTGGTGTTTCTGCTGCTGCTGCGGTTGGTTCTTGCGCCCACGTCCGCGACGTCGACGTCCGCGGCGACGAGCCCGGGTCTGCTGATCCGGAGTCATGTCGGTGTTCTCTCCTGCGGGGTTGTTCCCGCGATGGGAGTGGTACGGGGGGCGTCGAAGTGCGAAACGTCCGACACCCTGGACCCGAAGCCGTTGCTCCGGGAGTCCGTGACAGCAGGACCGCGGGTACACGTTTGCCCAGATCGGGCCTGCGGGTCACGGGTGCTGAGGTCGCCGTGCCGTGCTCACTCCCATGGCAGGCGGGCGACTGAGGGGCTGTCGATCAGACCGATCGTCACGCGACCGGAAGGCGTCGAAGCCCTTTCCTCATTACCTATCGGGTATTCTCGCCGCTGACTATCGCGCTTGCCAAGGGGAATTCCAGCCCTGGGGTCGAAAAGCCAAGGCCAGGCCATGACCGGTACCCTGTTCCTGCTCGGGTTCATCGCCCTGATTCCGGTCGCCTGCCAGGCGCCTCCCCCCGGTGATCCCGACTCCTACGAGGCCCGGGTCGCCGACGGTCTGGTCAACGAGGCGCACTCCGCCTACGAGCGCCGCGACCTCGCCTCGGCGGCGATCCTCACGCGCCAGGGCCTCGATGCGGCGACCACCGCGGGCTACCCGCGCGGCAGGGCCCGGGCGCTGCGCCTGCTGGCGATGGTCGAGAGGCGGCCCGAGCCGTTGGCCGAAGCCATCGCCATCTCGGAGGCGCTCGGCGACACCCGCGCCCTCGATCTGGCACGCGTGGCCATGGCCGAGATCGCGCTCGCCAACGGCCAGGACGAGTTCGCCCTCGAACAGGCCAACCTCGCGGCCGATGCCGTCGCACGCTGGGACGGACGCCAGCAGCGCTCGGGTGCCGGGGCGCGCGCTCTGCATCTCGCCGGCAAGGCACTGCAGCGACTCGACCGCCCGGCGGAAGCCGCCTCCCGATACCGACAGGCACGCCTGCAGCTCAGCCTGCTCTCCGACGACGAGCTGGTGCGTCTGCGCAAGGATCTCGCCATGGGACTCGGCGACGTCCAGGCTGCCCTCGGCGACCACATCGGCGCGTTCAAGCGGCACTCCGAGGCGTCGTCTCTGTCCCGGCAACTCGGCGACCTGCGCGATGAGGTGGCCGCGGTCCTGGCGCTGAGTCGAGACAGCACCGCCCTCGGCCGACCGGAAGATGCGGCCACGCAAGCCGAGCGCGCCGTGCGCCTCGCTCTCGACGGCGGCGACCTGCCCCTGGCCCGAGGCGCAGCCGATGCAGCTCGGCGTGCGCTGCAGGATCTCGACCAGGGACCCGACAGCAGCCGCTGGATCCGCCTGGACGCATGGCTGCTCGAGGTGGCCCTCGATCACGGCTGACTTCGACCACGGCTGACTTCCGAGCTGGCCGGCACGATCCCGCCGGCACGATCCCGGCGGCACGATCCCGGCGGCACGAACCGGCGCCGCGATCCCGGCGCGGCGAAGAAGGTGGCACCGTCGATCCCGAAGGACCGACGGTGCCGATGGGATTCGGTCGCGCGCAGGCCTCTCCCTCCGTTGCGCGTCTTCCTCCCTGCAGAAACCGGACTTCTCCCCGAAGTCCGGCTCATCCGCCAATGCGATCTCGAGGGTCGGGGGACGTGGCACACCGCCTGAAGTCGGACACCTCGCTCGTGATTCCACTCTAGTCCGCGCGTTTCCGCTCCGGCAAGCAGACGAAGGATATCGGCTGCGCCCGACGTGTCGGGCGGGACAACTCAGGGGCCGGGGACGTCCACGCTCAGGTGGTTGGCGGCGTTCATCGACTGCTCGTAGAAGAACGTCGGGACCGCCCCCTCCATCCCGAATCCGGCGAACCAGGGGTCCACAGGGTCCGTCGAGCCGATGTAGGCCACGTCGAAGGTCACCAACGTCGGGGCCGCCGGCGTGTACATCGGCAGGGGGAAGACCGCCACGCCGGCAGCATCGGTGGTGCCGTCCTGCTGCCAGTTCGCACCGCCCAGGTCACCGTCCCAGAAGCCCCGTACCGGCACGCCCACCTGCGGCACACCGGCGTGATCGACCACCTTGACCGTCGCCGTGACCGCATAGGGCCCACTCCCGGTGACGCCCAGGGTCAGATCGTCGACATGCAGCATCGGTGGCACCGTGGTGAAGACGACGGTGCCCACGGACTCGTTCCCGTTCCGATCGGTGACGACCACCTGCGACTCCAGCTCGGTCCCCGCGGGGAGCCGCTCCAGGATCACGTCGTGGCGCCGGCTGAGCAGCGTGCTGGCCGCGACCCCCACCAGCCCCCCCGACGAGACCCGCGTCGTGGTGACTTCGACCACCACGGGCTCGTCGGCCAGGAAGCTCACCGTCGCGGTGTCGGCAAAGACCTCCAGGGCTCGGAGCTCGGAGAGCACGGGGAGTCCGGCGTCGGCCAGGAGGTCGTCCGGCACCAGCGGATCCCCGCCCAGCACGCCCTCGACGCCGTCGGCGTAGCCGTCACCATCGGTGTCCGGATGCCGTGGATTCGTGCCCTTGCTCAGCTCGTCCGAATCGGTCAGGCCGTCCTCGTCACGGTCCACGCCGAACCGCAGCCCGGTTCCGGGCGGCACGCAGGTGAAGTGCACCGTGCCTGCGCCGTTCTGGACGAAGGTCTTCAGCGCCGCGCGTGACACGCTGACACCGCTGCCCATGACGTAGGTCCAGCCGGCACCCTTGTCGTGGAACCAGGCGCCCACCGGCGTGTAGGTCGTCCCGGAGAGCACCGAGACCTTGGCCACGAGGTCGATGTTCGAGATCGGCGGCTGCGCCTGGGCCTCGGCCAGGTCGAGGAAGGCATCGAGGTCCGCCACCGTCGACACGGTGAGCGAGAACTGCTCGCCGACGAGGGGCGCAAGGCCCGTGTCCCACTGCTTCACGAACTCCGAGACTTCGTCCCGGTCCTGCGCGCTGAACGCCGGCGCCAGGCTTGCCCCGGTGCCCGCCTGCACCGCGTCGAAGAACGTCCGCACCGACTCCATCTCACCGTCGTGCAGCACGCCGAAGCCCGAGAGCTGGCGCACGTCGTTCTTCTCATAGACGCCGCGCAGCGTGGGCATGTTGAAGAGCTGGGTCACGCCGCTGTTGACCGCGGTCATCGACCCGGTGAAGTCCGACATGCCCTGCAGGTCTCCCTGGTGGCAGTCGATGCACTGGTCGTCGGTTCCGGCGTGCATCTCCTTGCCGGGAATGCCGGGCGCCATGCCGAACGTCTCGAAGCCGGACGCCGCGGCGCCGGTGTACACGCGGTCCAGCGGCTGATACGGGTTGGGCGGCCAGGTCAGCGTCCGCGCGAAGCCGGCGAACTCCTGGACCTGTACGGGGTCGAGCCCGCCCCCGTCATGCAGACCGACGAAGGCGTTGCGGAAGTTCTGGAAGAAGCGCCGGTCGCCACGCCAGTGCAGCGGCAGCGCGTCGGCCGTGTCCGGATCGATCAAGCCACGCAACGACTGCGTGGTCATCGGGCCCTTGAGGGGGTGGTTCACCGCCGAGCCGGTGGAGACCACCGGGTCGACGACCAGGTCGCCGAGCTGGCCCAGCAGGTCGGGGTAGAAGTTGGCCCAGCTGCCGCCGGGGTCGCCCAGGTCCCAGGCCATCAGGTCGGTGTGACCGAACACGTGGCAGGTCGCGCAGGAGGTGTTGCCGTTGCCGTGCCCGGTGCTCGCCCGCGCGTCGTAGAGGTGCTGACGACCGGCGCTGACCAGCGGAGGCTCGGGGTCGTAGCCCAGGGGCACGGGCGGGCCGACCGGCGCGCCGAGGTCCACCAGGTCGTGAACGCGCAGGGTCTTGTCACCGCGACACAGGACGTAGAGGCGCTGCCGCGCCACATCGACGGCCAGCCCCGCGGGCAGGTCACCGGTCGGGATCTCGGCCACCAGCGATCGATCGTCCGCATCGATGACCACCACCGTCGCCGTGCCGAGGGCGGCCACGAAGGCCAGGCTCCCGAACGCGCCCTCGGCCAGTTTCACCGCCACCGGCTGGGCATGCTGACGCTGGGTATAGGGGGGCGCGAGGACCAGGGTGTCGAGCACGTCGGCCCCGGGCCGCACCACGACGACGCGGTTCTCCACCGTGGCACCCTTGAGCACCGGCTCGAAGCGCACCCGGTTGCGCGCGTCGGTCCCGACGACCCAGAGCTGGTTCTTGCTCGGGTGTCGCTCGAGATCGAACAGCGTGCCCGCCACGCCGGTCGTGGGTGTGGTGTCCACGCTGAGGGTCACCGGGTCGATGCCGATCACGTCGCCGTCGGGCAGCTGCGGGACGAGCCCTGGGAACTCGCTGTCCAGCACGATGCGCGAGCTCTCGGGCATCAGCCAGCCCACCGTGAAGAGGGGGAAGACCAGGTTCGGGTTGACCAGGATCGGGTTCAGGCCCAGCTCCGGGTTGAACGCGTCCGGATCGGACTGCAGCATCCCCGCAGCCTGGGCATCCTCGAGGCTCAGCAGCGTGGTGTGGTTTCCGGAATGCTGCGGGATGGCGAAGATCTGCCCGCCGTACGCGACCACGTCGCGCGGCCTGACCGCAGGGACGCTCACCGACCCGACGACGCCGAAGGGTGGCGAGGCGTCGGCGACCATGATGACGTTCTCGTCGAAGACACCGAGGTCGGTCTGCCCCGGAGCGGGCGGGCTCTGCGGGGCTCGTGCACAGGCCACGAAGAGGCGGTCGTTCGCGACGGCCATGCCGGAAGGCTCGTCCCCGATGGGGATCGTGGCCACGACGCGGAGCGAGCTGAGCTCGACGACCGAGACCGTGTCCGAGACCGCGTTGGCGACGAAGGCCACCTCGGGGTTGGTCGGGTGCAGCAGGACGCAGACGGGATCGAGTCCGGTCAACACGTCGCCGGCGTAGCGCAGGACCGGGAACGACGACGCGTCGCTCAACGAGCCCTGCGGACCCGACCCGGGAACGCCGGCGCCCGCGCCGGCGCCGCCGCCGGCAGGCGAGCCGGGCGAGGCACCGCTCGCCGCACCGGGTCCCCCAGCGAGGCCGATCCATCCGGCCATCCCGTCGTCGAGCACGTCGTAGACCTCGAGTCGCGCATCAGCAGTGTTGAGCACGAGCAACCGCGAGCCATCGGCCGTCAGCGTGAGCGGCCCAACGGGCCCCGACTCGAAGTTCACGAAGGGTGCCGACGCGGTGGAGGCCACCGGGCCGCTCGGCGCGTTCGCCGCGACCGCCCCCCGGGTCGCCCCGGTCATCGGCCGCCCCTGCCATGCCGCCGCGCTCGAGGCGAGCAGGGTCACGACGAACAGGGCCACGGCGAGCGGAGCCGTCGCCACGCGCGGCGAGGAACGCAGGGAATCGGGGGCATTCATGGTCGGAGACCCTCTCGAGCAACGAAGGGCGCCCATCATAGTCGGCACCCGGGGGCCTGTGTCCCGGCCGGCCCTGGGGAGAGGACGGAAGGGGCGCTTCAGCGTATCCCCGAGCGGTCGTTCCGGCACCGGGCTCGCGCCGCTCAGGCCTCGACGGCATCCATGAGCACGAAGGCCAGCGATCCGGCCACGACCACGGGCAGCCAGGCCGCCAGCACGGGCGAGATGACCCCGTCGACCCCGAGCAGGCGCAGGTTCACGTCGACCAGCATGAACACCACGCAGATCCCGAACGAGATCGCCGGCCCGACCCAGGGGCTGCCGGTGTGCGTCTTCAGCACGAAGGGCAGGCCCAGCAACACGAGCAGGAAGATCGAGAGCGGGTAGGTGAAGTGGTAGTGCTTGCGCAGCCGGTAGATGTTCTTGTTCGGGTAGCGCGCGGCGCGCTCGAGGATCTCGCGGAACGAGAGCTCGAACTCCTGCAGGTAGTCCACCAGCAGGTCCTCGGGCTGCAGGTCGGTGGGCACGAAGGGCGCGTCGGCCACGACCTTCTCGCGCTCGTCCGGGTTGTGGACCTCACTGATGCCGTTGCGCAGGCGCCAGCCGCCGGCCTCCTCGTCGTGGATCGCGTCGACGCCCTCGATGTTGATCTCCCGGCCGGCCGCGTCGGCGTAGCTCACGTAGAGCCGTTGGATGCGTTGTTCCTCGACGTAGTAGCCCGTGGCGACGAAGAGCCTCCCGTCCGAGTCGAGCGCCGTGACCTCGTCCAGGATCAACGTGCCGTCGCTGTAGAGATCGGCTTCGAGTCCGAGCTTGGCCACGGCGGTGGCGGGCGCGGCCACCTCCTGCACCCAGACCAGCCCGAGGATGAAGAGCGCCGAGAGCACGATGATCGGAGCCACCACGCGCCGGCTGCTGCGCCCGGTCAGCAACATCGCCATGAACTCGTTGTGACGCTGCAGGCGCGTGACCGTGAAGAGCGCGGCCATGAGCATCACGAACGGCGCGACGATGATCACGATCGTCGGCAGCTGGTACAGGTAGTACAGGCCCAGCGTGCCGAGCAGGTTGTCGCCCAGCCCGCGCTCGAGCAGGTTGCCGAGGTTGCCGAAGAACTTCAGCACCCCGAAGATCCCGATGAAGAACACGGCGCTCACCAGCCAGGACGACAGGAACATGCGCGCCACGTAGCGATCGAGGCGTGAGATCACCGGCGCACCACCCGGAACGAGAGGACCAGCCCGAGCAGCCCCAGCAGGGCCGGGCAGGACCAGCTCGCGAGCACCGGGGGAGCCAGGCCCTCGTCGACCAACTCGTTGGAGATGACCAGCGCCGGGTAATAGACGAACAGCGCCAGGATGAACGCCACCAGGTAGGCGCCGATGCGGTCCTTCCTGCGCATCAGCACCGCCACCGGAAGCCCCACGAGCACGAAGACGATGCACGTCGCCGCGCGCGCCATGCGCCCGTGGATCGCGCCGATCACCTCGTCTTGCTTGAAGCGCGCGCGCTCGTCCGGAGCGCGGTCCAGCCAGGCGACGAGCTGCGGCGTGGTCATGTGATCGAGCTTGAGGTTGGCATCCTCGTCGTCCATGGGCACGCTCAGGTCCATGGACTCGCCGGCGGCGGCGTCACCACGCACGACGCGCCAGTCGTGGAGCCTGAGCAGGATCTCGGACGTCTCGTCGTCGATGAACAGCTCGCCCTGCTTGGCGACGATCTCGCGCTCCAGGAGGCCCTTCAGGTCGAACTGCTGGACACGCACGTCGACCGGCGTGCCGTCCTCGTCGACGCCGCGGGCGGAGAGCAGCAGCCGGCCGATGTGGACCGGCTCCCGGGCCGTGAGCCGTTGCGCCAGTACCGAGGCGAAGTCGACGTCGTGCTTGATGCGGCGACTGGCCCGTTCGGCCCAGGGCTCGGCGTAGTCGAGCGTGACCAGCATCAGCACCGAGGCCAGCGCGCCGAAGATCAACCCGGGCAGGAACAGGTGGACCGGGTGGACCCCGCTGGCGCGCAGGGCATCGACCTCGTTGTCGCCCGTGGCCCGGCCGTAGGTGACGACGATGCTGACCAGCACCGAGACGGGCACGATCAGGTGCAGCGCGGTGGCGGAGAAGATCGGCAACGTCCGCAGCACGTTGAGCAGCGAGATCTTGTCGAGCGTGCCGACCACCTCGGCGACGCTGATCACCATCAGCACGGCCAGCAGCACGAGCAGGGTGCTGATCGAGTTCCAGAGCAGCTCGAGCAGGTAGCGGCGCTGGAAGAGCATCATCGCCGGGCGCCCCTCGAGGCCTTCGCGCGCACGGTGAGGAGCTCGTCGCGACCGAGGTCCGTCCCGATGTCGAGCTGCTCCAGGATCTTCGCCGCGCGCCGGTTCATGGCCGTGCGGCGGGCGGGCGTGTCGTCGTCGTGGCCGAGCAGGTGCAGCGCGCCGTGCGCCACGTACAGGAGCAGCTCGTGGCGTGGGCTCTTGCCGCGCTCGAGCGCCTCGCGGCGCGCGGTCTCGGCCGAGACCATGACCTCGCCCTTCACGCCGTCCGGCGCCGGGTCGTCCTCGTAGCTGAAGGCGAGGGCATCGGTGGCCCAGTCATGATCGAGGAACTCGCGGTTCACCTCGCGGATCGTCTCGTCGTCCACGATCGCCACGCTGGCCCAGGGCTCGCCGGCGCCTTCGCTCTCGAAGACGGCGGCCAGCACCGCGCGGACCTGGGCGGCGGTGACGCGGACCCGTCGTTGGCGATTGGTGACGGGCAGGGAGCGGGGCGTCGGGCTCACCGGGCCTTGCGCCGCTTGCCCTCGGTCTCGACCTCGTCGTGCTCGTAGGCGTGGACGATGCGCTGCACGAGGGGGTGCCTCACGATGTCCTTGCGGTCCAGGCGCACGAGCGAGATGCCCTTGATGTTGCGCAGCAGGCGCTCACCGTCCTTGAGCCCCGACGCCGTGTCCCTGGGCAGGTCCACCTGGGTCTCGTCCCCGGTCACCACGATCTTGCTGCCCTCGCCCATGCGCGTCAGGAACATCTTCATCTGGCCGCTGGTCGTGTTCTGGGCCTCGTCGAGGATGATGAACGCGTTGTCGAGCGTGCGCCCGCGCATGTAGGCCAGCGGCGCGATCTCGATCACGTCCTGCTCGATGAAGAACTGCAGCTTGCCGGGTTCGAGGTGCACCGAGAGCGCGTCGTAGAGCGGACGCAGGTACGGGTTGACCTTGGCCACGTAGTCGCCGGGAAGGAATCCCAGGTGCTCTCCGGCCTCGACCGCCGGGCGCACCAGCACCAGCTTCTTGAACTCGCCGCGCTGCAGGGCGGCCAGGGCGACGGCGGCGGCCAGGTAGGTCTTGCCCGTGCCCGCCGGCCCGATGGCGAAGATGATCGAGTCCTTGAGCAGCGCGCGGATGTAGCGCTCCTGGCCCTTGGTCTTGGCCTGGACGCGGCCGGCCAGCGCGCCCCGATCGGGCACCTCGCCGTGACGCACCATGGGCCTGCGGTTGAGCAGTCTCTCGACGGTCGCGTCGTCGAGCTCGCCCGCGTGGGCGCGCATGTGGCCGAGCATCTCGCGCACCACGTGGACGGCGTCGGAGACATCCTCCTCCTGCTCGCCATCGATGTGGACGCGGCCATCCTGGACGGCGAACGTGACGTCGTAGCGGTTGCGCAGGGCCCGGGCGTGGGCGTCCTGCGGTCCCCGCAGCGTCAGTTCCTCGTCGTCCGAGTGAAGCGGAACGGTGACGGTCATGCGCGCGGCGGTCGTCCTGGAGGGACCGGAGAGTGGGTCGCGGCGCGGGCGCGCGGCGGGCCGAAGCCCGTGGTCAGGCGACGATCGCAGTATAGGCGACCGCGAAAGGCCCCACCAAGAGCAGCGAATCAGACAGATCCAGGAAGCCCCCGGAGTCACCGAACAGCGTGCCCGAGTCCTTCACGTCACGACTGCGCTTGAGCAGCGATTCGGACAGGTCCGAGACGATCGTGAGCACGGCGATGACCACGCCCACAAGGGCCACCAGCGGTGCCTCGGGCAGGAACCGCCCGTCCACGAGCTCGACCCCGGACAGCAGCCAGCAGGCCACCAGGGCCGGGCCGATCAGGCCGCCGACGGCCCCCTCGATGGTCTTGCCGGGGCTGACCTTGGGCGCCAGCTTGTGCTTGCCGAGGAACTTGCCGGCGAAGTAGGCCGCAACGTCTGAGGACTTGGCCACGAGCACCACGCCGATGACGAAGTCGATCCGCCCACCCAGGAGCGGCAGGATCAGGCAGGCCAACCCGCCCACGTAGGGCACCTGGAACCACAGGCTCCCGGCCAGCCGATGACTCACCGGCGACGGTCCGTGCCGCACCTGGATCGCGAGGAACACCGCGGTCATGCCGCTCGCTGCGGTGAGCACGTCGCCCACGGCGGTCCATCCGGGTGTCGCCCGCGTCCCGGCCAGGATCAGCAGCGTGAGCCAGAGCACGCCCATGGCCAGGCCGACCTTGCGCCGCCCCGGCTTGGCGCCGCCGATGCGCAGCAGCTCGCCCAGCGCGCCGAGTGTCACCAGGACCGTCAGGCCCGACAGGCACCACGCCGGCAGGCCCTGCTCGAAGACCGCGTGCCGGTCCACCACGTACGCGGTGACCACGACGATCAGCACGGTCGCGCCCGTGAGCGTGCGCTTGAGGATCGGGTTCACACCGGATCCAGGTGGACGCTCACCGGCGGGCCGGATGCACGGCGGGGTCGACCAGTCCGCCGAACTTGCGCGTCCGCGTGGCGTAGGCGCGCAGGGCCCGGTGCAGCTCGGGCACGTCGAGCTGCGGCCAGCACACGTCGGTCACGAAGAGCTCGGCGTAGCTGATCTGCCAGAGCAGGAAGTTGCTGACGCGCATCTCACCGGCGGTGCGCAGGAGCAGGTCCGGGTCGCGGCCCGGCTGGTACAGGTTGCGCGAGATCGAGTCCTCGTCGATGGCCTCCGGTGCGAGCTCCCCCGAGCGGACGCGCTCGGCGAGCTTGCGGCAGGCGTCGACGATCTCCGCCCGCCCGCCGTAGGACAACGCCAGGCAGAGGTTCAGCCCCGCATGCCCCTTGGTCAGCTCGATCGTCCGGTCGAGTTCGGTGCGCGGCCCGGCGGGGAGGTCGTCCAGTCGGCCGATGGCCGTGAGGCGGACGTCGTTCTCCATCAGCGTGGGGCGCTCGTCGATCAGGAAGCGCCGGAGCAGCCGCATCAGGAACGCGATCTCGGTCCGCGGCCGCTTCCAGTTCTCGTTGCTGAAGGCGTACAGCGTGAGCTGGCGCAGCCCCAGTCGCGCGCACTCGGTGGTGATCGTGCGGATCGTGTTCGCGCCCTTCTCGTGCCCTGACGTCCGCGGCAGTCCGCGTCCCTGCGCCCAACGCCCGTTGCCGTCCATGATCATGGCGACGTGCGGCGGCAACTTCTCCCGGGGGATGTCGTCGATGCCGACGGGCTCGGTGTTCCGGTCGTCGGGCGAACGCGAGTCGGACAGCGAAGTCATGCCGTCTCCCGGAGGATGGTGGACTCCCGCGCGGGGCCGATCGACAGGATCTCCCAGGGCACGCCGAGGCGCGAGGTGATTTCCGCGACGAAGGCGCGGCAGTTCTGGGGCAGGTCCTGGTAGCGGGTGGCTCCGGTGACGTCCTCGGTCCAGCCCGGGAACATGGTCACCACCGGCTCGGAGCGCTCGAGCATCGGCGTATCCACCGGGTAGTCCTCGTACAACTCGCCATCGATGCGGTAGCCCGTCACCAGGCCCACCTCGGGGAGTCCGGTCATGACGTCGAGCTTGGTGATCGCCAGGCCGTCGAGCCCGCACAGCGCCGCGGCGTAGCGCGCCGCCGGCACGTCGAACCAGCCACAGCGTCGCGGCCGACCCGTGGTCGCGCCGAACTCGCTGCCACCCTCGCGCAGCCGGTCGGCGACCTCGCCGTCCAGCTCGGACGGGAACGGTCCCGCGCCGACCCGCGTGCAATACGCCTTGGCCACGCCGATCTGGTGTCCGATGGCCCGCGGTGGAACGCCCGCGCCCGCCGCGATGCCCAGCGAGTCGCTGTTGCTGCTGGTCACGAAGGGGTACGTGCCGTGGTCGATGTCGAGCATCAGCCCTTGGGCCCCCTCGAAGAAGACGTGCTTCTCGGCGGCCAGGGCCTCGCGCAGCAGCTTGCCGGTCTCACGGACCAGGGGCGCCAGGCGCGCGCCCCAGACCCGCGCCTGCTCGAAGACCTCGTCGAAGCGCATCGGCTCGCCGTCGAAGACCCGCGTGAAGAGCTTGTTCTTCTCGTCCAGGTTGGCGTGCAGCTTGGCCTCGAGGCGGTCCTCGTCGATCAGGTCCCAGACGCGGATGCCGGACCGGTTGGCCTTGTCCGAGTAGGCCGGGCCGATGCCGCGCCCGGTGGTGCCGATCTTCACGCCGGCCTTGCGACCCTCGCGGTACTCGTCGAGACGCTTGTGGTACGGCATCACGCAGTGCGCGGCGCCGGAGACGGCCAGCCGCGAGCGGATCTCCCGGCCGCGGGACTCGAGCCCCTCCACCTCGCCCAGCAACTGCCCCGGGTCCACCACCACGCCGTTGGCGATGACGTTGAGCTTGCCCTCGTGCAGCACGCCCGACGGCAGCAGGTGGAAGACGAACTTCTCGCCCCCCACGATCACCGTGTGCCCGGCGTTGGCGCCACCCTGGAAGCGCACGACCACGTCGGCCCGATCGGTGATCAGGTCGATGATCTTGCCCTTGCCCTCGTCGCCCCATTGCACACCGATGACGGACGTGGCTGGCATCGGATGGGTTCCTGGCGGACGCGGAGGGGCGAGGGAGAACAGGTGGAGACGCGCGATCGGGTCCCGACCACGCGACGATCCGGCCAGTCGAGCAGGTTAGATCGGCGGCAGCGACGGAGCAAGGCGGCTCACCGGCCGTCCTCGCCCTGGCCCGGCTCGGCGATCGGGCCGAGCCGACCCGGGTCGGGCGGCGTCCCACCCAGGTATCCGAGCGCCTCCAGGGTCTCGGCCAGCTCGGCGTCACCTCCGGGCGTGAGCGTGCGACCGCGGCGCTCGCGCGACCACCCCATGGCCTTGCCCATCTGCTCGTGCAGTCGGGTGAACACCTCGCCCTCGGCGGGTCGCGGCGCGCGCGCGTCGGGGTCGGCGACCAGGTCGTACAACCGGTAGCTGACCTTGGGCGCGTCCGCGGCCTGCCCGTCCAGTTCCTCGGCCACCTTGAACTCGGCCACGAGCAGGTGCTCGTCGGTGCGGATGGCCTTGATCGGGCGTCGCAGCGGATCGGCCTGCCCCACGAGAGCCACGCCCTTGTCGGTCTCGATGAAGGCCGAGGGCGGGGGGCGCGACAGGTCCAGGGGCGCCATGACCGAGTCCCGATCCACCGGCACGGCGAGGGTCTGGAGCACGGTGGCGAACAGGCTCGCGGTGCTCACCACGCTGTCGATGGTCCGCGACGGACCCCACTGGCCACCGGGCGCCACGAGGATCAGCGGCACGCGCACGCTCTCGTCGTAGAGCTGGCTGCCGTGGCCGTAGAGACCGTGTTCCATGAACTCCTCGCCGTGGTCGGCGGTGATGATCAGCACGGTGGAGTCGGCCAGCCCGCGGGCCTCGACGTCGTCCCAGAGCGCGCCGATCTGCGCGTCCAGGTAGGCGACGTCGCCCAGGTAGCGCTGGCGCACGAGGCGCACGTCGGGGTCGTCCATGGCGGGCGGGTCGCCGGCCATCAGGCGCGCCACGATGCGCTGGGACGCCACGCGCACGTCCCGCCCACGCAGCCCGGATTCGACGAAGCGTTCGCGCCAGCCGACGGGGGCGTGGTAGTCACCGTGCGGATCCCAGTAGTGGAGCAGCAGCAGGAACTGCTGGCCGGCGTGCTCGTCGAGGAAGCCGCGCGCCGCCGCGCCGAGCTGACGCGCGTTGTGCTGGTCGAGCGAGGCCCAGGTGCCGAAGCCGCGTCCGAAGCCGAAGGACGACCGCAGGATGTCGTTGGCCACGAAGGCGCCGGTGGCCACGCCGGCTCCGGTCGCGCGCTCGGCCAGCGTCGGCACGTCGAAGGGCAGCACCATGCGGTCGTGATCCACGACGCCGTGGGCCGAGGGCAGCAGACCGGTCATCAGCGTGGCCGTGCTCGGCGCGGTCCACGAGCTCGGGGCGAAGGCGTGACTCCAGACGACGCCCTTCGTGGCCAACCGCGCCAGGTGGGGCGTGAGTCCGGCGTGGCCGCCCGGGAGGAAGCTGAGCAGGTCGCCTCGCAGGGTCTCCACGTGAGCCACGATCACCGACGGGCGGTCCACGCTCGCCACCCTCCGCGGCACCGAGACCTCGCGCACGAGGCGCGGCTCGCCGAGTCCGACGCGCACCCGCTCCAGCACGTACACGGCGTCCACCCGGGCCGAGTGGATCAGGTCGTTCTCGCGGCGCGCGACCGGCGCCGGCTCGAGTTGCACCGCCTCGACCGCGATCTCCAGGCGTCGCGCTGCGACCCGCCCGCCCGGGAGCGGCACGCGCAGCGGCCGCCAACCCGCGTCATCGACGGTGACCCGTCCGCGCTCGGTGCCGTCCAGGCGCACGACGACCTGCGCGCTCGTTCCGGCCGGGAGGCGCGCGTCCAGGGCCAGGTCCAGGATCAGCTCGGCGTTCTCGGGCACGCCCACGCTCCAGGCCGCCGTCTGGCCGTCGAGCACCGCCACCGCCGGCCGGCCGCGCTTGCCCTCGAAGACCGAGACCGCCTCGACCACCGGCGACAGCAGCTCCTCGACGGCGCCCGCGACGCGACGCTCGCCGAGTCGCACCTCCATCTCGGGGACCTGCAGCTCGAGGCCGAGCAGGTGCTGGGTCTGTTCGTACACCAGCGGCAGGTCGTCGGCCTCGACCACGAGCGGCTCGTCGTGCACGACCCGCGGCGAGAGCAGGGCCACCGCCGAGCCGCCCGGGAAGCCCCCCGGTGACTCGGTGCGGATCTCGAGCGCGGCCGCCCCCTCGGGCAGCAACAGCTCGACCCGGGCCGCCGGACCTTCCCGCCAGTCCTCGATGACGGCGTCGGGCGCGGCGGGACAGACCGGCACGACGACGTCGACCGACGGAGACTCCCGTGCGGGACCGCCCGGGCGCTCGGCGGGGAGAGCCCGGACGTGCAGCGTCAGGGGCGTGTCGTCCCCGACCTGCAGCGGGTGCAGGCGCGCGACCTGCGCCACGAATCGACCGGGTCGCGCATCCACTCGCCAGGTCAGCCGCGAACGACGTCCGAGGCCGACGGTGATCTCGTCGCGATCGGGATTCACGCCCACGAAGTCGTGCCAGGCGCGCAGGCTGGTCTCCTCGCCGAAGCCCTCGTCCAGGGTCACGTGCTCGCCGTCGAGCAGCAACCAGCGTGCGCCGTCCACGCGCCAGGTGACCGGGTCGCCCGCGGACTCCGCCGCGAACCAGAGGATCAGCCCCACCGCGGCCAGACCCGCGGCGATCACGCCGAGCGGCAAGGTGCGCGGCGGTCGATAGGGAGCGGAGGAACGGAAGGCGGGGGTCACGGCCCCAGTGTGCCCCAGGGCCGGAGCCGGATCACGGTGCAGCCGACGCCATGGCGGCCCTGCGGGCGCGCAGTTCATCGACCCAGGCCTGGTGCAGGGTCTGCTCCAGGAACACGTCCATCTGCGCGTCGCCGTAGCGGGGCGGCATGGCGCCCGGCAGGGCGTGCTTGACCAGCGCCAGCATCTCGACGTCGGCGCCGTCGGGCATCTCATCCAGGTGGATCATCAGGTCCAGCTTGCGCGTGTCGACGATCACGCCCAGGGACATGTTGCGCGCACCCGCATCCCAGGTGACCTCCAGGCCGCCGAACTGCGAGGTGAACCAGCGCGCCGTGACCTCGCGCACCACCCGCTCGGCCTCCGCGTAGGTCGTCTCGCGCAGCGAGTAGGTGCGGAAGTCGATGGGCTCGGCCGGGACCAGGCCACATCCGCTGAACAGCGTGCCGGCGATGGTCAGGGCCACGGCGACGAGCAGCGGCCGCAGGGGGGATCGCAGGGGGGATCGCGGGGCGGATCGCGGGGCGGATCGCGCGACGCGCCTCCCGCCGGGCAGCTTCGCTCGGGGCAGCATGCGCTCGGTTGCCGTCATGGTCGCCTCCTCAGCGGTCCTCGATCTCGATGGCCCCTGCGTCCACGGACGGCAGGAAGTCCTCGCCACGCTCCGTGCGCAGCAGCAGCTCGGCACGGCCGATCCAGCCGAACGCGGTGGCCCGGTCGTCGCCGAACCAGAATCCCATGGCGCGGGACCACATCTCCAGCACCTCGTAGGCCAGGTCCCAGTCTTCGCGGGCTCCGGCCTCGAGCAGCTGCTGGAGCCCGAACAGCACGCGGCTCTCGCCGGCGATGAAGTTGCTGGTCTCGTCGTCCCACGCCTCCAGGACCGCCTGCTGGATCAGCGGGGCCGCCTCGCCCAGCCTGCCGTCCAACAGGGCGGCCAGGCCGCGGTTGCGGGCCTGCAGCGCGACGAGCACGTGCATCGGCAGCGGCTCGCCGGGCACGTAGGGGCTGGCGCGGTCGGCCAGGGCCACGGCGCGACCGACGAGCTTCACCGCCTGGGCGAGCGGCTGGGACAGCGCGGGCGGCGGCGGCGTGAAGGCCGGACGGGCGGCAGCCCCGGCAGCCTCCGGAGCCCCCGCAGCCACCTCGGCCGCGGCGGACGCGATCAGGTCCGCGAGCGTCCGGCTGCGCAGCGGGTCGGGCTCCCCGGCCACCGCATCGAGCAACGGCAGGCCGATCAGGCGGAAGACGCCGGTGCCGAAGGGCACGTCGACGAGCGGCGCCCCGAGACGATCGCCGAGATGGCCGAGGGTGAGGATGCCCGGGCGCGCCCCCGCGGGCAGCGGCTCCGGGATCAGCGCCAGCGGGGAGAGCGCCTCGTCACCGCGGCGCAGGAGGTCGGCATGGACCGGCACTTCCGCGAACTCGCCCACGACCTGCTGCAGCGGCGCCGGCGCGCCCTCGGGCACGAGCGTGCGATGCCAGGACTCGCCCGACCAGCGCGCCACGTGCACGCGGCCCATGAAGTTGCCGGCCGCGCGGGCGACGTGGACCTCGACCGGGAGCGCGGTCAGCGTGCGCACCCCGCGCGCCGCCCCGAGCATGCGGCCGAGCTCGGTGCCGGCGGGGTTGGACGGCAGCAGGATCGCGGCGCCGCCGTGGCGCACGTGGTGCCAGAGGCGCAGCACGGTCTCGAAGGGCACGGCGTCGAGCAGGCCCTCGGGATCGGCGACGAGGGCAACGAGGGGCGCGTCGGCCGGAGCGTCCTCGGGGTTCGGGCCGGAGACCACGCGGAAGCCGGCAGCGTGGGCGAAGGCGGTGGCGGTCGCATCACCGTCGGGAATCCAGACGGCGATCGCTGCCGCCGTGAGCACGTCGACGCCGTCACCGGAGGGCGTGGCCGTGATCTCGGCGTCGGCGCCCGTGCCGGTGTCTGGCGTGGCGAAGCGCCACGACCTCGGGCCCGTCTCGGTCACGACCACCGCGCGTTGCAAACTCTCGTCGAGCATCGTCGCGCCACCCTTCTCGTCGACGCTCCAGAGCTGCGCGCGCGCGACGTGGCGACCGGCGTTCACGGGGACCGGCTCGACCAGCGAGGTCACGCCGGGCGGGAAGTCCCGGCTCGGCAACACCACCACGCTGCCCGTGCCGACGTCGCCGTGGCGTGTGCGGTAGGGGATGCGCAACTCGCCGGTCACGGCGGCCCCGGTGTCGTTGACGACGGTGACCTGCCAGTCGACCACGTCGCCGCGCACCGCCGACGGGCGCGCCGGATGGATCGACACCTGCAGGGCTCTCAGCGCGTGCGGCATGCGCGCGTACGCCGGTCGCTCCTCACCGAAGGGCGCGACCAACCCGGCGCTGGACTCGTGGCTCACCGCGCGCCACTGCGTGTAGCAGAGCAGGTCGAGTTCGGGGTTGGCGCGCAACGCCTCGATCATGTCCTCGGCCGCGTCGGCCTGCAGCGCCTGCGCACCCGCGAGCCATGCGCGGTCAGAAGCCTCCGCGTCGGCGGCGAGATGCTCCCACGCCGCGCGGGCCTCGCTCGCACGCCGCTCCGCGCCGGCCATGCCCTCGAAGAGCACACGCTCCTCGCTCCAGATGTCGCGCGCGCGGAACTCCTCGGCCACGCGCAGCGCGTCGAGCCGCGTGCCGAAGCCGAACTCCGACGCGAACACCGGGCCGCCGGACGGCTCGCGGATCGTCGCCATGCGCGCGCGCTCGTCGGGCGGCAGCGGGTACGGCGGATAGAAGTGCTCGTCGACCATGGGCGCGAGGGCCCGTGGGTCCGGCTCGACCGAGTAGCGACCGCCGCCGACGAAGCCCCCGGAGTCCTCGAGGACGGGGCGCGCCGGAAACGGGGCGACATCCCTGAAGAGCCGATCGACGTGCCGATAGGCCTTGCCACTCATCTCGTTCAGGAAGCCCCACATGACCAGGCTGGGATGGTGCGCGTCGCGGCGGAACATCCAGCGCACTTCCTCGCTCAGGCGTTCCGGCAGGGCGAGGTCATCGTCGACCCATCCGATCGCCGGCTCCTGCAGCACCATGAGCCCGATCTCGTCGCACGCCTCGAGGAAGGCGGGGTGCGCCGGGCGGACGTGCACGCGCACGAGGTCGAACCCGGCGGCCTTGATCGCCGCGGCCTCGGTGTGCAACTCCTCGTCGCTCGGCGCCACGCCGCCGAGCCCGGTGTGGTGGGGCTGGTAGAGCACCGCCTTGGGTACCCGGCGCTCTCCGTTGAGCAGGAAACCACCCGGCCCGAGGTCCACGGCCCGCAGACCGAAACGCGTCGATCCGATCAGCCGTCCCCCCGACCGGACTTCGAGCCGCAGCAGGCGCGGTGACTCCGGACTCCACGTGGGAAGCTCGAGACCGTCGGCGATGAGGCGCTCGGGCCCGGGGTGTCCTCCGGCGGTCAAGGCATCCGGCGTGATCGTCAACGAACCGCGGAACAGACCGTCCTCGATCTCGCCATCGAGGTCGAAGGTCCAGAGACCTCGCTCGGCCGCCATCGCGCCGTCGAACAGCGCCACCTCGAGAGTCGGGCGCCCCCTGGTGGGGAACTGGAAGCTGAACCACTGTCGGCCCGAGCCTGCGTGACTCCACCACGAAGCCGAGCCCCTCGGCACCACGCGCCAGGCCACGTCGTTCAGCAACCCGCCGTAGTTGTGGTACCAGCTCTCCTTGGCGTGCGGCGTGGTCTTGAGCGTCAACCCGTCGGTGAGCACGCCGCCGGGATCGAGCAGGCGCACGACGAGGCGATGGGTGCCCGGCGTCCAGCCACGCGGCGTCACGGCGGCCTTCGCGCGGGGGAACGGTCCCAGGTTGCCCGCGTCGCCCAGCAAGCGGAACGCGAAGGGCCCGTACCCGCCCTCGTGCCGCCCGATCGACTCACCATCCAGCCAGACGTCCACAGCGTAGTTGGCCTGCACGAACAACAGGTCCAGCGCGGCGCCGTCGGGCACCGCGGGCAACTCCACGTCCGTCGCGTACCAGACCACGCCGTCGTAGGTCGCCAGCGGGCGCGGGGCCTCGAGCGGGCCGGGCACCGCGACGTGGAAGGGGCCCACGGGCAGGTCCTCGGGCATCGCCCCCGCGGTGAGCGTCTCGAGCCAGCCCGCGTCGACGCCCACGGCTCCGGGGTCGGGCACGAGCAACCACTCGCCCGCCAGGGAGATCGTCGTGACGCCGTCCAGGTCCGCCGCCGACGTCGCCGTCTCGTCACCGGGCGCGACCACCGCCGCCGCGGGCGGTTCGGGATCCTCCACCGCGGGGCCGCACGCCACGGCCAGCGGCACGCACCACATCGTCACGAGCACGGCATGGACGGTGAGGCGACCGAAGCCGACGATGCTCTCTCCCACCGAAAGGACTCCCACGCGAATGCGTCGTCTCTGCTGCCACGCCGGCAAGGGCTCACCATACCCTCGGCCCCACGCCGCGGCGACGCGTGCGCGCGGGACGCTCGGGCGCGGGACGCTCGGGCTGCTGGTGCTCCTGGTGACGATCCTCGGACTCGGAGGCGCATCGGCGCAGGGCGTCGCCCTGGTGCACGCCACCGTCCAGGAGACGACCAACGTCTTCCAGGCGCGGTTCGGCACCAGCTTCGGCGTCCCCCTCGCCCGCGGCACGGTCACCGACGTGGCCGACCTGCGCGTCTGGCGCGAGGACGATGGCACGGCGCTGCCCTGCCAGGCGCGGATGCTGGTGCGGTGGCCCGACGGCTCGGTGCGCCATGCGCTGATCGACACGGCGCTCGAACTCGCGGCGCGCGAGGAAGTGCGCCTCGCGGTGGGCCTCGATCAGACGCTCCCACCCGGTGTCGATCCCTTCAGCGTGGCGGGCGGCGAGGTCATCGACGCCAGCGACGGCCGTCGCTGGCAGGTGTACCGTCCCGCTTCCGACGGCGAGGGACAGGCCTCGCGCGTGCTCGGTCTGCACGCACGGCTCACGGATCGCTTCGGCTTCACCTACAGCGCCGTCGTCGATCCCGACTCGATCGAGGTGCTCGAGACCGGGCCCGTACGCCTGTGCCTGAAGCTGCGCGGCAAGCACCTGCGCGACACCGACGAAGGCCTGTCGATCCCCTTCCACACCTTCACCGCGTTGCTCCACATCCAGGCCGGGCAGCCCCTCGCCCACGTCGAGTGGACGCTCGAGAACACGCCGCTCGACGAGCCCCCGGGCGCCTTGGCCTTCAAGAGCTACGAGCTGCTGGGTGACTTCCCGCGAGGGGAGCGCGGCCTGGACCTGCCCGCGGGCTGGTTCGAGAGCGGGCAGCGCTTCACCAGCACGCAGGTGAAGCGGGCCGCCGGACCCTGGCGCGTGGACGGGGAGAAGATCAACGCCCCGCGCACGCCGACCGACGACCTCTGGGCCGGCGTGATCACCGCTGGGGGCGGCACCGCTGTGGGCAGCACGTATGTGCGCCTGGTCGAGTCGGCCGAGAACTGGCCCACGCGCCTGGCCCTCGACACCGACGGCACGCTGCGGCTCGGCTTCCTGCCGGCCATGGAGAATCGCGAGTACTGGCTCGACGATGCGACGCGCAAGACCTTTCGCTTCGACCTCGCCCCGGACACCGGACGCGCCGGACGCGAGCTGATGCTGGTGGAGTTGCGTCGCCAGCATCCGACGTTGGACCCGGCCGAGATCGCGGCCAGCGGCGCCTGGGGCGACCTCGGCCTGTTCCACGTCCCCGACCGCGGCCAGACCCGGGGCAAGGTGGACCTGCCCCAGAGCGAAGGGGGCTGGATCGACTGGGGCGAGTTCCGCACCAAGAACACGCACAGCACCGGGTCGCCGCGCAACCGGCTCTCGGTGTTCCTGGAGTGGGCGCAGTCCGGTCGCGAGGACCTGTTCAAGCTCTCGCGCGCCCGCGCGTGGCACGCCATGGATCAGCGCCCGTTCCACATCGAGGGGTTCGACGCCGACGAGTTCCCCCGCGCCAACCTCTACGAAGGCACGCCGCACCCGAACGAGAGCCCCGACCGACGCCTCGGCCGCGCCGAGATGGAGGGCCGCTTCAAGCGCTACAAGGACGGCCTGCCGGGCAAGGGCCACGGCTACAACGGCTTCGACCCCGAGCACATGACGCTCGACGACGTCTACGAGCTCTGGTGCCTGACCGGAAGCTGGCTCGCGCGGGACGCCATGCGTTCCGCCGGCGAGGCGATGCTGACCTGGCGCTGGGTGATGCCCTTCGGCTTCCTGCACACGGGGCGCACCACGGGCTGGACCCTGCGCGCGCTGGTGCACTGCTACCGCGTCACCGGCGACGAGCGCTACATCGATGCCGCGGCCCAGATGGTGCGGCGCGCCGACGAGGAGCGCGGCAAGGGCGAGATCAAGTACTTCCACCGCAACAAGCCCGACAACCGGCACATCGCCGACGACGAATCCGAAGCGCCGTGGATGGTCGCCGTGGCGATGTACGGCCTGTGCTCGTACTGGAGCGAGACGGCCGATCCGCTCGTGCCGCCCATGCTCGCGGACCTGACCGAGTTCATCCTCTCGGCCTACCGCGGGGTCGGCTTCATCGCCGCCATGCCGCTCTCGGATCCCGCCTTCGACGGCGAGACCTGGCAGCCCCTCGGGACCAACCAGTGGATCCCCGGCGCCCTGGCCACGGCGGCCACCGTGATAGACGACCATGCGGCGGTGGATCGGGTCTACCCGTACTACAAGCAGATGCTCGAGCACTCGAGCAAGCCGATCCGCTTCGGCTCCGACAGCTGGCACTGGTGGCAGCCGTACCTGGTCTCCCTGCAGGACCGCCACGGGCCCGCGGCGGTCAACAACCCGGCCGCTTTCCTGCCGCGCCTGAGGGAGCGACCGGATGCGGGCCACCGCTGAGCCATCCCGAGCGCTTGCGGGGTCCGGCGAGGGCCCGCTACCCTCGCGGCCATGAAGAAGGTCCTGATCGGTTGCGGTGTCCTCCTCGTCCTGGTCCTGGCCGGGTTCGCCTACCTCGCCTACGAACTCGGACCCCAGATCATGGAGTCCCAGGAGCGCTCCCAGGCCGGCGCCGAGGAACTCGTCGTCCTCGATGACGACTTCCCGTTCAGCGCCGACGCCGAGGAGACGTTCAACGCCGACCGCTTCGCCGCCATGCTCGACGCGCGGATCGCCGTCGGGGCCCGCCAGCGGAGCCGCGACGAGGCCTTCCGCACGGAGACCGAGGAGCGCGAGCTCGGAGCCCTCGAAGCGATCAAGATGAAGCTGGGCTCGGAACCGAGCCTGATGGACCTGGCCGACGAACTCGCGGTGGTCGAGATGGGTCCCACCGAGTTCAGCCACTACACGCGCATCATGTGGGCCGCTCTCCAGCGCGTCGGTGCCGGACTCGGCCCGGCGGAACTGGAGCCGCTGCGAGGCTTCTACGACAACCTCTCGAAGGGCTACGAAGCCATGTCGTTCCTGCCCAACATCGCCCCGCTCGACGAGGTCCTGGGCGAGTTCGACCGCGCCGTGACCGACACCGCGATGGAAGTCATGGGCCGCCGCGCCGACGGCCTGATGGAGGGCGGTGTGCAGCTCAGCCTGGAGCCGCTGTACCTGAACATCAACCAGCTCGTCGCGACGACCAAGCAGGCGCGGCGGGCGGCGGCGGACCTGCAGGCGTCCGAGGACCGGTGACACCGACGTGAGCGACCGCCTGGTCGTCCCCGTGCGCGGCATGACCTGCGGCGGCTGCGCGGCGACCATCGAGCAGGGCCTGTCGCGCCTGCCGGACGTCGAGCACGCGAGTGTGAACTTCGCCACGCGCACGGCCACCGTCACCGGCAACGTGACCGAGGCCCAGGTGATCACGGCCATCGCCGACCTCGGCTACGAGGGGCTGCCCAGCACGGCCTCGTCGCTGGATGCGCTGTTCGCGGAAGAACGGGACCGACCCGCGCGGCGACGCGCAGTCGTGGCGGCGGCGCTGCTGCTGGTCACGTGGCTGGCCATGGTCTGGAACTCGGCGGAACTGGCGGCCCTGGCGGCCGGCCTGCTGCTCATCGGCCCGGGCCGGGCGCTGTTCTCCCAGGCGCTGAAGCTGGCGCTGCGCGGGCGTGCGGCCATGGACACCCTGGTCGCGACGGGCTCGGCGGCGGCGTTCGGGCTCGCCCTGCACGAGTGGACCACGACCGGTGCCGGGTCCTTCGGCGTGCCGGCGATGATCGTCACCTTCGTGCTCGTGGGCCGCGCCCTCGAGGAATCGGCGCGACGGGCTGCGTCGGCGTCCCTGCACGCGCTGGCGAGCCGGGCCGAGGGACGCGCGCGCGTGCTGCGCGACGGGTTCGAGCAGAGCATCCCGGCCGACGAGGTCGTGGTCGGCGACACCTGCCTCGTGGCCGGCGGTGAGGCCGCGCCCGCCGACGGCGTGATCGTGGAGGGCGCCAGCGGTTTCGACGAGTCGCTGCTGACCGGGGAGAGCCTCCCGATCTTCAAGCGGCTCGATGACCGCGTGGTGGGCGGCACGCTCAACGCCGGCGGCGTCGCGGTCAAGCTGCGCGCCACGGAGGTCGGGGCGGCGACGGTGCTGGCCGGCATGGTGCGCCTGGTTGCCGAGGCCCAGGGCAGCAAGCCGCCGGTGCAGCGCCTGGCGGATCGCATCTCGGGCGTGTTCGCGCCGCTGGTGCTGGTGCTGGCCGCGCTCACCTGGTTCATGAGCGGGGAGCCGCTGTGGGCCGTGGCGGTGCTCGTGGTCGCCTGCCCCTGTGCGCTCGGGCTGGCCACGCCGACTGCGGTGCAGGTGGGCACCGGACGCGCGGCCGCGCTGGGCGTGCTCGTGCGCGACGCCGCGGTCTTCGAGCTGGCCGCGCGGCTGGACGTCCTGGTCATGGACAAGACCGGCACGCTGACCGTGGGCGAACCGCTGGTGGAGGGGCGCGAAGTGCTCGTGCCCGCCGGCGAGGACGTCGCCACGGCGACGGCGCTCGCCGAACGTGCCCTGGCCGCGGCGGGCGCGGCGGAGACGGCCTCGGGCCACCCTCTGGCAGCGGCCGTCCGCACCGAGTGCGAACGACGTGGGCTCCAGCTCCCGGCCCTCGATCTGGCCGGCGTCGAGGCCGGCGGGGGTGGCGTGGCCGCACGTCTCGCGGACGGAGGCACCGTGGCGGTGGGCTCGCCGGCGTGGCTGACCGGCCGCGGTTTCGACCTGACGGCGACCGTGGCGGCCCAGCGGACCTTCGGTGCGCGGGGCTGGTCCCTGGCCGTGGTCGTGCTCGACGGACAGGCGCGGCTCGTGCTCGGCATCGCCGACCGCATCCGACCCACGACGACCCGAGCCGTGCGCATCCTCGAAGGCATGGGCGTCCGACCGATCATGTCGACGGGCGACCACGCCGGGGCGGCCGCGACCATCGCCGCACTCGCCGGCATCACCGAGGTCCATGCCGGTGAGAGCGCCGGGGACAAGGCCGACCGCGTGCGGGCTCTGTCCGCCGCGGGCTCCTGCGTGGGCATGGTCGGCGACGGCACCAACGACGCGGCCGCGCTGGCCGCCGCGGACGTGGGCATCGCCGTCGGCGGAGCGACCGACGTCGCGCGGGCCGCCGCGCCGATCGTGCTCGTGCGCGGGGACCTGGCGCGCTGCGCGACGGCCCTGGAGCTGTCGCGCGCGACCTACCGCATCATCCGCCAGAACCTCGTGCTGGCCTTCGCCTACAACATCGTCGCGCTGCCCCTGGCGGCCACCGGCGTCGTGCATCCGCCGCTGGCCGCCGCCGCGATGGCCGCCAGCTCCCTGCTGGTGGTCGGCAACGCGCTGCGGCTGCGGCGCTTCCGCCCGCGGCTGGAGTGGGCCTTCGGTCTCGAGAGCTGACCGAGGCGACGGGAGCGGCCCGACGCCCGCCGCGGGCCCGCAAGGGCGCGATCGCTGTCCGCGCCACCGTGTCGTCGATTGCACTACAGGCCCTCCGCACCTGGGCCGATAGATTTCGTGCGGTCCCCACCCTCGTCACGGAAGGACTCCCGACATGCGCATTCTCGTCGCCGAAGACGAAGCCCTGTCGCAGCGGTTGCTCACTCGCGTGCTCGAGAGCATGGGCCACCAGGTCGTGGTCACCAGCGATGGCGACGAGGCCTGGGAGGCGTTCCGCCGCGAGCCGTTCCGCGTCGTCGTGACCGACTGGAAGATGCCCAAGACCGACGGCCTGGAGCTGACTCGGCGCATCCGCTCGTCGCGCGGCAACCAGTACACGTGGGTGATCCTGCTCACGGCCATGGACTTCCACGAGAACTACGCGCAGACCATGGAGCAGGGCGTCGATGACTTCCTGACCAAGCCGCTCGACCACGAGCTGCTGCGCGTGCGCCTCAAGGTGGCCGAGCGCATCTGCGCCATGAGCGAGCAGGTCGAGGCGCTGTCCTCCGCGATCCCGATCTGCATGCACTGCAAGTCGATCCGCAACGAAGGCGACGACTGGCTCCGCGTCGAGGAGTACTTCAAGGCCAAGGACGACCTCGACTTCAGCCACAGCCTCTGCCCGGACTGCTTCTACGACCACTCGCTGCAGCCCGAGCTCACCCGCCTGTACGAAGCGCTCGGCGACGCGCCCGCGCCGGACCCCTCGAAGCTCCTGGACACGGCCGTCTTCGAGCGCCTGGCGCGCTTCGACGCCGACGATTCACCCGGCCTGCTCGACGACATGCTCGAAGGACTGACCGAGACGAGCACGCTGCTGCGCCACCACCTCCAGGCGGTGGAGTCGTCAGGGCTGCGCGGCAAGGAAGCGGCGGCCGCGTTCGTGGGCTACCGCCGCCGCTGCGTCGACCTGGGCGCCGGCCGCCTGGCGGATCTGCTGGGCCGCCTCGCCGAGGCGACCGACACCGAACTGATGGGCTGTCACGCCGAACTCTGCGGCGCAGCGCTCGCTGAACTGGAACCGACGCTCGTCGCGGTTCGCTCGACGGCGGGCCGCATTCCGGACGACACCGGCACCGTCGGCGGCTGACGGGCACTCCCTGTCATCGACGGCGCGGCCTGCCGGGGATTCCCCGGCAGGTCGCACACGTCTCGCCACCGAGCCCGCGAGCTTGTCCGACCGGCGGGCCCCCGGGGGCGGTGGGGGCGGCCGGAGCCTCTGTTGTCCGCGGGCGCGGACGGCGGGACCATCAGGCGTCGAAGTACAGGTTGAACTCGTAGGGGTGCGGCCGGGTCTGGACCTCGAGCAGCTCGTGGTGTCGCTTGTAGTCCAGGAAGGCCTGGATCAGCTCGCGGCTGAACACGTCGCCGCGCAACAGGAACTCGTGGTCCTCCTCGAGCGCGTTGAGCGCGGTCTCGAGCGAGGTCGGAGCGTCCGGCACCTGCTTGAGCTCCTCGGGCGGCAGGTCGTAGATGTTCTTGTCGAGCGGCTCGCCCGGATCGATCCGGTTCTGGATGCCGTCGAGCGCCGCCATGCACAGCGCGGAGAACGCCAGGTAACCGTTGGCGGTCGGATCGGGGCAGCGGAACTCGAAGCGCTTGGACTGCGGACTCGACTCGTACATCGGGATGCGCACCGCCGCGCTGCGGTTGCGGCTGCTGAACGCCAGCTTGATCGGCGCCTCGTAGTGCGGCACGAGACGCTTGTAGCTGTTGGTCGTCGGGTTGGTCAGCGCGATCAGCGCGGTGGCGTGACGCAGCAGGCCGCCGATGGCCCAGCGGCCCTCGTCCGAGAGGCCCGCGTAGCCGTCGCCCGCGAAGAGGTTGTCGCCGTTCTTGAACAGCGAGAAGTGGCAATGCATGCCGGTGCCGTTGTCGCCGAAGAGCGGCTTGGGCATGAACGTGGCCGTCTTGCCCGCGCGCACCGCGCAGTTCTTGACGACGTACTTGAACCACTGCAGCTTGTCGGCCATCTGCAGCAGCGAGTCGAAGCGCATGTTGATCTCGGACTGCCCGCCCGAGGCCACCTCGTGGTGCTGTCTCTCCATGACGATGCCGAGTTCGCTCATCGTGAGCATCATCTCGCTGCGCAGGTCCTGCAGGCCGTCCGTCGGCGGCGTGGGGAAGTAGCCGCCCTTGGAGCGCGGGCGGTAGCCGGTGTTCGGCCCGTCGGCGCCCGAGTTCCAGAAGCCCTCGTCGGACTCGATGTTGTAGTAGCTGGCCCAGGGCTGGTTGTCGAAGTGCACCGAATCGAAGATGAAGAACTCCGCCTCCGGGCCCACGTACGCCTTGTCGGCGATGCCGGTGGAGATCACGTACTGCTCGCACCGGCGCGCGACGCCGCGCGGATCACGGGCGTACTCCTCCTTCGTGATCGGGTCGAGCACGTCGCCGATGAGCGTCATCGTGCCGCGCTCGTAGAACGGGTCCATGACCGCGGTGTTGCTGTCGGGCACCACGATCATGTCGCTCTCGTTGATGCTCTTCCAACCCCGGATGGAGCTGCCGTCGAAGCCGAAACCCTCGGTGAAGCTGGCCTCGGTGAGGGACCCCGACGGCACCGTGAAGTGGTGCCACATGCCGAAGATGTCACTGAAGCGCAGGTCCACGAGCTCGATCCCGCGCTCCTTGATCCCGGCGATGACTTCCTGGGGACTCATCCCCGCGTGAATGCCCACGTCGTTGCTCCTGTCGGTTCCGTGCTGGCCGACGCCAGCCGGACTGTCGTACGCGATGCTCATATCGCCTCGGGTCCCGTTTCGCCTGTCCTGATCCTGATCACGTCGTGAAGTGCGAAGGTGAAGATGCGGCCGCGGTCTCCGCCACCCTGTTCGATGGCCCGGATGGCGGCTTCGACGAAGCCCTCGTTGACGCCCACCTCGAGCCGCACCATCGGCTCGGGCGAGGCCTCGGAGAACGCCACGCCGGCGAGGTCGCTCACGCCATGCACCTCGCTCACGGTCATGCGGTGGATCTCGGCGTCGGCAAGGCAAGCGGCCACGTCGTTCAGCCGTTCGGGTGCCACGATGGCCTGGATCATCCGCATGGTGTCCCACCTCGGACCCCGCGGATCCGGCCGGGACCCGCCGCACGGCGAACGCTCGGAACCGGGTTCTGCCGGGGCGCTTCCAGGCCTCGGGTCCCGAGGTCTGGGACAGCACGATATCCGCGTGCTCGAAGCCTCTCAATGCTGGCGGCAAGGGGAATATCGTGACGCGCCTGCGGTGCTCGGCATCGACCGACGCGTTATATGCTCGGGGACGCTGCGTCTAGGGCTTCACTTCGGTTCGTCGTTCGGGATCCAGGGAGCACGACGCGGCGCCGCCCAGTTTCTCCGGATTCCCACGACACGCCGTTCCGTCCCGGCGGTTCGGCAACATCCGCCCCTCCCGAAAAGGGGTGGATCCTCGGCAACGAAGAGGAGGTTTCCATGGGTGCGACCACGGAAGACATCCCGCTCCGCTGGATGGTCGGAAGTCTCGTCCTGCTGGCTGCCGCCGCCACCTGGACCCTGTTCGGGGGCCTGACGGTCGGCTGAGCCAGCACCGGAAGGTCGGTCCCGATCCGGCCCTCTGACCACTTTCGACGGCGGCGTCGCTGCACGCGGCGCCGCCGTCGATGTTCGGGGGGCGTTCGGGGGGCGACCCGACGCGCCTGGGAGCGCCCTAGCTCTCCACGGGTTCTCCCCAGAGCTCGCACACGTCGGGATCGCCGTGGGTCCTCCGACCCAGGTTCCCGGGCGACCACCCGTCGCGCTACCCAGCCGCCGTGCCTGATAGACTCGGCGCCCCGCATGAGTGCCGACGACGCGATTCCGTCCCTGTTCCCCGCTCCCCCTGAGCCCGAGCGCCGGCCCCCTCCGGGCACCGATCCGGGCCCCGATCGCGGCCCCGACGGGGCGGAGCCCGCCCCTGCCGCTCCGGGGCCCACCCCCCGAGGCGCGCCGCCCGACGCAGCCAAGCGTGGCACGGGGCGCAAGCGTGCTTCGCGGGCCGTCGACGCATCCGGCGTGTCGCCCATGATGCAGCAGTACTTCCGCGCCAAGAAGGAGGCCGGCGACGCGCTGCTCTTCTTCCGCATGGGGGACTTCTACGAGCTGTTCTACGACGACGCGAAGATCGCCAGCCGCGTGCTCGGCATCACCCTCACCGCGCGCAGCAAGGACAAGGACGCGGTGCCCATGGCCGGCGTGCCGGTCAAGGCCTACGAGGGCTACCTGCACACCTTGATCCGCGAGGGTCACCGCGTCGCCCTGTGCGACCAGGTGCAGGACCCGGCCGAGACCAAGGGCCTCGTGGATCGGCGCGTCACGCGCATCGTCACCGCCGGCACGGTCTACGAGGACGACCTGCTCGATCGATCCGCGAGCAACTTCCTGCTCGCCGCCGCGCCCGTGGGGGACCGCTGGGGCCTGGCCTGGATCGACGTGTCCACCGGGGCCTTCGCCGTCTCCACGTGCCCGGCGTCGCGGCTCGGCGACGAGATCTCGCGCCTCGACCCACGCGAGGTGCTCGTGCCCGAGGCCCGCCTCGACGGCGAGCCGCAGCTGCGTGAGACCCTCGCTCGCGTGACCCCCGCACCGATCGTGGCCGCGCCCGAGTGGACCTTCCACCTCGACAACGCCCAGCAACTGCTCGCCGGCCAGCTGGGCGTGAAGACCCTGGCCGGCTTCGGCCTCGAGGACGACGGGGCCTACATCGGCGCGGCCGGCGCCGTGCTGCACTACGTGCGCGAGACCCAGCGCGGTGAGCTCCCGCCCCTGTCCGCGCCCCGGCTGCACGATCCCACCCGCCGCGCCGACCTGGACCGGGCCACGCGCTCGTGCCTGGAGATCCTCGCCACGCAGCGCGAAGGTCGACGCGAAGGCAGCCTGCTGTCGGTGCTGGACGAGACGCGCACCGCGATGGGCGCGCGCCAGTTGCGTGAGTGGCTCGTCTCACCGCTGGTCGATCCGGCCGCCATCATCGTGCGCCAGAGCGCGGTGGCCGAACTCGTGGAGCGACGTGAGGTCGCCGCGGATCTGGGCCGGGCGCTGGAGCAGGTCCCGGACCTCGAGCGCATCGCCACGAGGCTGCTCGCCGGACGCGGCTCACCCCGCGACGTGGGTGGCCTGCGCGCCGGGCTGCTGCTGGTCCCGGCGATCAAGTCGGCCCTCGAGGGATGCGACTCGGCGCCGCTCGCCCGCGCCTCCGAGCAGATCCAGCCGATGCCCGAGCTTCGCGACCTGCTCGAGCGCGGCCTGGCCGAGCACCCCTCGGCCACGCTCGCCGACGGCAACCTCATCGCCCCCGGCTACGACGCCAGCCTGGACGAACTCGTCGACCTGCGTCAACACGGCACGTCCGCCATCGCGCGCTTCCAGGCCGAGGAGATCCAGCGCACCGGCATCACCTCGCTCAAGGTCGGCTTCAACCGGGTGTTCGGGTACTACATCGAGATCACGCACGCCCAGGCCGCACACGCGACGATCCCCGATCACTACGTCCGCAAGCAGACGCTGACCACGGCCGAGCGCTACATCACCTCGGAGCTCAAGGAACTCGAGACCAAGCTGCTCTCCGCCGAGGAGCGCGCCCGCAGCCTCGAGACCGAGCTGTTCCTCGAGCTGCGCAGCCGGGCCGCCGCCCGGGGCGAGGCCATCCGCGACCTGTCGCGCGCCCTCGCCACCGTCGATGTCCTGCTCGGCTTCGCGACCCTCGCCCGGGAGCGGGACTGGGTCCGGCCGACCGTCGACGACGGCGACGTGATCGACGTGGTCGACGGCCGACACCCGGTCCTCGAGTGCACGCTGCCGCTGGGCGTCTTCGTCCCCAACGATGTGCACCTCGACCGCGAGACCGCGCGCCTCGTGCTCATCACCGGGCCCAACATGGCGGGCAAGAGCACCTACATCCGGCAGGTCGCGCTGCTCGTGCTGCTGGCGCAGGTGGGCAGCTTCGTCCCGGCGGGGCGTGCCCGCATCGGCGTGGTGGATCGCATCTTCACGCGCGTGGGCGCTGCCGACGACCTCTCCGCCGGCGCCTCGACGTTCATGGTCGAGATGACCGAGACCGCCTCGATCCTCAACAATGCGACCGATCGCAGCCTGGTCATCCTCGACGAGGTCGGCCGCGGCACCTCCACCTGGGACGGCCTGTCGATCGCCTGGGCGATCAGCGAATACCTGTACAAGGCCGTCGGCGCCCGCACGCTGTTCGCCACGCACTATCACGAACTCGTCGATCTGGCCGAGGAGTTCGACGCCGTGCGCAACGTGAACGTGGCCGTGAAGGAGTGGGGCGACGACATCCGCTTCCTGCACAAGATCGTCGCGGGCGGCACCGACCGCAGCTACGGGCTGCACGTCGCGCGGCTCGCCGGCGTGCCCGCCCCGGTCATCGAACGCGCCCGCCGCATCCTGGCCGATCTCGAGAGCCGCTCGCCGGACCTGAAGCCCGGGCCGTCCGAGCCGGCTGCCGGCGCGACGGAGCCCGACCCGACGCAGACGTCGCTCTTCCCCCGCCCGGTGACGGCGGTCATGGAGGAGCTTGCGCGCCTCGACCCCGACCTGGTCACGCCGCTGGACGCGCTCCTGTTGCTGCGCCGGTTCCACGCGCACCTGCACGGGCGCGAGGATGCGGACGGCGAAGGCGAAGGCGAAGGCTAGGAGCTTGCGCCACAGCTGGCCTTCGGTGGCGTCTTGCCGGGTGCTCCTGATTTTTGGGCATGAGATCTTCTGCTAAGTCAGTCGAGGCTTCGCCTCGAAGCTCGCCTCAGAACTCATGCACATAAATAATCTGCC
>JAJDER010000176.1 GCA_029259725.1 Planctomycetota bacterium | reverse complement strand
CGACTGGTCCCGCGCATGGGCCTGGCGGATCTGCTCGACGCCGCCGCGCGGCTGGCCCGCGCCGGATCTCCGCTGCGGGTCGCCATCGCCGGCGAGGGAGAGCTGCGCGAGAGCCTCGCCGCCCGCGCCGCCGAGCCGGATCTGGCCGGGCGCATCACCCTGCTCGGCCGCGTTCCCGATGAACAGCTGCCGGCCCTGTATCGGGCGGCGACGGTGTTCGCGCTGCCCACGCGCGCCCTCGAGGGCTTCGGCATGTCGACGGTGGAGGCACTGGCCTCCGGACTCCCCGTCGTCGCGACCCACGCCGGCGCGAGCGGCGAGGTGCTCGAGGGCATCGCGGGATCCACCACGGTGCCGCCCGGAGCACCCGACCAGCTGGCCCGCGCCCTGGCCCCGCTGCTCGAGGACTCGGCCGCGTCCGCTGACGCACGCCGCGCAGCCCGGGCCGCGGCCGAGGCGCGCTACTCCTGGGACGGCCACGTGGACGCCGTGGCGGAGGCCGCGCGCCAGGCCATCGCCGGGCACGGTGCCGGACCGGCGCGCACCGGTTCGGGCCCTTCGAGCTCGGGCCCCCCGGCTTCGCGGTCCGGGGCTTCGCGCTCCGGGGATTCGCGCTCCGGGGATTCGCGTTGAAGGTCGTCGCCCTCACGCGCACCTCCGCCATCGGGCCCTCGACGCGCTACCGCATCCTCCAGTACCGCGAAGCCCTGGGCCGCGAGGGCATCCGGATCGAGGTGCGCCCGCTGTTCGGCCGCACCTGGTTCCGGCTGCGCGGTCTGCGCGTGCCCCTGCTGGCACCGTTCCTGAAGAGCGTCTACTCGCTGCTGCGCCTGATCGCGCGCGTGGGCCAGGTCGTGACCGCGACCTGGGGCGACGCCGACCTGATCCTCGTCGAACAACAGCTCTTCCCCTACCTGCCCGGCTGGACCGAAGCCCTGCTCTGGCCTCGGGCCAAGCCCACGGTGCTCGAGTTCGACGACGCGATCTTCCTGACCTTCGCGCATCGGCGGAAACTCGAACGGCTCTGCGGCCTGGCGGACGTGGTGCTGGTCGGCAACGCCTTCCTCGCGGACTTCGCGGCTCCTCACGCGCGCGCCGTGTCCGTCGTCCCGACGACCGTGGACGTCGCGCGCTACACCACGGCCGCCGCCCCGGCCCCCCGGGCCGAGGCCACGCGCCCCTTCCGCGTGGGCTGGATCGGGCTGCCCTACAACTTCCGGTACCTCGAGGAGCTGGCCGGCCCCCTGCGCTCCCTGGCCGCGAGCGGCACCCCCTGCGAGCTGGTGGTCGTCTCCAAGGGACTGCCGGATCCGTCGGCCTTCGAGGGTGTCACGCTCGTCGAGCGGCCCTGGTCGGAGGCCGGCGAAGCCGCCGAGATCGCTCGATTCGACGTCGGCGTCATGCCCCTGCCCGATGATGACTGGGCTCGTGGCAAGTGTGGCTTGAAGCTGCTGCAGTGCATGGCTGCCGGGATCCCGGTCATCGCCAGCCCGGTCGGAGTGAATCCGGAGATCGTCCGCGACGGTGAGAACGGCCTGCTGGCGGCGTCGGAAGAGCAGTGGGCCGCGGCCCTGGCCATGCTGGCGGCGGACCCCTCGCGAGCCGCCGGTCTGGGCGCCGCAGGCCGGCGGACGGTGGAAGACCGGTTTTCCCTCGAAAGGGGGGCACGCCTGGTCGCCGAAACGTATCGTCTCGCCCGGTCGATCCGGGGCGGGAAGACGAACAGCGAACGCGCGTCCCCTCCAGCATGATCGAACTCACTCCGCGGACGGTCCTGACCTACGGCCTGGCCTTCATCACGGCCTGGACGCTGGTGGTGTACCTCACCCCACTGACCATCCGCGTCGCGCAGACGTTCAAGATCACCGACACGCCGGACGGTCGGCTCAAGAAGCACACCACGCCCACGCCGTACCTGGGCGGCCTGGCCGTGGCGGCAAGCTTCGTCGTGACCTTCAGCGTCTTCTCCACCGAGGAGACGGCGGGCATCCGCGCCATGGGCATCCTGGCCGGCGGCTTCATGATGGTCATGCTCGGGCTGTACGACGACCTGCTGAACCTGCGCCCGTCGGTGAAGTTCGTCGGCCAGCTGCTCGCGGCGATCGTGCTCTTCAAGGCCGGCATCCGCACCGACATCCCGCTGGTCGGCACCGAGTGGGCCGAGTGGGACACGGTCTTCAACTTCGGCCTGACGATCCTCTGGGTCACGGCCATCGCCAACGCGTTCAACATCATCGACGTGATGGACGGGCTCGCCACGGGCACGGCGCTGATCGCCTCGCTGTTCCTGTTCGCGATCAGCGTGACCATCGGCGACGACCCGGTCGTGCCGTTCATGGCGATCGTGCTCGCCGGCGCGCTCTTCGGCTTCCTGAAGTTCAACTTCGCGCCGGCCAGGATCTTCCTGGGCGACACGGGCAGCTTGTTCATCGGCTTCATGGTCGGCGGCCTGGCGATGCTGGTCAGCTACACCTCGCCACCCGGGAACGGCAACGCGCTCGCGGTGGCCACGCCGGTCGTGCTGCTGGCCATCCCGATCTTCGACACGGCCTTCGTGGCCTGGCATCGCGCGCGCAAGGGCATCCCCTTCTTCCGCGGGTCGCCGGATCACTTCGCGCTGCGGCTGCGACACTCCGGGCGCGGTGTGCGCCAGATCGCCTTCGCCGCCTATCGCGTGGCGGTGGCGCTGGGCCTGGTGTCCCTCGGTCTCGTGTTCGCACCGGATGCCTACGTCGTGCCGCTGCTGGGTGTGTTCGCGCTCGGCCTGGTGATCGCCTTCGTCCGCCTGTCCCGCTTCGCGCCGCCGGAACGCTGAGATGGGACCGCTTTCCGCCGCCTTCCGCGACCGACCCGCCGGGGAGCCGCGCCGGCTCTTCGCCAGCGCGGGCGTGGAACCGATCGACAAGACGGCTGCCGCCCGGCGCCTGAAGTCGCTGGACGCCCTGGATCGGCGCATCGCCGTGCTGGTCTACGGCGTCGGCCTCGGGCTCGACGTCGTCTCGATGGGGCTCCGTCTCGACCCGGCTCTCGTGCGCTGGCGCCTGCACCGCATCTTCGCCAGCGCGCCTTCGACGCTGGACGGTCCGCATCTCGAGGCCTCGATCATCGCCCTGCTGCGCGACGGAGGCTCGCCCGGTGCCGAGTCTCCACCCGAGGGTGAGAGCTGGCGTGCCGAGGATCTCATCGACGCCTTCCCCGAGACCGAGCAGGACCGCCTCGCGGCGCGCATGCTCTCCGACGACGACGACATGTCCACCGCGACCCAGCAGCCCGGGCTCGGTCCCGGCGTGCTGTTGCTCGTCGGCGCGGCCGTCGCGGCCTTCATGACCTACGGGTTCCTGCGCGACGTGAACCCGATGTGGGCCGCCGAGAAGTACGTGCGCAACGGCTTCTATGAAGACGCTTTCCAGGTCTACTCCGACTACGCGCGCATCTCCGGTTCCGCCGAGGCGAAAGCCCAGGCCGTCCTGTGCCTGTTGGGGTTGGGCGACTTCGAGAGTGCGCTGGAGCGACTCTCCGACGAGGAGACCACGGCGGCGCTCGGCGCCATGCGTCCGTTCGAAGGGCCGCTCGAACAACTCGGCGCCGGACCCGACTGCCCGGCACTGCTGCCGCGCGGACACATCACCGACACCCGCCCGGCCTTCCTGCTGCGCCCGAGTCCGCCCGGTCAGCTGGAGCTGGTGCTCTTCCCCGGACTCGGTACGGCCTCGCGCACCGTCCATCACGAGCTGGAGGACACGCGCGACGTCCCCGAACTCGTGTCACTGGCCTACCCCGACACCTGGCCCAAGCTCACCTCGGGCACGTTCGAGTGGAGTGCTCCGGGCCATGCTTCGCCGGCCTCGTTCACGGTCATGCCCGTCGACCAGACGCGCCAGATCATGAACTTCGCCAAGCTGCGCCTGGGCGTCAAGGTGCCCGAGCCGGCGCGCAACTTCCTGCGCGGCCACTACTACCTGCGCAACGACCTGTACCAGCAGGCCGCCATGCAGTTCGCGTGGCTCGCGCGGCGATTCCCGGACGCCGACTACCCGCGGGAACGTGTCGAGGAGATCTCGGCCGCCCTGGGAGTCGACCCGTTCGTGTTCCTGCGGTAGCCTCCCGCAGCCTCGGGCTGCACCGGCCTCCGCGCTGCCGCCCGGCAGCCCTCCCTTCCGAACCTGCGGACCCACGACCATGGTCCTCGTCCTCGGCGCCGGACTCGCCGGACTCTCCGCCGCCCACCACCTGGGTGGCGACGGCGTGCTCGTGGCCGAGCGCGAGAGCGCGGTCGGCGGACTGTGCCGCTCGATCCGCGAAGCGGGGTTCACCTTCGACTACACCGGGCACCTGCTGCACCTGCGCGACGACGCGCTGCGCACCTGGGTGAAGGAGCTGCTCCCCGGCGGCTGGACCGACCTGCATCGCAGTGCCTGGATCCACAGCCACGACGTGCTGACGCCCTACCCGTTCCAGGCCAACATCGCCGACCTGCCGGTGGAGGTGAAGCTCGCCTGCCTGCAGGGTTTCATCGAGACGCTGCGCCATCCCGAGCGTCGCGGCGTGCCCGTGCCGGACGCCGAACTCGTCGATCCATCGCTCCCCTTCCTCAAGGTGGTGCCCCCGGTGGCGGCGGGTGAGCCGTCCTTCAAGGACTGGATCCTCGACACCTTCGGCCCCGGTTTCTCGGACGCGTTCTTCGAGCCCTACAACCGCAAGATGTGGCGGCGCGATCTCTCCGAGGTGACCGGCGACTGGGTCAGCTGGTCGATCCCCCGTCCCGAGCTGGGCGACGTGCTGAGGGGCGCGATCACGCGCAGCGAGAAGGCCTTCGGCTACAACCCTGACTTCCTGTACCCCACGGCGGGTGGCATCGATCACCTGCCGCGCGCGCTGGCGGCGACGTTGCCCCGAGGTGTCGTGCGGACGGGCATGACGGTCGCCTCCCTGGACGCCGGATCACGACGCGTGACACTGGTGCCCACCGCGACCTTCGATGCCGCGTCAGCCGCCGAGCGCGGTGGAACCGGAGCCGCCGCGTTGCCCGGCGCCGAGACCCACGACGCACCGGCGATCCTGACCAGCCTGCCGCTCACGGCCCTGGCGCGCTTCACCACCGACCTGCCCGAAGGCCTGCGCGATGCCGTCGGCGAACTGTCGTCGGTGTCGATCCGTGCGGTCAACCTGGGCGTGCGCGGGCCGGCCTTCCACCCGGACGCGCAATGGGTCTACGTGCCCGAGGCGGATGCGCCCTTCCACCGCGTCGGCCTGCCGGCGGCGCTGACCCCGGCCATGGCACCCGACGGACACCACGCCCTGGTGGCCGAGATCAGCTTCACCCCGTCCGACGACCCCGGGCCCACCGCACACCTGGAACAGACCGTCGAGGCGCTCACGAAGCGCGGCTTCCTCGCGGACCCGGCCGACATCGTGCACACCCGGATCGTCGACATCGAGCACGCCTACGTCGTGTTCGATCGGCAGCGACGCGAGGTGCTCCCGGCGCTGTTGCGCTGGTACCTCGACCGCGGGGTGGTCCCCATGGGACGCTACGGCACGTGGGACTACCTGGCCATGCAGGACAGCTTGATCCACGGCCGCGAGGCAGCGGCCTGGGCCACCGCGCGGGTTTCGTGACCGCGCGCGGGACGGCGTGCGGCCCGCGGGGTTCGTGCGGATGAGCACCCCGGTCCCCGTCGTCCACGTGATCACGCGACTCGAGCTGGGCGGCGCGCAGCTCAACACGCTGCACACCGTCGCGCGGCTGGATCGCGCTCGCTTCGCACCGCAGCTCGTATGCGGCCCGGGCGGCATGCTCGACGACGAGGCCCGCGCGCTGACCGACGTGCCGCTGCATTTCGTGCCCTCGCTGGTGCGGCCCGTGCACCCGTTCAAGGATCGCGCCGCGGCGGCGGCGATTGCCGACCTGTTGGCTGCGCAGGCTCGGCGGGGGCCGGTGATCGTCCACACGCACAGCAGCAAGGCCGGCGTCATCGGGCGCTGGGCCAGCAAGGCCGCGGGCGCCGGGCCGGTGGTCCACTCCATCCACGGTTTCGGCTTCGACGCGCTCGGCGGTTCCCTGTCGCGCCGCGCCGCGCTGTTCATGGAACGCCGGCTGGCCGCGCGCACCGACGCGTTCATCTCGGTCTCCCGATTCCACGTCGAGGAGGGCCGGCGGCTCGGCCTGCTCGGGGATCGCCCGGCCCACGTGATCCGCAGCGGCATCGACCTGGCCGACTTCGGCCGCGCCGACGCGCTCCGGGCCGACACCCGCGCCGCCCTGGGCTACGGCCCGGAGGAGCCTGTCGTCGGCATGGTGGGGAACTTCAAGCCGCAGAAGAACCCGCTCGAGTTCGTGGAGATCGCCGCGCGCGTGGCCGCCGCGCGTCCCGCCACCCGCTTCTTCTTCGCGGGCGACGGCGAGCTGCGCGCCGAGGTCGAGGCCCGCGCTTCCGCCCTCGGATTGAGCGACACGCTGACCCTGCTCGGCTGGCGCCGTGACGTGCCCGCGTTGCTCGGCGCCCTCGACGTGTCCGTGCTCACGTCACGCTGGGAGGGGCTGCCGCGCGTGGCGCCCCAGGCCATGGCGGCGGGCCGTCCGATCGTGGCCACGGCGATCGACGGCACGCCGGAAGCCGTCGTCGATGGACGCAACGGGTTCCTCTACCCGCCCGGCGACGTGGCCCTCGCCACCGATCGCATCGTGCAGCTGCTCGACGATCGTGACCTGCGCCGACGCTTCGCCGCCGCCGGTCGCGCGGCCGTCACCGAGTGGGACCAGGACGAGATGGTGCGCCGGCAGGAAGCGCTCTACACCGGGTTGCTCGCGTCCCCGCGGGGCTGATCAGCCGTCCTCCTCGTCCGCCGCCAGGCGCTGCTTCTCGCTCATCAACTGGTTCTTCTCGATGACGGCGTCGATCAGCCCCTGGGCGCCGGAGTTGCCGAACACCTCCTGGAACTGAGAGCGGAAGTTGCTGACCATGCTGACACCCTCGATGATGATGTCGATGATGCGCCAGTCCGCGCCGTCCCCCTCGCCGAACTTGCGCAGGCGGTAGTCCATCAGCAGGGGCGCACCGGTCAGGCCGACCTCGGTCTTGACGGTCCAGTCCCCGCGGCCTTCGTCCCGGTCCTTGGTGATCTCGATCTCGTCGAAGCTCGCCTCGGCCGCGTTCTTCCAGTAGGTCAGCACCAGGTGCCTGCGGAACGCGATCTCGAAGGCTCGCTGCTGCGCCTCGTCGAGCTTCTTCCAGTTCCGCGCCAGGACCAGCTTCGACACCGTGTTGAAGTCCACGTGGGCCGTCAGCGCGGCCTCGACACCCGCGAGCCGGTCCGCGTAGGGGAGTTCGGCGCGCAGGGCCGCGACGACATCGTCGGTGGCGGCGCGGATCGTCTCGCGCGGACCCGGATCGGGCGTCGCGGGGACGGCCCCGGCCGTGGCGGCAGCGCACAACGCGAGCAGTGGGAGCAGGGCGAGGCGCAACGTGTGGGTGGGTTTCATGGTGTCACTCCCTGCCTTCGGGATCGTCCTGGAGGCCCTCGTCGTCGGGGTCGCCGTAGAGATCATCGCCGTAGAGCTCGTCGCCGTACAGGTCCGCGTCGGTCCCGGGGTCGTCGTCCTCGTCCTCGAAGTCGTCGACCTTCGCCTCGCGGTTCTGCAGGTAGGCGTCGCGCACGAAGATGTAGAAGTCGAAGGCCTCTTCCTTCCAGTCGTTGATGCGCTGCATGTCGAGCGCGCGGTCGTTCACGACGTCGAAGGCGCGGACCAGGATCTCCTCCGAGTAGAAGTCCGGATAGACCAGGTCGTCGGCCACCACGCCCACGAGGTCGCGCGGATCGCTCGGACCGAGGAACGGCACGACCAGGTAGGGGCCGGTGCCGATGCCCCAGGCGCCGAAGGCCTCACCGATGTCCTCGCGCTTCGCCTCGATGCCCCAGTCGGTGGCCGGGTCGAAGAAACCCAGGATGCCCACGGTCGTGTTGATCACGAAGCGTGCCGTCTCGGTGCCCGTGTCCGCGAACTTGGCCTGGAGCAGGTTGCTCACGAACGACGCCGGGAACTTCAGGTTGGTGAAGAACCTGCCCACCGACTCGCGCACCGGCTCGTTGGTGATCGCGGTCCAGCCCTTGGCGGTCGGCTCGAGCGCGTACTCGTCGACCTGCATGTTGAACCACCAGATGCCGCGGTTGAAGTCCTCCCAGGGGTCCTCCGGGCTGGTGTCGCCCGACGTGCTCGCACACGCGGGGAGCAACAGGCCGACGAGCACCAGGGCGCTCGCCAGGGAGGCCCAGCGCCTGGACGTCGTGTGCACCGTGGTGTGGTTCACGGTCCGATCTCCTCGGCCCGCGGGCCGGCTAGTTGCCGTCGCCCACGGACGTGTTGTGGATGAGCTTGCCGATCAGGCGTTCGAGCACGAGCGCCGATTCGGTGAAGGTGATCGTGTCCCCGTCGATGAACGTCTTGTCGTCGCCGCCGATGAGCAGCTCGACGTACTTGTCGCCCAGGATGCCGGCCGTGATGATCGACGCCGACGTGTCGTACGGGTACTCGAGCGCGGCGTCCAGGGTCATCTCGACGCGCGCGCGGTAGTCGTCGTCCAGGTCGATCTCGACCACCTCGCCGACCTTGACACCGGCGACGGTCACCTTGGCCAGGGGCTTGAGGCCCGAGATGTCGTCGAAGTGAGCGTAGATCGTGAGCCCGTCACCGCCGCCGACGGACAGCCCCCCGACGCTCAGCGACAGGTACGCGATGCTGGCGAGACCGACCAGGACGAACAGGCCGACGACGAAGTTGCGGATGGCAAGACGCCCCATGACGGTCACATCCCCCAGAGGGCGGTGAAGAAGTAGTTCGAGACGAGGATGGCGAGCGACGCCGTCACCACGCACATGGTCGTGGAGTGGCTGACGCCCTCCGAAGTCGGCGCGCTGTTGAAGCCCTTGTAGGTCGAGACGAGGGCGACCAGGACGCCGAACAGCACCGACTTGAGCAAGCCGCTGGCGACGTCCTCCTGGAATCCGACGGAGGCGGTCAGGCTGCCGATGTAGGCGCCCGAGTCGAGCCCCATCACGCGCACGCCGACGAGCCAGCCGCCGAGCAGGCCCAGCACGGTGAAGATCGCGTTGAGCAACGGCATGACGAGGATCATGGCCAGCGCGCGCGGCACGACGACGACGTCGATCGGGTTGACCGACATCATGCGCAGGCCGTCGAGCTGCTCGCTGGCGACCATCGTGCCGATCTCGGCGGTGGTCGCCGAACCGGCGCGACCGGTCACGAGCAGCCCGGTCAGCACCGGCCCCAACTCGCGCACGAGCACGATGCCGACGAAGCCGCCCAGACTGGACTCCGAGCCGTACTTCGACAACTCGATGTAGCCCTGGAGCGCGAGCACCATGCCCACGGCCAGCCCGCTGATGCCGATGATCAGCAGCGACAGGACGCCGAGCTTGTGCAGCTCCTTGACGAAGGGCCGGAAGCGCAGCGGTGGCCGCAGGAAGCACTTCACGATCTGGCAGCCGAAGATCGAGATGTCCCCGAGCTGCTCGATGCTCCGCGCGCTGCGCTCTCCGACGGCACTGATCAGGCGCAGCATGGTCAGGCCCAGGTCGAGTCGAGGTCGGTGGGGCCGCGCTGGATCACCGTGTCGAGCATGTGATCGACCTCCAGGATCGAGTCATCGACCTCGTGGGTCAGCAGGCTCGTGACACGTGGGTCCTCGTGGTTGCGCAGCTCGTCGGGGGTGCCCTGCACGTAGCGGTCGGGCAGCATCACCAGCAGGTGGTCGGCCAGGCGCATGGTCGAGCCGGGGTCGTGCGACACGATGATCATCGTGATCCCGCTGCGCTTGTTGACCTTCTGGAGCAGCAGCTCGATGCGCCGCGAGGTGATCGGATCCAGCCCCGAGAAGGGCTCGTCCACGAGCAGGATCACGGGCTCGGTCACGATCGCCCGGGCCAGGGCCACGCGCTTGACCATGCCGCCCGAGAGTTCGCTCGGCAGCAGCCGCTCGTCGGCGGGCTTGAGTCCGACCTCCAGCAGGCACTCGCGCACGCGCGCCGAGATCTCGTCGCCGTCGAGCTTGGTGCGCTCGCGCAGCGGGAAGGCCACGTTGTCGAACACGTTGGTCGAATCGAGCAGGGCGCCCTTCTGGAACAACATGCCCAGCTTCTGGCGCACCTTCTCGAGTTCGCTGGTGCGGCGGAGCGCGGCCACGTCGATCCCATCGACGCGGATGTGTCCCTGCTGGGGTCGGATCAGGCCGCCGATGAGGCGCAGCGTGGTGCTCTTGCCGGAGCCGCTGCCACCGCAGATGATCGAGATCTTGCCCGCCGGGAAGTCGCAGTCGAGGTCGCGCAGGATGACCCGGTCGCTGAACTCCATGCGCACACCCTCGAGGACGACGTGGCCGCCCTCGGGGCGCGGGGCGCCGTCCACGGAGATTGGATGCGTCAGGACCATCGAGACCCCAGCCACGGCTGCCCGCCACCGATTGACATCGGCTCGTCCACAGCCGTGGACCTTAACCGACACGTCCTGCCCTCGGCCATGGCCCGAACCGGCCCGAACCCTGCAGGCAGCGCGTGCCGGGCACCCCGAGCTCGCGTCAGTCGTTGCCGCCCGGGACGCCGGCGCCGCCCGGCACACCGGCGCCGCCCGCGAAGCCCCGCAGGACGGAGGCCATCTCGTCGGCGGCCTGCCAGCGGTCGCGGCGGCGGCGCGCCAGGGCGCGCGTGATCAGGGTGGCCAGGGCGTCGGGCAGGTCGGCCCGCAGGGCGCGCGGGTCAGGGGCCGACTCACCGAGGATGCGGCCGATGACCGCTCGCGGAGTCGCTCCGGCCCAGGGGCGTCGGCCGACGAACACCTCGTAGGCCACCGTGCCCAGGCTGAACAGGTCGCTGCGGTGATCGACGCGGTCGATGCCACCCTGGGCCTGCTCCGGGCTCATGTAGGCGCAGGTCCCGACCTGCTCGGTGTGGCCCGTGAGCGTCTCCTGGCCGAGCAGACGGGCCAGGCCGAAGTCGGCCACGCGCGCGCGGCCGTCGGCCCCGACGAGGATGTTCCCCGGCTTGATGTCACGGTGCACGACGTTCACGGCGTGGGCGGCGGAGAGGGCCTCGGCGACCTCGGCCAGGAGCACGGCGTCGCGTGCGTCGGTGGCGGGCCCGGGCGGGCCGCGGCGCAGGAGCAGGTCCGCCAGCGTGGCCCCGCCCGCGACGAGCTCGGCGCTGATGTAGGGCACGCCTTCGTGTTCGCCCGCGTCCAGGACCGAGACGATGCCCGGGTGGCGGATGCTCTGGGCGGCCGAGGCCTCACGGGCGAGCCGGCGCACCGAGCGCAGGGTGGCGCGGTCGGGGCGCAGCAGCTTGAGGGCCACGGATCGCCCGGTCGGCTCCTCGCGCGCCTCCCAGACCACGGCCTGGCCTCCGGCTCCGAGCGGAGCCACCAGGGTGTAGGGACCGAGGACGGCTCCGGCGCGCAGTTCCAGGGAGCCGAGTTGCACCGGCCGGGCTGCCGCGCCGGTCACCGACACCGGGTGCCCGGTCATCGTCACCGCCAGGGCCCGCTCGATGTCGCCCGTCAGGCGCAACCACCCGTTGAACAACGTGCGCAGCTCCTCGGCTTGGCCCGGATGGCGCTTCAGCAGCGTGTCCAGCTCCTCGGGACCACCGGCCTCACGCCGGGCCAGGAACTCCGCGAAGACCGCTTCGGCGTGGGTGTCGGGCCGGGTCATCGGCGTTGCCTCCGGCGCTCGATGAGCTTGGACAGCGTCACGGTCGCGCGGCCCCAGGTCATGCGGGCGGCGTCGGGGCTGGGGCTGCCGAGCTCCTCGGCGATGGCCGCCCAGTCCGGCGCTTCGAACACGAAGTGGCGCAGCACGAAGGCGCGGCGCTGCAGCTCGGGCAGCTCGTGCACGCACTCGGCGAGCAGCTCGAGCAGCTCGGCGTTGTCGATCTGGTCGCCGGGTGGCAGGTCCACGCCCGCCAGGTCGTACGCGTGGTCGCCGCTCTGGTCGGCGCGTCGCCGCGGCTCCAGCGAGCGCTCTCGGCGCACGTCGCGCTTGCCGGCGTGGGCGTGGTCGACGGCGTCGCGGATCTTGTTCTCCGCGATCGCCGCGAGCCAGTTGAGGAAGCTGCGTTCGTGGCGCATCTCGAAGCGCTCGAAACCCATGATCGCGGAGATGAGCACTTCCTGGAGGATGTCGCCGGACTCGACGGTCTGGCGCAGGTGCGGGCCCATGCGCATCCGGATCACGTAGCGGACGCGGTCCTGGTAGCGGTCGAGCAGCTCGTTGAGGGCGCCGCCGTCGCCGCCCTGGGCATCGCGCACCAGTTCGACCGACAGACCGCACGCCGCTCCGTCCGTGCCCGGCCGGGCCTTGCGCCGCGGACCGGACCCGGAAGAGCCCGCCTCGGTCTCGATCGTCTCGTCCTCCGCCACGCCCCGCTCCGGGTCGTCCAGTGATCGGCCGCTTGCCGCGGGCCCGACTCTATCAGCCGGCCGCGCTCACCGTCCCCCCGCCCAGGCCTCTGCTAGACTCGGGGTGGCCGCCGCTCCTCGCCGGCCCCTCGTCGCCCGCCCCGAATCCGGTCGACGCCCCCTCCCTGCCAGGGTCCTCGCCCATGTCCCACCAGACCGCCCCGCGGGCGAGCCTGTTCGCGCTCGCGCTGCTGCTGATCACCCCGGCGTGCGGCACCCACCCGCCGCAGCATCCGAAGCTGCCCGCGCCGACCGAGCACCGCTTGTCGGACGCGGCCGAGTCGCTGCAGAAGTCCGCGCGCAAGAAGTACATCCGCGACCTTCACCGGGCGCCGCCCGGCCTGGACTGGCAGCAGATCGAGCGCCTCAACGGCGTGGCGCAGATGGAACAACGCAACCAGCTCAGCGCCTTCGCCGCCGGCGCGAGCCGCTGGACCGAGCGCGGCAGTGACAACGTCGCCGGGCGCATGCACGTGACCGTGCCCGCGCCGGACGGTCAGAGTCTCTACGCCGGCAGTTCCAGGGGCGGCGTGTGGCACGGCGGCCTCGACGGCAGCAACTGGACGCCCCTCGCGGACGGCGTCTACGGCGGCGCGCACTGGCTCAGCGTCCTGCCCGGCGACCTGCCGAGCGACCCCGACATCCTGGTGGCCGCCAACGACGGCGGGCTGATCCACCGCTCCACCGATGGCGGCGTCACCTGGACCTGGCCCTCGGGCCTGCCGGCCGAGGACAAGACCACCGAAGTACGCCGCGTGATCACCACCACCGGCGGCTCGATCTTCATGGTCGTGCGCTGGTGGAAGCCGACCAACCCGCCCTTCACCGGCGAGAGCCTGGTCTACTCGGTGTTCCGCTCGCAGGACAAGGGCGCGACCTTCACGCAGGCGATCGGCATGGGCACCTACTGGGGTGACCTGTGGACACCCCGCACCGGCACCGGCCCGGTCTACATGCTCAAGCAGTCCGACCTCTACGCGAGCCCCGACGACGGCGAGACCTGGAACGTGGTCGGTTCCCTGCCGAACGACAGCGACGGCGGCGAGCTGGCCGGGAGCGAGGCCGGAGCGCCGCGCTTCTACGCGATCGTCGGCGAGGGTGGCACGCGCAAGCTGTACCGCAGCGACGACGCCGGCGCCTCGTGGACCTACAAGCTCGACGTGAGCGACTACTGGGGCACGCTGTCGGCCTCGATCACCGACGCGGACCTGTTCGCCTGGGGCGGCGTCGAGGTGCATCGCTCGACCGACGGCGGCAACAACTTCGGCATCGTCAACGCCTGGTGGGAGTACTACGGCCAGGAGGCGACCAAGCTGCACGCCGACGTCCCCGGCCTCGACGTGGTCCCGAACGGCGGTGGCGAGATCTGGTACGTGTCCACGGACGGCGGCCTGTTCCGCTCCACCGACGGGCTGGCGAGCGTGGAGAACCTCTCCCTCGACGGCCTGCGCGTGAGCCAGTACTACGACGTGCACACGTCGACGGCCAACGTCGAGCACGTCCTCGCCGGCGCGCAGGACCAGGGCTACCAGCGCAGCGACACCGCGCCGGGCGGCGGCGGCACGACCAAGTCCTTCGAACAGCTCATCAGCGGCGACTACGCGCACCTGACCAGCGGCGACGGCACCCACGCCTGGGTCTACTCCGTCTACCCCGGCTTCATCCTGATCCACAAGGGCGAGAACAACCCGACGCTCTACCAGGAGGACTTCCCCGCCGGCGAGAGCTACCCGTGGCTGCCCGTCGTCGTGGCCGACCCCTACGCCAACACGCGCTGGTTCTTCTGCGGCGAGAAGCTCTGGCGATACAAGAAGATCGACTTCATCAACAGCTGGACCAAGGTGGAGTGGTCGACCCAGGACTTCGGCGTCTCATCGGGTGAGTTCCTGACCGGGCTGGCGTTCTCCCCCGTGGATCCCGAGCGCGCGTACGCGGCGAGCAACCAGGGCCGCCTGTGGGTGAGCGACGACCACGGCCTGACCTGGAGCCAGGGCGCCACGACCGGGCCCGGCAGCGGCTGGCTGCACGGCACCGCCGTGGTGGCCAGCGCGTTGGACGTCGACACCTCCTACGTCGGCGGCAGTGGCTACGGCTCGCCGGCCGTGTGGCGTTCGACGAACGGTGGCGCGACCTACGACCCGTGGGGCCAGGGCCTGCCGGACACCCTCGTCTACGGCATGGCCGAGGCACCGGACGGCGTGCTCTACGCGGGCACCGAGACGGCCGCCTACAAGCGCGCGCCCGGCGACAGCGAGTGGACCGACATCACCGGCGCCGACGCGCCGATCACCACCTACTGGTCGGTGGAATCGGTGGCCGCCCTCGGCGCGATGCGCTTCGGCACCTACGGCCGTGGCATCTGGGACTACGACACCGCGGAGGCCTGCGTCTACGAACCCACCGGCGTCGGCGCGGGGGGCGCGAACGTGATGACGCTCGACACGGCGTCGGCCACGACCATCGGTCAGGTGCACACGTTGACCGCGGCCGGCGGCCCGGCGCTCGCCACGGGCTCGTTGCTCTTCTCGCTCGCCCCGGCCAGCCTGCCGTTCAAGGCCGGAACGCTGCTCGTGGACCCCGCGACGCTGTTCCTGATCGGCATCCAGCTCGACGCCGCGGGCGCGCTGACCCTGCCCCTGCCGATTCCGGCCGATGCGCTGCTCGAGGGGCTCGGCAGCAACTTCCAGCTGATCGTCGCGGACGGCGGCCAGCCCAAGGGTTGGGCACTCAGCAACGGCCTGTCCGGGACCTTCTGCGGGCCCTAGGGCCGCAATTCCCGGACCGGAACCGCCGCCCGGATATTCCCGACGTCGCGGTCGGGCGCCCTTGCATTTGAGAGTCAGTCTCAGGTAGAACACCAAGCCTGTTGCAAATCGATCTCAACAACTTGGCCACCTGACCGAAGCTCCCATGCCCCCCGCCCGCTCCCCCAAGCTGCTCGCGACCTGTGCCCTCGTGGTCGCGCTCTCCGCCCTCTCGCCCGCCTCGGCCCAGACCTCCGTGCCCGAACTCAGCGACGACGAGAAGGACGCGCTGATCCAGGACCTCCAGTCCCAGGTCATCGATCTCGACGGCAAGTTCGACCAGGTCATGACCCTGCTCCAGGGCATGCAGGCCGAGATGGCGGGACTGCGCGGGCTGGGCTCCGGCGTCCCCGGCGACGAGTTCTACATCCCGCGCTTCCCCAACCAGGCCGCAGCGGGCATGCCCGAGGGCTTCGCCGGCGTGTACGACAAGCCGTTCATCCGCGATGGCTCGAAGGTCCACCTCGGCGGCTACATCGACGTCGAGTTCACCGACCCCCAGAGTGACGGCGGCGACAAGTTCTTCGATCAGCACCGGCTGGTGCCGTTCCTCTACGCCGACGTGTCGGACCGCGTGAAGGTCTCCACCGAAGTGGAGATCGAGCACGGCAGCGAGCTCGAGGTGGAGTTCGCGCAGATCGACTACCTGTTCAACGACCACTTCAACGCCCGCGCCGGCATCCAGCTCCTGCCGCTGGGCAAGTTCAACGAGGTGCACGACTCCCCGCTCCAGGACCTGACCGCCCGCCCGCTCGTCGACCGCTACATCATCCCCACCACGCTGCGTGACGTCGGCGTCGGCGCCTGGGGCGACATCACCGAGGAGGTCAGCTACCAGGTCGCGATCACCAACGGCTTCAAGGGCATGGACGCGGACGGCAACTCGGTCATCACCGACACCAAGGGCCTGCGCAACGCCGCGCCGCAGAAGGAGGCCCTCGGTTTCGACGAGTTCGAGAACATCAACGACGACCTGGCCACCTCGGGCCGCGTCGCCTGGCAGCCGGAACTCGGCATGGAGTTCGGGGTCTCGGCGCTGTTCGACACCTACGACGAGCGCGGCGACAACGACATGCAGATCTTCGCGGTCGACACCACGCTCAACGGCCAGGCCGTCGACTTCCTGCCGGACAACCTGGAGATCCTGGGCGAGGCCGCGTGGGTCAACCTCGACACCGACGCGCTGGCCGACGCCGCCGACGTCCCCAACGGCATGCACGGCTACTACATCCAGGGCAACTGGCACTTCACCCCGGACTTCATCGACAGCTGGGTCGATGACGGGTGGGTCGCCGACGGCGCGCACTTCACCTTCGTGCTGCGCCAGGGTGGCGTGGACATCGGCCACTACTCCACCGACCGCACGACCGTCGGCCTGAACTTCCGGCCGAACGAGTCCAACACGGTGTTCAAGATGGACTACCAGTTCAACCGCGAGTCGGGCGGCGACGGCGGCAACGACGACAACGCGTTCCTGTTCTCGGCCGCGACCTACTTCTGATCCCTGGGGGCCACCGGTGGTCCGCGCCTGCACGCTGCTGCTCGTCCTCCTCGGCCTGGCCTCGTTCGCCGGGCAGGCCCGGGCTGCGGGCGACGGCTACACCAAGGTCCACCTGACCAAGGAGCAGGCCCTCACGCACGTGTTCCCGGACGCGGACCGCGTGCTCGAGCTGCGGCACATCCTCTCGGGCGACGAGATCCGGCGCATCGAGAAGCTCAGCCGCAACACCCTCGAAGCGGGCGGCTTCTACATCTATGCCGCCGAGCACGGGGGCGAGGTCATCGGCTACGCGGTGGTGGTCGCGCAGGTCGGCAAGACGAAGCCGATCACGCACATCGTCGGCGTGACGCCGGAGGGCGAGACCGCGCGTGCGGCGGTGATGGTCTACCGCGAGAGCATCGGAGACGAGGTCGCCGACGCCCGCTTCATGGCGCAGTACGCGGGCAAGACCCTGGACGACGCCGTCCGCATCGACCGCGACATCATCAACGTGGCCGGCGCGACCCTGTCCGGGCACGCGATCTGCCGCGGCGTCCGTCAGGCCCTGGCGACCGTGGACGCCGTCCTGCTCGAGCGCGACCCCGTCGCGCGCCGCACGCTGCTGGCGACGGCCATCGACGTGACCCCGCCGGCGCTCAGGGCCCCCGCCGTGCCGGAGCACACGGCCGCCCCGGAGAGCGACGCCAAGGCCGACGACTCGCAGGCATCGAGGTCTTCCGACGACGGAGTGCTGCGCCTCCAACGTTCGGTCATGGGCACGGTGTGCACCCTCGAGATCCGCGAGCACCCGGGGCGTTTCGATGCCGAGCGCCTGCTCCGGGCGGCCGAAGCCGCCCTCGACGAGGTCGGCCACTGGGACGACGTGCTCTCCGATTGGAATCCGGACACGCCGCTCTCGCGCCTGAACACCGCTGCGGCCGGAACCCTCGTCACCCTCGACCCCGATCTCGCGGCCTGGCTCGACCACGCGCGCGCGATGCACACGGTCACGAACGGGGCCTTCGACCCGGCGGTCGGCGCGCTGGTCTCGGCCTGGGGACTGCGCTCGCGCGCGCCCTCCCGGCCGGACGCCGAGACGCTCACCCGGGCCCGTGACGCGAGCGGCCTCGCTCGAGTCCTCGTCTCCGCGGACGGTCGCGTCTCCCGCAGCCACCACGACCTGCGCCTCGATCCCGGCGGCTCGGGCAAGGGCTGGGCCCTCGACCGCGCGGCCGAGGTGCTCGCCGATCACGGGGTCGAGCGCGCGCTCCTGTCGTTCCGCTCGACGCTGCTCGCCCTGGGCCCACCGGCCGACGCGCCGTCCTGGCCGATCCCGATCGTGCACGACGGCGACGGTTCGCTCGCGGCGCGCGTGGAACTGACACGCGGTGCGCTGAGCGTGAGCGCCGGTGGTTTCTCGACCTTCGACGACGGCGGCACCGAACGCGGCCACGTGCTCGACCCCGCCACCGGCGTGCCCGTCGAAGCGGCGCGACTCGCCTGGGTGCGCCACCCCTCGGCCGCCACCGCGGACGCCCTGTCCACCGCGCTGCTCGTGAGCGGCACCGGCCTCGCCGCCCCGCCCGGCGCGTCCGGCGCCTGGCTCGGCCGGGCCGACGGCCTGCCGCAGCTCTGGGCACCGCGCGCCCTCGCCGACGGACGCTGAGTCCGCCGTGCACTTCCTGACGCGTCAGCGCCTGCACCTCGCGCGGTTCCACCCGCTCATGAAGGTGCTGCTCACGCTCTACATCGCCAGCGTGCTCGCCGGGCTGTGGGTGGCGTCCCTCAAGTACACCGACCGGGCACCCTGGAGCATCGACGGCGTGACCGACTACGTGGCCGGCAGCGTCGAGGCCGCCGACGACGATCCGTTCGGCGGCGTCTTCGCCGGCCTCGAGGGCGAGGCGCTCTACGAAGGCAAGACGCGCCGCGAACTCGTGGACATCGTGCACCCGCACCTGTTCTCGATCCCGATCCTGCTCTTCGTGCTCGGGCACCTGCTGCACCTGACCAACCTGCGCGACGGCTGGAAGCTGGGCATCAACGTCACCGCCTTCACGTCGATGCTGACCACCTTCCTGCTGCCCTTCGCGGTCATCGAGCACCGCGCCCTGGCGCCCGGCCTCTACGTGAGCGGCGTGGCGATGTTCGTGTCGATGCTGGCGCTGTGCCTGATCCCGCTCTGGGAGCTGTGGTTCGCCACGCCGGGCGAGGGCTTCAACGCCCTGCCTCGGCCGCCGGGCCGGGCTCCACCGCACGGGGGGCATCGGGCGGATGACATGGACGGCGGCGCGCCCGACGCCGAGTAGGCCCCGCGCAGTCGTCGAGCCGGTCCGGCCTCGAGCCGGTCCGCCGGCGGGCCGGTTCGCCGTCGCGTCGTTCGCCCGCTCGGCCGGTCTCCGCTTACCATGCCTGCGGAAGACCGCGACGGGCCGCGCTCCCCTCGGAGAGCTGGTCTGCCGCCCAGGGCCTGGCAGGGGAGCACGATGGCGAAGTCGCAGACCGGCGCGCAAGCGTCGTCCACCACGGGCCGTGCCCGCACGGTCATCTACGTCCACGGCATCGGCAACAAGCCGATCGCGTCCACGCTCAAGTGCCAGTGGGACACGGCGCTGTTCGGCCACACGGTGGGCGAGCGGAGTCGGCTCGCCTACTGGGTCGATCGATCGCGACATCCCACGCCCGAGGATGCCACCTGCGGATCGCCCGACGTGGTCAGCATCGATCCCGAGGACACGCGTCCCGCTTCGGTCCGACGCCTCTCCAACAGCAGGTCCGGCTGGATCGACGAGATCACCGCAGCCAGCGGCGCCAGTGACGAGGCCGCCGCGTGCATGGCCCGGATCGCGAAGCAGATGGACGCCGCACCCGGCGGCGCCGCCAAGGCGAGCGGCCCGCGCAAGCAGGCCTTCGGTTTCCTGGGCGATCGCGTCCAGCGCTGGATCACCCGCGGACTGACGCGCGCCTTCCTGGGCGACGTCCACGACTTCCTGTTCGACGAGGACCGACGCCGGCTCATGCGTGACGCGCTGCTCGAGCGCCTGCGCGCGGGCGGCGGCCCGTTCGTCATCGTGGCCCACAGCCAGGGCACGATGATCGCCTACGACGTGCTGCGTGAACTCGGCAAGGAGGTCGACGTCCCGCTGTTCGTGACCCTCGGCTCGCCGCTCGGTCTCGACGAGGTGCGCGACCGGCTCAAGCTCTTCGCCGGGACGAAGAAGCTGTTTCGGCCCACCGGCGTGGGCCATTGGATCAACGTGGCCGATCGCCTCGATCCCGTCGCCGCCGACCCCACCCTCGCGAACGAGTACCTGCTCCCGACCGGCAAGCAGGTGCCGAAGCTGGTCGACCGAAACGGGCTCTCGCTCAACCCGGACAGCCCGCGCCACCCGCACTCCGCCACCGGCTACCTCTCGCTGTCCCAAGTGCGCACCGCGGTCCGCGACGCGGTCATCCCGGCCTTCCGCCAGCAGGTGGCCAGCTTCGTGGTGGCGCGCGACCTCGTGCGCGATCTGGAGGACGAGGGCGACCAGACCCGCCACGCGGTGCTGATCGAACTCGACGACCCCGCAGGCGCCGAGTCGCTGGACGGCATCCGCGCGCGCATCCACGCCGCCTTGGCCGGGCTGCTGGGCGACCGCATCGAGGACGCCGAGATCGATGACCTGCAACGCTTCGTGAGTGCGTCGCTGACACGCTTCGAGATCGAGCGGCTGAGCGCGGAGCACAAGGGGCTGCGCCTCCGACGCGTCTGGCGCAACGCCGTGAAGCGCAAGCTCATCTCGACCTCGTCCCGCACCGTGCAGGCGCTTCCGGCCCACCGCGGCTACGAGGCGCGCGGGCGCGACATCGGCTGGGCCGTGCTCGACACGGGCATCCACGCCAAGCACGGGCACTTCAAGCAGCACGACAACGTCAAGGTGAGCTGGGACTGCACCGGGCGCGGCAAGCCCAAGCCCGGTGGCGACGACAAGGACGGGCACGGGACCCACGTCGGCGGGATCATCGCGGGCGTCGCGACGGTCAAGGACGCCGAGGGTCGCGAAGTGCTCATGACCGGCATGGCGCCGGAGTGCAAGCTGCACACCTACAAGGTGCTCGGCGACGACGGATCCGGCCGCGACAGCTGGGTGATCAAGGCGCTCGACGACGTCGCCGAAGTGAACGAGAAGGCCGGCAAGCTCGTGATCCACGGCGTGAACCTGAGCCTGGGCAGCAGCTTCGATCCGGGCGTGTTCGGTTGCGGGCACACGCCGCTGTGTCGCGAGCTGCGGCGGTTGCACGGGCAGGGCGTGGTGGTCGTGGTCGCGGCGGGCAACGAGGGCTACGCGATCCTCGAGAGCGAGGACGGCCCGCTCGAAGCCAACATGGACCTGACCATCGGCGACCCGGCCAACCTGGAGGAGGCCATCGCCGTGGGTTCGGTGCACAAGGCGAACCCGCACACCTACGGCATCAGCTACTTCTCGTCGCGCGGGCCCACCGCCGACGGACGCGTCAAGCCCGACGTGGTCGCGCCGGGTGAGCGCATCCTCTCGGCGCGGCACGATCCCGCGCGCAGCAAGACCGTGGAGGGGTGGTACGTGGAGATGGACGGCACGAGCATGGCCGCGCCCCACGTGTCCGGACTGCTCGCGGCGTTCCTCTCCGTGCACAGCGAGTTCATCGGCCGCCCCGACGACGTGAAGCGCATCCTGATCGACAACTGCACCGACCTGAAGCGCGACCCGTACTTCCAGGGCGCCGGACTGCCGAACCTGACGCGGATGCTGTTGAACACCTAGCACTCTCGGCCCGCGTGACGCACGGTTCCGTGATACGTTCCGGCTGCAGGGGGAGCCGGGAACCACGATGATCGTCGCCACAGCCATCACGCTGGTCCTGTTCGTCGCGGACAACGACGCCTGCGACGACATCGCGTTCAACGCCGCGCTCTCGGGGGGCACCGCCGGCGTGGCGGGCGTTCCCTTGCTGGAGGCGTCGGGCCTTGCGCTGATCGGCGCCGAGCACGTGGAGCTGACCGTGTCCTCCGCGGCACCGGACAGCAGCGGCCTGTTGCTCGTGAGCACCGCGTCGCTGCAGGTCCCCTTTCTCGGCGGCGTGCTCTATCCGGCGCCGCCGTGCCTGGTCTATCCGTTCAGCACGGATGTCGCGGGTCAGGCCGGCATCGACGCGATCGACGGCGTCAAGCTCGAGACGGCGCACTGCGGAAGCGATCTCTTCGCGCAGGCCTCCGTCCTCGACGCCGCGGCCACCGACGGCTGGGCGCTCACCGACGCGTTGCGCCTGCACCTGGGCGCAGCTCCCGAACCGCGCCTGCCGCTGGTGCAGCTTTTTCCCATGCCCATGCACCAGCCGGTGCCGCTGCCGGGCCCGGTGGCGGTCACCGACGTCGACGGCGACGGACTCCCCGACCTGATCGGCCTCTCGATCAATGACGACGAGGGCGCCGTGCAACTCGGCGACGGCGACGGCGGTTTCGGCG
>JAJDER010000175.1 GCA_029259725.1 Planctomycetota bacterium | reverse complement strand
GTCGGCGATCCGGTTTCCCGTCCCGCCCACGGGCTGGTACTCGCCGCACTCCAGGACGCGCAGCAGCTTGGCCTGCATCTCCGGGCGCAGCGTGGTGACCTCGTCGAGCACCAGCGTGCCTCCCTCAGCCTCTGCGAAGCGCCCCTCCCGATTCTCCGTTGCGCCGCTGAATGAACCCCGTCGGTGCCCGAAGAACTCGCTCTCGAACAGGCTCTCCGGCACGGCCGCGCAGTTCAGGCGCACCAGGTTGCCGCGCGAGCGCGCACTGCGGTGATGGATCTCCTCTGCCACGAGTTCCTTGCCCGTGCCGCTCTCTCCCGTGATCAGCAGGGTCGCGTCGGTGCGGGCCACCTGCTCGATCAGGTCACGCACTCGCTGCAACTCGGGGCTGGCGCCGACCAGTCCGGGGCGCCGGTTCAGGGTGCCCCGCAGGAAGCGGACCTCACCGAGCAGGCGGGAGTGCTCGAGGGCGCGCTCGAGGAGCAGGATCAGTTCGTCGGGCTCCACCGGTTTCTGTACGAAGTCGAAGGCGCCGGCCTTCATCGCGGCCACGGCACGCGGCACCGTGCCGACGCCGGTGATCACGATCACGGGCGGACACGGTCCTTCGGGGTCCATCTTCTCGAGCAGCGCCTGGGCGCCTCCGCAGGGCATCTGCAGATCGGCGAGGACCACGTCGACCCGCTCGCGATCCAGCAGCCCCAGGGCCGCTCCCGTGGTCGCCGCGCTGAGAACGCGGAAGGCGCCCTCGCCGCCGATGATCTCGGCCAGGGACTCGCGCACGAAGTCCTCGTCGTCGACGACCACCACCGTTCGTTCCGTCTTCATGTCTCAGGATCCTCGTCCAGATCGGGGGCGTCACCGTGTTCCTCGGCCACCGGGAGCGTGAGCGTGAACACCGCGCCGCCGTTCGGGTGGTTGCTGGCGGCCAAGGAGCCGCCGTGGGCCTCCACGATGCCGAACGAGACCGACAGACCCAGTCCGGTCCCGCCGCTCCCGCTGAAGAACGGGTCGAAGAGCTGGTCGGCCTTGTCGGGATCGATTCCGGGGCCGGTGTCGGAGACCTCGAGGACGGCGGTCGCGGCGACGCCGTCGACGGCGGGCTGGTGCCGCAGTGCCACGGTGATGCGGCCTCCGGCCTCCATGGCGCGCGCGGCGTTGAGCAGCAGGTTGAGCACGACCTGTTCGAGTCGGCGGCCGTCGGCGGCCACGACCAGCGGATCGTCGAAGCGCACGCGCTCGACCGTCACGGTCCTGAAATCGGTGGAGTAGCGCACCATCCCCAGGGCGTTGTCGACGACATCGCGCAGGTCGGCCCGTCCGCGCGAGACGCCAGGTCGGGAGAAGGTCAAGAGGTCCTGCACGATGTCGCGGATCCGGTGCAGGCCCCTGCGGATCTCGCCGATGTAGTGGCCGCGTCGCTCCGGTTCGAGCGTCGGGCGCTCCAGGATCGCGAGGTAGTTGCCGATGCCCTCGAGCGGGTTGTTGATCTCGTGGGCCACACCGGCCGTGAGCAGCCCGAGACTGCTGAGGCGCTGGCTGGTCTGCAACTCCCGCTCCACGGCGCGCTGTCGGGTCACGTCCCGCAGGAAGACCTCGATCACGTGCTCGTCGCCGAGGTCGACGAGCGCGAAGTGGCCGTCCACCACGAGCTCACCGGTCCGTGCCGACTGCAGCAGCAGGCCGCTCTCGGCAACCGGACGTCCGGGACGGGCGCTGGAGGCGACCAGGGCCGCGGCGAAGCGTGGACGGTCCCCTGGGCGCAGATGGTCGGTCACGCGCACGCCGGGGAGATCCGAAGACTCGCCCGGGGTGAGCAGCTCTTCGCCTTCGAGGCCCAGCGCAGCACGCGCGGCCGCGTTGGCCTCGCGCAGTTCGCCGCCCGGCTCGACGATGAGGATCATGTCGGCGGCACCCTCCATCAGCGCTCGGTAGCGATCCGTGACGCGCCGGATCCAGCGCAGGTAGTGCTCGGTCTCGTGGAGTCGGAAGGCTCGCTGAGCCAGGCGCACGACCAGGAAACCGACCAGTCCAAGCGCGGCCGTCACGCCGATCATGGACCCGACGATCCACAGGTACTCCCGGCCGAGCGGCGCCATGGCGTCCTCGAAGACGTGCTCGGGGACGTGGGTCTCGAGCCGGAAGCAGGGCTCGGTGTGAACCTGGCTCGCGAGCAGGAGTCCGGTGGCGTCGCGCCGCGCTGGCGTGGTGACGATCCCGGACTCGCCGGTGGCCGCGCCGGGCGAGTCGTCGTCGAGCGAGTCGTCGTCGGGTACCAGGCGAGTCTCCACGTTCTCCAGCGGGTGGAATCCGTCCAGCGCGGCAAGCAGCGGCTCGGGAGACAGGGTGAGCACGACCCAGCCGAGCGACCGTCCCGCCCACACCACGGGCGCCGACACCAGGGCCGGGCGCGAAGGACTGCCGGGCTCGATGCGCTGGATGACGACACCCTCGCGCAACACGCGGGCGAGGTCGGCCTCGCTCTCGGCGCTCGGCGAGGTGCCGCGGGACTCGGCCGGACGAGCCCGTTCGAGTTGCATCACGATCTCGCCGTCCGGGCTCATCAACCGGATCTCCTCGACATCGGTGAAGACCTCGAGGAAGGCGCCAAGGGTGGCCTCGGCGCGTTCGGGCAAGGGGGGAGGCGGCGGCGCCTCGGCGGCCAACAGTCCGGCGACGTCGGGAAGCCCGGCGAGATACGTGGTCTGTTGCTCGCAGTTGTCGAGGACGGCCTGGAGCCGTCGCGCGAGGTCCTCGTGGCCGCGCGTGATCGCAGCGGTCCACTCGTTCGATCGGCTCTCGCGCAGGGCGGAGAGTCGCAAGAAACCGGTGAACAGCTCCACCGACGCGAGGCCCGCGAAGACCAACACCACGGCGAGGATGCGGAGCCTGGACATCGGGCGGCTAGCATACCCACCCTTCGGACGTGCTCGGCGTCTTGGGTCGAGACCGTCGTCCGGAACCCAGGCGAGGAGTCATCGTGGCACGGCACCGGATCCTGATCATCGGAGCGCCCGCGAGCGGTCGCGGTTGGCTCGCCGAGCGCATCGAGGCCCTGACCGGGATCCCGGCCGAGCGCGTGGGGTCGTCGACAACGGCTCCTGCGGCTCGCGAGTGGGTGCGTCTCGCCAGCCGCGCTGACGAAGTGGCGGTGATGCTCGACGCGTCGGAACTCGTCGTGCTCGTCCACGCTCCCGCATGGTTGCGCTACTGCCGACTCCTGCTTCGCCGGCGTGGGGATCCACGCTCTGGAGGAGGATTGCGGGCGGCCCTCGGTGCCACGCGGGTCTGGCGCGTGAAGGAGTTTCCCGACATCGAACGGCTGCTCGGCAAGGCGCGGCGGCGCACACTCCACTGCCGCTCGTCCGACGATGTCCGCTCCGTGCTCGAATGCGTCTTCGGTCTGGACGGTCGAGCTCCGGCCGAGAGCCGTGAGCGCCCGGCGAGCTGACCGATGGGTCGTGCCGACGATCGGGTCGACGTCGACGTCGCGTCCTACTCGGTGGGATCCCCGGGTCCACCCGCCTCCCGGACGTACCGATCGAGTTCGTCCAGCAGCACCGCGCGCTCGGCTTCCTCGAGGAACGTCGCCTCCAGCGAGTACCGCGCGAGCTGCACGAGGTCGGCGCGCGGGAGACCCAGCGCCTGCTGCACCTGGACGAAGTTGTCGCCGATGTAGCCGCCGAAGTAGGCCGGGTCGTCCGAGTTGATGGTCACGTGCAGGCCACGCTGCAGCAGCTCGTGCAGGTTGTGGTCGGCCAGGGCGTCGAACACCCGCAGCTTGACGTTGCTGAGCGGGCAGACGGTGAGCGGGATGCGCTCGGCGATCAGGCGCTCGGTGAGCTCGGGGTCCTCGAGGCAGCGCACGCCGTGGTCGATGCGCTCCACGTGCAGCAGGTCCAGGGCCTGGCGGATGTAGTCGGGCGGTCCTTCTTCCCCGGCGTGGGCCACGGCGCGGTAGCCCTGGTCGCGGGCGCGCTTGAAGACCTCCTCGAACTTGCTCGGAGGGTGATCCCGTTCGCTGGAATCCAGACCCACGGCGGTGATCAGCTCCTGGTGGCGGGCCGCCTGGGCCAGCGCCGTCTCGGCCTGCTCGGCGGACAGGTGCCGCAGGAAACACAGGATCAGCTTGCTGCCCACGCCCGCCCGCCGGCCTTCCTCGAGCCCGAGTTCGAGGCCCTCGATGACCGTCTCGAAGGACACGCCGCGCTCGGTGTGCGCCTGGGGGTCGAAGAAGATCTCGGCATGGCGCACGCCGTCGTCCGCCGCCCGCGCGAGGTAGGCCAGGGTCAGCTCGCGATAGTCGTCCACCGTCCGCAGCACCGACATGCCGGCGTAGTAGATGTCGAGGAACGACTGCAGGTCATGGAAGGCGTAGGCCTCGCGCGCCTCCTCCACGTTGGCGAACGGGAGCGCCACGCCGTTCTTGCGGGCCAGCGCGAAGAGCAGCTCGGGTTCGAGCGTGCCCTCGATGTGCAGGTGGAGTTCGGCCTTGGGCAGGCCGCGGAGGAAGGCATCCATGGATCGACCTTACCTCGCCGGCGCGCGAGGCGAAGGGGTCAGGCGCGTCAGCTGCCGAAGAGTCGGCCTTGCGGGTCGGGTCGGCGGAAGGTCGTGGGCGGCGGGGAGGGGCGGCCGCGCGCCAGGCCGAGTCGCCGACAGGTGGTCTCGAAGACCGAGGCGATGGCCTCCCAGCGCGGACCGGTGCCCGCCATGCGCGAGCCGAAGCCGCTCTTGTAGAGCTCGCCGCCGCGCATCTCACGCACCGCGGACAGCACCTTGTCCGCGCGCAGCGGCGCGGCCTCGCGCAGGCGCTGCTCGAACACCGGCGCGACCTCGTCGGGCAGGCGCAACAGGATCATCCACGCGCGCTCGGCGCCGGCTTCGCGCGCCTGTTCGAGGATCGCGGGGAGCTGGGAGTCGTTGAGCCCGGGGATCACCGGCGACACGCTCACGCCCACGGACACGCCGGCTCGTGCCAGGACGCGGATGGCGTCGAGCCGCACGGCGGGGGGCGCCACCGAGGGCTCGATGGCCGCGGCCAGTCCGGCGTCGGCGAAGGGCACGCTGACCTCGACCCGCGCGAAGGCGTCACGGGCCAGCTCGCCGAGCAGGTCCGCGTCGCGTCGCACCAGGGCGCCCTTGGTGACCACGGCCACGGGTTGCCGGTGCGCCAGGCAGACGTCCAGGCACGCGCGCGTGATCCCGTAGCTGGCCTCGAGCGGCTGGTAGGCATCGGTCACGCCGCTGAAGCAGACCAGCTCGCCGGTCCAGCTCTTGCGCGCGAAGCGCTGCTCGAGCAGCGCGGCGGCGTTGGTCTTCACCACGATGCGCCGTTCGAAATCCGTGCCGGCGCCCCAACCCAGGAACTGGTGCGACGGTCGCGCGTAGCAGTAGGCGCAGCCGTGGAAGCATCCCCGGTAGGGGTTCACGCCGAAGCGGTAGTCCACGTCGGGGCTGTCGTTCTCGGTGACGATGCTCTTGGCCTGCTCCTCGTAGACCTGCAGCGTTGCCGGCGGCGGCTCGCCGAGCAGCTCGACGTGCTGTGTCGACCAGGGGTTGGGCGGGTTGGAGACGAGGCGGGTCACGCGGCCATCCTACGGCCGCCGCGCCGGCCGGAGGGCTTCCCGCCTGGGCGCGGGCCCGTCCCGGAGGTAGAGTCTCTGCCCATGCAATTCGCCACCCGCACCGTCCACCTTCCGCGCGTCGCCGGAGGCCTTGATTTCGAGGTCCTCGCGGACGACGCGATCATCGGCCCGGCCATCGAGCGGGGCAGCTGGGCCGGGGACGAGGTGGCGCTCATGCTGGCCCACATCGAGCCCGGGAGCCGCGTGGTGGACCTCGGTGCCAACGTCGGCTGGTTCGCGGTGCAGGCCGTGCTGGCCGGCGCGCAGGTGGACGCCTTCGAGCCGGTGCCGGCCATCGCCGAGATCGCGCAGCGCAACATCGATCGGGCGGCGGCCAAGGGCCGCGGGCAGGGCCAGGTGCACGCGGTCGCCGCGGGTGCCGCACCCGGCAGCGCCGAGATCGTGCTGGCCGCCAAGAACCACGGCGACAACCGCGTGGTCGAGAGCGACGACCGCACGCCCGGCGACCTCGACGGCGCCGAACGCCTGACGATCCAGATCGCACCGGTGGACAGCCTGGTGAAGGGCCCGGTGCGCTTCCTCAAGGTCGACACCCAGGGCAGCGAGTGGCTCGCGCTCCAGGGCTGCACGCAACTGCTCGAGGACAGCCCCGAGCTCGCGCTGCTGCTCGAGTTCTGGCCCTACGCGCTGCGCGATGCCACGCCGGACGCGCTGCTGGACTTCCTGATCGCCCAGGGTTTCACGCTGGGGAAGGCGACCGACGGCCCGTTCCCGATGAACCGCGACCGCATCCTGCGCCACGCGGGGCATCGCGGTGACGTCCATGGCGGCATCGATCTCTACGGCGTGCGCGAGCGCCCGTTCCACGTCCTGGGAACCACCGCGCGGGTGCGCGGGCTGGTGCGCTCGCTCAAGGAGCCGTGAGCCGCTCCCGCGCGCGTCCCCCTCACTCGAGCAGTCGGTCGATGTACCCGGCCCGCTCCAGCTCCGCGAGGAGCTTCCGGGCGCCCATGAAGTGGAGCAGGTGGGACGGGTGCGCGTTGGTCGGTCCCACGACGAGGGAAGACGCCTGGTAGGCGCTGGTGTCGTCTCGCGAGAACTGCGCGTTGTGTCGCTCGGCCATGTGCGCCTGGATCTCCGGCAGCACGGCGACGTGGAAGAAGCCGCGCTCGGCCGTCGCCTGGAGCATCTCGTCGGTGATGTCGCTCTCGACGTCGGTGTAGGTGACGACCGGGAAGCCGTGCTCCTCCGACATCTGCTTCAGCTCGTCGAGGGCGCCGTAGAAGGGCTCCCACCCGACCAGGTGGAGGTAGCGCTCCGGGATCTCGCCCTGCGAGAGGGTCTTCCCGGAGGCGAGCCGGCTGTCGCGCCCGGCGCGCATGTCGAAGCCACGTTCCCCGTCGTCCTGGGCGCGCCCGAAGAGCAGGTCCATCAGGAACGAGTGGTCGAGGGCGGTGACGTCTTCCACGGTGCAGACGTACTGCGGCAGGACCAGGTCGTTCTGGACGACGCCGAGGATCACCAGATCCGGGCCGAAGGCGAGCGCCTTCCTGCGCAGGGTCGCGACCTCCATGACCGTGTTGTAGGCCGGGACGCCGGTGTTGATGACGCGCCAGTCCTTCTGCGGGTACTTGGCGCGCAACATGTTCTGGAGGATCGCGAGGTAGTTCTTTCCGTCACCCTCGCCGTGTCCGAACATCACCGAGTCGCCGATACCGACGATGGTGACGGTGTTGGGCCCCTCCTCGACCTCGATCTCCTCCCCGCGAAACCCGAACCGGTTGGTGGTGAGCGGGACACCCTTGAAGGGCACCGCCTCGAGGTTGGGTTTGAGTTCGTAGACGATGTCGTCGGACGTCGAGGCCTGGATGATGTCGATCAGGGCCACGCGCTCGCCGTCCTCGAGGTGGCGCTTCTTCGAGAAGGCGACCTCCATCGAGCCCTGGTTCCGCTGGTGCACGAGCACTCGGCAGGCGACTTCCAGCGCGGCCAGCGTCAACAGCGCGACGCTCACTGCCAGGAGCAGCTTCGCCAGGACCACGGCGGAACTGGTGCGTGATGACTGCAGTGCCCGATCCCTCGATTCGAAGTCCAAAGCCCGGACGCGACCCACTACCGGGCGGGCTCGCCTCTCCAGCCGGCATGAGTGGAGTGACTCGATCGGCAATCGAGACACCTCCCGGCGGCGCTTTCAGCCTAGTCCAGAATCCGCCCCTGTTCATCCTGCCGTCGGCTCTTCGCGCGGGTTCTATCAGTGGACTCTTGCATCGTTTGATGGTCTCCGGAGAGCCGGCCATGAAGCCCCTCCGAGACGCGCGGCGAGCGTTCCTGATTCACCAGGCAGGGCGCCATCCTCCCGGGGGTCCGCCCCGTCGTCGACGTGCCGCGGACCCGCGCATCGGCGCGCCCGAACCGGAACCAGGAGTTGCCATCCCCATGCGTCGAGCCACCGTCGTCGTCATCCTGTCCGCCCTGTCGTTGGTCGCCATGGGCCTGGTCCCGAAGGGCGAGATCCGCCGCGTGCCCTTCGGCGTGGTGCCGCTCGCGGGCAGCTTCAAGCCGCACCTCTCCGACAACGGGCGCTGGCTCGTGTTCCAGTCCGGCGCGACGAACCTGCTCGCCGAGACGGGGGACAGCAGCACCGACATCTACCGGGTCGACCTGAAGTCCGGGGCGATCGAGCAGGTCTCGCGCACCAAGGACGGCGGCGACCCGACCATGAGCTGCCTCGAGGCCGCGCTCTCGGCGTCCGGGCGCTACGTCGTCTACCGCAGCAGCGACCCGCAGATCGTGGAGGGCGGGACGACCACGGTCGACGTGTACCTGTACGACACCAAGACCGGGGTCACCGAGTGGATCTCGGTCAACGACGCCGGGCAGGGCGGGTCGATGTCCAGCACCACGCCGTCGGTGTCGAGCAACGGCCGCTGGGTGGTGTTCGCATCGCTGGCGGGCAACCTCGTCCCCGGTGACTCCAACGGGGACCGCGACGTGTTCCTGCGCGACCGCAAGCTCGGGACCACGACGCGGCTCAGCCTGACCTCGACCGGGGCACCCACCGACGGCGAGAGCAACGACCCGGTGATCACGCCCAACGGACGCTACGTGGTCTTCTCCTGCTGGGACGACCTGGTGCCCGAGGACACCAACGGTACTCGCGACGTCTATCTGCGGGACCTGAAGAAGGGCACGCTCACGCTGGTCAGCGTCGGCGACCAGGAGCAGAACGGCGACGCGGACAGCGGTGCCTTCTTCGACGTGTCGGCCAACGGCCGGTACGTGAGCTTCGCCTCGGCCGCCCAGAATCTCGTCGGGCAGGAGGTCGCCTTCTCCAACGTGTTCCGGCGCGACGTGAAGAAGGGGCGCACCGAGCTGGTCTCCGCCGCCGCGGACGGCACGCCGGCCAACAGCCTGAGCACCACCCATGAGCTGTCGGCCGACGGGAAGTTCGTGGTGATCATGTCCTACGCGAACAACCTGGGGCCGCCTGACGGCAACGGCGTCCAGGACGTGTACCTGAAGGACATGAAGAAGGGCACGGTGGAGCGCATCAGCGTGAGCTTCGGGGGCGAGGAGACCGACGACAGCTCGACCTTCTGCACCGTCTCGAAGAAGGGCAAGTGGATCGCCTTCGAGTCCCTGGCGACCAACCTGCTCGAGGGACCCGACGGCTACTTCGGGACCGACGTCTACGTCTTGCGTCGGTGATCGGGGCGCCCGCCGGGCGAGCGCTGCGCCGGGAGGCCCGGGCGCCGGACGGCCCGCGCGGCCACGACGCCGGGATCAGCCCGGCATGCCGCGCATGATCAGCACCTTCGGTTCGGACATCTCGTCCATGGCGAAGCGCACGCCCTCGCGGCCGAAGCCGGAGTCCTTGGTGCCGCCGTAGGGGAAGTTGTCGACACGGAAGGTCGGGATGTCGTTGATCAGCACACCGCCGTAGTCCAGCTCCCGGTAGGCCAGCAGGGCGTGGTCGATGTTGCGCGTGAAGATGCCCGCCTGGAGCCCGAAACGCCCCGCGTTGGCCAGGTCAAGGGCCTCCTCGAAGCGGCCGAAGGGCTCCACGACGGTGACCGGCCCGAAGACCTCGTCCTTGGACACGCGCATGTCGGGCGTGACGCCGGTCAGCACCGTGGGGAGCACGACCTGCCCCTCGGCGCGACCCCCGCAGTGGACCCGCGCTCCGCCGGCGCGGGCCTCCTCGATCCAGGTCAGCACGCGCTCCACATGCTGGGCCTCGATCAGCGGCCCGACCACCGTGTCCTCGTCCAGGGGGTCGCCGCAGCGCACCGCCTCGCTGGCCTGGATGAAGCGGTCCAGGAACTCGTCGTAGAGGGCGTCGTGGACGAGCACGCGCTGGATCTTGATGCAGACCTGGCCCGCGTTGGCCCAGGCGCCGACGGTGATCGGGCCCAGGACGGCGTCGAGGTCGGCGGTCTCGTCGAGGATGCAGGGGGCGTTGCCGCCCAGCTCGAGCAGCACCTGCTTGCGACCGGCCAGCCGCTTGAGCTTCCAGCCGACCACGTCGCTGCCGGTGAAGGACAGGACCGCGAGGCGGTCGTCCTCGACCATGAGCTGCGCCACCTCGGGGTCGCAGTGCAGGATGTTGAGGGCCCCGTCCGGCAGCCCCGCCTCGGCGAAGAGGTCACCCAGCACGTGGCCCGTGAGCGGGCACTGCGGCGGCGGCTTGAGCACCACCGAGGCGCCCACGGCGAAGGCCGGCCCGAGCTTGTGCGCGATCAGGTTGAGCGGGAAGTTGAACGGGGCGATGGCGGCCACCGGGCCGCGAGGCACGCGCTCGTAGAGACACAGGCGGCCCTCGGCGCGAGCTTCGAGGTCGATGGGCAGCACCTCGCCCGTGGGGCGACGGGCTTCGGCGGCGCTGAGCGAGAAGGTCACCCGCGCCCTGCGCACCTCGCCGCGGCAGAAGCGGATCGGCTTGCCGCTCTCGCGCGCCATGAGCTGCGACAGGTCCTCCTCGCGCTCCCCGAGCAGGCCGGCCACGGATTCCAGGATGCCCACGCGCTCGTGGACCGGGAGCCGGCGCATGACCTCGAAGCCCTCCACGGCCGCGGCGATGGCGTCCTGCATGTCGGCCGCGCCGCCGCGGCAGACCTCGCCCACGGCGGAACCGTCGAAGGGGTTGGTGACGAGCTCGACGTCGCCCCCGTCGCGGAGCTCGGAGCCGATGCGCATCAAGCTTCGCCGCATGTTCGGACCTCCGGGTACGGGGTTTGGGGCGGGGGGATCGGCGCGGTCCGACACCCTGCAGCCGTCTCATACCACGCCGGGTGTGCGGGCACCTCGCCAAATGGCGCATCCACGGCGGGAAGACCGCGCAGGGTTCTCCCTTGTGAAAGCTCCTCCCCGACGGTGAAGCTCTAGGGCGCTCCCTGCCCACGGACGGCCACCGGCCGTGCCGCCGTCTCCGGATCCCGTCATGTCCAGCTCCGCTTCGCCCTCGCAGTCCCTCATCGCCCGCCGCCGCGCCGTCGTGGCCCGCGGCGTCGGTCAGTTCGCCGGGGACACCACCGTGGCTTCCGCCGCGGGCGCACGTCTCACGGATGCCGACGGCCACGAGCTGATCGACTTCGCCGGAGGCATCGGCGTGATGAACGTGGGCCACGGTGACGCACGCGTGGTGGCCGCCATCCGCGAGCAGGCCGGCAAGCTGCTGCACACCTGCATCCACGTGGCGACCTACGAACCCTACGTGGCCCTGTGCGAGAAGCTGGTCGAGTTGCTGCCGCACGGCGAGGCCACGCGCGTCGCCCTCTTCAGCACGGGCGCGGAGGCCGTGGAGAACGCGATCAAGATCGCGCGCCAGGCGACGGGCCGCCCGGCGGTGCTGTGCTTCACCGGGGCCTTCCACGGACGGACCCTGCTGGGCCTGACGCTCACCTCGAAGGTCGCCTACAAGCGCCACTGCGGACCCTTTGCCCCCGAGGTCTACCGGCTGACCTACCCCAACCACTTCCGCTACGGCAACGGGTTGTCGGAGGGCGACTTCGTGCGCCGCGAACTCGCGCGACTCCGGGAGTCCTTCGTCAACCTGGTGCCGGTGGAGCACCTGGCGGCCGTGATCATCGAGCCGGTGCTGGGCGAGGGTGGCTTCGTGCCGGCCCCCGCCGAGTACCTGCGCGGGCTGCGCGCGATCTGCGACGAGCACGGCATCGTGCTGATCTGCGACGAGGTCCAGTCGGGCTTCGGGCGCACCGGCCGTTGGGCCGCCTACGAACACGCCGGCATCGTGCCCGACCTCTCGACCTGGGCCAAGTCCATGGGGGGCGGCCTGCCGATCGCCGCGGTGGTGGGCAAGGCCGAGGTGATGGACGCTGCGCGGCCGGGAACGCTGGGCGGGACCTATGGCGGCAATCCCGTCGCCTGTGCCGCGGCCCTGGCGACCATCGCGTCGATGCAGGAGCTCGACCTCAACGCGCGGAGTGCGGTGATCGGCGCCGTGATCCGCGAGCGCTTCGAGGCTCTCGCCGAGCAGTCGACGCTGGTCGCGGACGTGCGCGGGCTGGGCGCCATGATCGGCCTGGAACTGTGCCACGACCGCGACCCGACGCGCCCGGCCACCGAGGCCGTGGCGGCCATCACCGCTGCGTGCCGGAAGCAGGGCGTGCTCGTGCTGCCCGCCGCGCCCGCGGCCAACGTGCTGCGCGTGTTGTCACCCCTGGTCATCTCGGACGCGGACCTCGAGCGTGGGCTCGCCGCCATCGAATCAGCAGTGCTCGCCGCGACGGCCGGCGCCGGAGTCTCCGCATGATCCCCTTTGCGATCGCCAGCATGCAGCTGGAACTGTCAGCCGTGCAGCCGAACCTGCCGCTGATGGAAGCCCGGCTCGACGTGCTCATGGCCGTGTACCCCTGGGTGCAGATGGTCGTCTTCAGCGAGCTTGCCCCCTTCGGTCCGCTGCTGTCCAACGCCCAGCCCCTGCCCAACGAGACCGAGGCGGCCTTCCAGCGGATGGCCGCCAAGCACAGCATCTGGCTCGTGCCCGGCTCGATGTTCGAGACGTCGGGCGCGCACATCTACAACACGGCCAGCGTGATCAACCCGCAGGGCGAGATCGTCGGGCGCTACCGCAAGATGTTCCCCTTCCGTCCCTACGAGGACGGTGTCGAGGGTGGCACAGAGTTCATGGTCTTCGACGTGCCCGATGCCGGCCGGTTCGGTCTCGCCATCTGCTACGACCTGTGGTTCCCCGAGACGGCGCGCACCCTGGCCGCGATGGGCGCCGAGGTGATCCTGCATCCGACGCTGACGGGCACCATCGACCGCGACGTCGAGCTGTCGATCGTGCGGGCGACGGCGGCGCAGAACCAGTGCTTCGTGTTCGGGGTCAACGGCTTCGGGGACGGCGGGAACGGCCGCTCGATCATCGTCGGTCCCGCCGGCGAGGTGCTCTACCAGGGGCAGAGCGCCCAGGAGATGATCCCCTTCGAGATCGACTTCGAGCGCGTGCGGCGCAGCCGGGAGTTCGGCTTGCGCGGGCTGGGGCAGCAGCTCAAGAGCTTCCGCGATCGGTCGGTCGAGTTCCCGGTGTACGGACCCGAGGGGCGCTCGTGGCCGTTCCTGCAGAGTCTCGGGCCGCTCCAGAAGCCGCACCGCGGGTCGGCCGCCGGCCTGCGCGACGCCGGGCAGACGCTCTGATGGCCGTCCGGGACGAGCGGCGTTCGCCGCCGCCACCGAACGCCGCGCCGGCCGGCGGGAACGCGGCCTTCCGCGACCACTACGCCGCTTCCCAGTTCCGCATCGAGATCTGGAACGTCCTCAAGCACCAGACCGACGACCTGCTGCGCGCCGCCGACGAACGGCGCGACGTGGAACCGCTGCGCGTCGCCGTCGAGGGCACCTTGCGGCTGCTCGACAAGATCGAGGTCTACTGGGCCTTTCCCGGCACGCGCACCTGCCGTGAACTTTCGCGTCTGTGCGAACGCTCCTGGTTCGGGAACCTCCATCGTCACGCCGCCTGGGCCGTGCGCCTGCTGGTCAGCGACGCCTACCGCCAGCGCGACCTGACCGAGACCCGCAGGGAGGACTCCGAGGACGACCGGGAGCCGCGCCTGCGTGACGACCGGACCTTCGAGAGCGGCGCCACGCGCGAGGGTCGACCGTACTTCGAGGTGCTCGTCGTCGACGACATCAGCGCGGACGAGGAGACCGAGCTGCGACGCGGCCTGCTCGACATGCGCTCGGAGGACGACGAGTTCATCTACGACGTGGTCGTGGTGCGGTCCTTCGAGGATGCCGTGATCGCCGTGCTCTTCAACCACAACATCCAGAGCGCCCTGGTGCGGTACCGGTTCCCGGTCGCCTCGCGCATCGCGGTCCCGGAGTTGCGCCACTACGTCGAGCACCTCGGCGCCGACGTGCGCGAGGCGGCCGAGCAGGATCCCTCCGGGACCCTGGCGGGCGTGCTCGAGCAGCTGCGGCCCGAGCTCGACCTGTTCCGCGTGACCGACGACACGCCGGGCAGCGTGGTGGCCAACCGGGCCCGAGCCTTCCGGCGCGTGTTCTACCGGCAGGAGGACTATGTCGAGCAGCACCTGAGCATCCTCAAGGGCATCCGCGAACGCTTCGACACGCCCTTCTTCCACGCGCTGCGTGAGTACAGTCACAAGCCCGCCGGGGTGTTCCACGCCCTGCCCGTGGCGCGCGGCAAGTCCATCGCGAACTCGCACTGGATCCGCGACATGGGGCGCTTCTACGGGCGCAACGTGTTCCTGGCGGAGACCTCCTCGACCACCGGGGGACTCGACTCGCTGCTGGCGCCGACGGGCTCGCTCAAGCGCGCCCAGGAGAAGGCCGCCCGGGCCTACGGAAGCCGACGCAGCTACTTCGTGACCAACGGGACCTCGACCGCGAACAAGATCGTGACCCAGGCGCTGGTGCGTCCCGGCGACTTCGTGCTGCTCTCCCACGACTGCCACAAGTCGCACCCCTACGCGCTGGTGCTGGCGGGGGCCCTGCCGGTCTACCTCGACGCCTACCCGCTGCACGAGTTCACGATGTTCGGCGGCGTGCCGTTGCGCGAGATCAAGCGGCAGCTGATCCGGTTGCGGGCGGCGGGCAAGCTCGACCGCGTGCGCCTGCTGCTGCTGACGAACTCCACCTTCGACGGCATCGTGTACGACCCCTACCGGGTCATGGCCGAGATCCTGGCGATCAAGCCGGACATGATCTTCCTGTGGGACGAGGCCTGGTTCGCCTTCGCGCGGGCCACGCCGACCTATCGCCGGCGCACGGGCATGGACGCGGCGGCCCGCCTTCGCGAGGAGTTCGCGCGGCCCGACGCCGTGGAGCGCTGGGAGGCCTGGAAGCGCGAGTTCGACACCCTCGACCCCGACGACGACACGACCTGGCTGGACCAGGAACTCCGGCCCGATCCACGCCGGGCCCGCGTGCGCGTCTACGCGACCCAGTCCACGCACAAGACGCTCACGTCGCTGCGCCAGGGATCCATGATCCACGTGCACGACCAGGACTTCGAGCAGCAGGCACGCGAGGCCTTCAACGAGGCCTACATGACGCACACCTCGACGTCGCCCAACTACCAGATCCTGGCCTCGCTGGACGTGGGGCGCCGGCAGCTCGAGCTCGAGGGCTACGAGCTGGTGCGGCAGACCGTGGGCCTGGCGATGATGCTGCGCAAGCAGGTCAACGACGACCCGCTGCTGAACCGCTACTTCCGCGTGCTCAAGGTCAAGGACATGATCCCGGCGGTCCACCGGCCGTCGGGCCTGGAGAAGTTCTACGACCCGGCGACCGGGTTCACGCGCATGGAGCGGCACTGGCGGGAGGACGAGTTCGCGCTGGACCCGACGCGCATCACGCTCAACATCGGCGCCACGGGCATGGACGGCGACACCTTCCGCCGCATGCTCATGGACCGCTTCGACATCCAGGTCAACAAGACCACGCGCAACACGGTCCTGTTCCTGGTCAACATCGGCACCAATCGCGGTTCGGCCACCTACCTCCTGGACGTGCTGTTGCAGGTGGCTCGGGAACTCGACGAGCAGGGCGAGGACCAGAGCGAGCTCGACCGCACCCTGGCCGCCGATCGCGTGAGCGCCCTGTTGGACCGGCTGCCGCCGCTGCCGCACTTCAGCCGCTTCCACCCGGCCTTCGTGCCCGACCCGACCGGCGGCACGCCCGAGGGCGACATGCGCGCCGCGTTCTTCCTGGCCTACGATGCCCACGCCTCCGAGCACCTGCACCTCGACGGGTCCGTGGCCGCGGCGATGGCCTCGGGGCGCGAGGTCGTCAGTGCCTCCTTCGTCACGCCCTACCCGCCCGGCTTCCCGGTGCTCGTGCCGGGTCAGGTCATCAGCGCGGACATCCTGGACTACCTGCTCGCCGTGGACGTCAAGGAGATCCACGGATACGAGCCCCAGCACGGCCTGCGCGTGTTCCGCCAGGACGTGCTCGACGCGTTGACCGCGTCGTCCGCGCCGACTCCCTCCCGTTCCCCCGATGGACCCACGTCGTGAAGACCCTGAGCAGCCTGTCCGACATCCGCCAGTACTTCTACCGCAACGACGTGCCGACCTACTTCATCGGCGCGACGCCCTTCAACCTGCTCGGCATGGACGAGTGGGTGCGTCGCTTCACCTTCATCAACTCCATCGACTGCTTCGACGGCGGCCACTCCTCGATCTTCGTCCCGTCCGAGAAGCCGCACGAGGTGTTCGGCAGCATCGAGGACATCACCAACCACCTGCTCGGGCACGAGGAGGTGGCCGAGCTGGTGCGCAGCAACGCGCCGCGCGGCAAGCCCTACGCGGGCAACGCGGTGTTCCTGATGTTCGACGAGGAGACCGAGCGGCTCTGCAAGCAGCTGCGCCTGCGCGTGTGCTTCCCGCCGGCCCGGCTGCGCGCCCGGATCGACAACAAGATCATGACCACGCGCATCGGCAACGAGGCCGGCGTGAAGAGCGTGCCCAACGCGCTGGGCAGGGTGGCCGGCTACGACCAGCTGCGCAAGCTGAGCAAGCGCCATCGCCTGGGCGACGACCTGGTCGTGCAGACCGCCTACGGCGACTCGGGGCACACGACGTTCTTCATCTCCAGCGAGAAGGACTACGCCGAGTACGCCGAGGAGATCGAGAAGGAGAAGGAAGTCAAGGTCATGAAGCGCGTACGCTGCCGCGGCTCCGCGCTCGAAGCCTGCGTGACGCGCCACGGCACGATCGTCGGCCCGCTGATGACCGAGCTGGTGGGCTTCAAGGAACTCACGCCGTACAAGGGCGGGTGGTGCGGCAACGAGGTCTTCGCCGACGCCTTCCCGCAGAAGGTGCGCGACTTCGCACGGCGCTCGGCCTTCAAGATCGGCGAGGCCCTGCGCAAGCGGCACTACCGCGGCTACTTCGAGGTGGACTTCCTGACCGATCTCGACACCGGCGACGTGTACCTGGGCGAGATCAACCCGCGCATCACCGGCGCGAGCTCGATGACCAACCTGGCCTCCTTCGCCCACGCCGACGCGCCCCTGTTCCTGTTCCACCTGCTCGAGTACACCGGCGCCCGCTACGAGCTCGACGTCGAGGCGCTCAACGCGCGCTGGGCCGACAGCGGCAACATCGACGCCTGGAGCCAGCTGGTCATCAAGCACACCGGCGCCCAGATCGCGCCGATCCGTTCGGCGCCGCGCACCGGCGTCTGGGAGCTGCACGACGACGGCACCGTGAGCTTCGTCCGCCAACAGCTGCACCGGCGCACCGTGCAGCGCGGCAGCCGCGCCTTCTTCCTGCGCATCTCCGGGGAGGGCGACTGGTTCTACGAGGGCGCGGACCTGGGCATCCTGGTCACGCCGGGACGGCTGATGAGCAAGGGGTATCGCCTCACCGCGCGGGCCAAGGCCTGGAACGCGGGCATCCAGGCGCACTACGACACGGCCCGCGCGTCGGCCGCCCAACGCGCGCGGATCGAGCACCAGCAGGCCGAGGTGGGTGGATTCAAGTTGCTTTGAGGCTGGTCTTCGACTGGGTCCGTGAGGACCGGCCGGGGCCGGCCTGGCAGCATCTCTTCCGGGCGACGTGGCCGGCCTATCGACGCTGGTACCTGCTCGAGGGCGAGTCGGTCCGGCCCGCTCTGTCGACCTGCCGTGCTCGTCTCGCCCAGGCCATGCCCGAGCTGCTGCCGATCTGGGAGCGGCTGGTCGAGCTGACGGGCGGGGACGCGCTCGCGGCGCGGATGCTCTCGTTGTGCGACCCACCGCCGTTCCTCGCCGGCTGCTCCCAGGCCGCCTGCGGCGGGGAGCGCCCCCTGCTGGTGCGCAACTACGACTTCGACCCGGAGAAGACCGAGGCCCTGTTCCTGCTGAGCCGGTGGAACGGCGTCCCCGTGCTCGCCTCGAGCGACGGGTTGTGGGGTGCGCTGGACGGGATCAACGGGCACGGCCTGGCGGTGGCCCTGGCATTCGCCGGCCAACGACTCGTGGGCAAGGGCTTCGGCATCACGCTGATCCTGCGCTACCTGCTCGAGACCTGTCGCGACGTGGGCGAGGCCGTGGCGGTGCTGCGACGCGTCCCGTCGCACATGGCCTACAACGTGTCGCTGGTGGACGCCTCCGGGCGGCGCTGCGTGGCCGAGCTGTCGCCGGGGCGGGTGCCGCGCGTGCGCGAGCGGGATGTCACCACGAACCATCAGCGCCTGGGCCGCTGGCCGGAGTACGAGCGACGCTCGGGGACAGAGGAGCGTCGTCGCGCCCTCGAGCGTCATCTCGCCGCCGGGCCGGGCGACGAGGAGTCGCTCACGCAGCTGTTCCTGGAGCCGCCCCTGTTCCAGACCGACTACAGGCAGGGTTTCGGCACGCTCTACACCGTCGCCTACCGACCCGTCGAGCGCACCGCGCGCTTCCTGTGGCGTGGTGCCGAGCTGGTCCAGTCCCTGGATGCCTTCGAGGAGGCCCGGCTCGAAGTGCCCCTGCCCGGTTGACCCGCCCGGCACCGCACGCCGGGCGGTGCGACTCAGGGGCCGGTCGTCAGCAGCCCCTGCAGCATCCGCAGCGGAGCGGTCAGTCGATCCGCGAAGAACGACGCGGCCACGCCTGCATCACGGCCGAGTCCACGCGCCTCGGCCAGCAGCGGCTGGTCGACGTGGGCGCTCACCACGGGTTGCAGGTCCGCGTCGCGCAGGTGTTGCCAGACCAGCGGGGGTTCGCCGTCCCCGCGCACGAGGTGCTCGATGGCCGCCCGCGGCGCGTGCGGTCGGGCCAGGGCGGGGGAGCGATCGGGGGCGGGGGTGCGTTCGACGTCGATCCAGGCTCCCTCGGCGACGATGCGTGTCCCCGAGGTGGTGTCGAGGGTCGACCCGGCCGTCGGCGCCCACAGGCCGAGGGTCCACACCATGCCCGCGCCGACGAGGAGCAGCACCGCGGCGGCGGCGAGCCGCGAATCCCGGAGGAGGGCGCTCGATGCTCGGCCTCGCCGCATCGCGGGCGAGGAGTGCCCGCGTGGGGACTGCGCGCAGGCGCGGCGCACCCGCTCGGTCAGGTCGGGCAACGGGCGCGCGCGAAGCCGCGCTGCGTCGTGGCGCAGGCGGGCCTCGAGACCCGTGGCGTCGCGGGTGGGAGGCGATGCGCCGTCGCAGGGTTGCGGTGGTGCGGTCATGTCAGGATCCTCCGGCCAGGGACCGTGCTGTCCAGCCCGGTGGGAGTGCGTCCGCCGGCGGCGCGGCGCGGAGCGGCACGGTGGCCGGCACGGTGGCCGGCAGCAGCGCCGGGGGGACCCTCGGTGTCACGCGCCCCTCGGAGGCCGACTCGGCCGCGGCACGCTGGCGCAGCAGTTGTTCGAGGGTGCGGCGCGCGCGGAAGAGCAGTACGCGGACGGAGGCGCCGGTGCGGCCCAGGACCACGCCGATCTCCGCCGGCGTCAGGTCCTCGGCGTAGCGCAGCCAGAGTGCGGCGCGCTGTTCCTCACCGACCGCCCGCTCGACGAGTTCCCAGAGGTTCTCGCGTTCCTCGCGATCCTGGCTGGCCTCGGCCGGATCGGATGCCCTGCCCTCCAACCCGGCGGGCACCGGCGCGGTCGCCCGGAGCGCCTCGGAGCGGACGTGGCTGCTGGCGAGGCGGCTGGCGATGGTGAAGAGCCAGGTGCTGAAGCGCCAGCGATCGTCGTAGCGCTCGATCTTCTGCCACGCGCGGACGAACGACTCCTGCGCCACGCTCTCGGCGTCGGTGCCGGAGCGCAGCCTCAGGCGCAGGAACTGCTGGAGCGGCCCCTGGAACCGCTCCACCAGTCCGGCGAAGGCCTCCGCGGAGCCCGCGCGCGCCCGTGCGGCCAGCTCCTCGGGGGTGGAAGGCGGGTGTCCGCCTTCGCTCAATACCAGTCCCCGTCACCGACATCCGGGTCGTCGTCGTGATCGTCGTCGTCGGCATCGGCCCGGTAGACCACGTTGCCGCTGCTGTGGACAGCGGACTCGAGGAACTCCAGGAGTTCACCCGTGGGGCGTTCGAAGTGCAGCGTGAGCCGCTCGCCCTCGGCCTTGAACTGGATGCTGGAGAGCATCGGCAGCGCCGCGGCCAGCTCGGGCTCCTGCTGGCCCACGAGCCCGGCGAGGGCCAGCGCACCCTGGAGCACCTGGGCGATCTGCTGGGCCTCGGAGCGGTTGCCGGTCTTCACGGCGATGTGCGCGAAGGTGTTGCCGCCGTTCTCGCCGATCTGCACCTCCGCCGCCTGAACGAAGCGCGCCACGTGGCTGTCGGCCTCGCGCGCGAGCAGTTCGGAGAGGATCTCGGAGGCCGACACGAACACGAAGGCGCCGGGCCGCGGCGTGCCCAGCGAGTGGCTGCCGCTGTCGGCCATGCTGGGGGCCTCGCCGCGGAGCACACGCACCGACTCGGCCAGCGCGGCCTGCACCGACGAGACCATGAGCAGGCGGTCGTTGCTGCCCTTGCGCTTGGCCAGGTGGCTGTACATCGTGTCGCCGCCGTCCGGGTCCTGCCAGCGGTAGAGCTGCGCGCCGGCCCCGTTGATGGCCGTGGCCTGCAGGTGCAGCTTGAGCGCGTCGAGGGCCTGCTCGGCGCGGACGGTCGTGTCGATCTGGATCACGGCTTCCTCGGGATCGTCCGTCACGCCGAAGATGGTGACCGAGTGCAGGTCTTCGCGCGGATCGATCCCCAGCTCGTTGCGGATCTCGTCCCAGTCCTCGCCGTTGAAGTCGAGATCGCTCTCGAGCTCCTGGAGTCCGGCGAAGAGCTCGCTCTGCAGGGCGGCGGCCAGGTCGACGTGGACCAGCCAGCGGGCGTCGGCCGGCACGCGTGAGGGGTCGAGATCGTCGGCCGTCGCCAGGGGCGAGAGCAGCAGCAGGGCCAGGGCAAGGGGCGCAACACGCATGGCAGGGACTCCCAGGGGGCTTGGTCTGCCTCGCTTACGCCCCCCACGGACTGAACGTTACCGCTGGCTGTCAGCGCCACGGTGGCGCAATGGTGGCTAGGGACGGGGCGAGGATGAACGCGGGCGTTGGGTCGGTGGGCGGGCTTGCCGCGGCGCAGCGATCGCGTGCCTTGCTCGCGACCTGTTTCGGGACGACCTGCGGTCGTCCCTGCAAAGGGTCGCTGCGCCGGCACGCGATCGGCGCCGCTGCCGCTCGGACTCGCCACGCCCGGGGCGGGCGTGGTGCCGCTCGGAAGCGAGTGCGGCAGGCGCCGAGAGGACGTGTCCGATCGTGTGGCGAGCGGCGGCGGGTGGGGGGCGGCGTTGAGCGATGCTGACTGACGCCGACTGATGGGGCGGCGGCTCAGGGTTGGCCTTGGCCGCTCGGTCGGCTGCTGTTTCTCCCTCTCCCACTGGTGCCGCGAGAACGCTCCGCGCCCCGACGCTCAGGGCTCCCGTACGTGAGTGCAGGCCGCCGCGCGCGGGTGTCGGCGGAGCGACCCTATGCAGGGACGGCTCCGCCGTCCCGAATCAGGTCGTGAGCAAGACACCCGCGCGCGGCGGCCTGCACGGACGCCCGCACAAACCACTGCGCCCGTCTCAGCGCTGCCGCTTGAGATCGCGGACGTGATTCCTCACGTCCTTCTCCAGCCGCTTGAGATCCTGGCTGCCGAAGACCGCGCCGGCCGCGGTGGCCCGATCGGCGCCGCCGAGCAGGGCCGCGAAGTAGTCCTCGTAGAGCTGGCGGGTGTCCCGGTCGGCACTCTGCAGGTAGTGGATCAGCGCCCAGCTCTCGGCGTAGTGGACCGAGGAGTTGGCGTAGAAGTCGCCGCGGCCCATGCGGATCAGCTCGTCGAGCGGCGTCCACTCCGTCTTGGAGTGCGTCAGCAGGCTCACGTGGTGGTTGTGCACACCACCGGGCTCCATGCGGCCGCGTTCCTGGGTCGAGGCCTCGAAGTACTCCGCGCTGCCCTCGTTGAACCAGACGGGCGGTTCGGTCAGCAGGCCGTCCAGGTACTGATGGAAGCCCTCGTGGCGCACGGTGCCGAACATGTCTTCGCGGGACGGCAGGTTCCAGACCAGCAGCTGCTTCAGGCCCGGGCTGTAGAGCCCCGCCGTGTTCTCCGGCTTGGTGCCGAAGAGGTCCTCCGCGTAGGCCTGGTAGCCGGCCTGGCCCGAGAACAGGAAGACCTGGAACACGCGGTGCTCGTCGGAGTCCGCGCGACCCAGGATGCGCTGGTACATGGCCAGCGACTGTTCGAGGACCTGGCTCGCTTCCGAAGCGAGCTTGCGGCTGTGATCGGACACCACGAGATAGTTCTTGGACGGGGCCTCGTGGCGCTCGACCCAGCTCGGGCCCGAAACGGCGCGGGCCAGCATGGTGTGCGTCCGTTCGAGCTCGGCCGGGGGGATGCCCGAACGGATCGCGCCATCGACGATCTCACGCGCTTCCTCGGGCCGCCCGAGCAACAACAGATGGTTGGCCAGCGCGTCGTAGGCCAGGGCGGTCGGCGCTTCCTCGGCGAAGCTGCGCAACTCGGCCAGGCCCTCCTCGCCGCGCCCGACCTCGTAGAGCAGTCGCGCCTGCAGCGTGCGCGCGTGGGGGAAGGCGGGGTCTTCGGCGCGCACCTCGTCGAGCAGGGCCAGCGCCTCCTGGGGCTCGTCGCGATGGCTGTGCAGCAGCGCGCGCTCGTAGACGATGAACACCGACGTGGAGCGCCCCTTCTTGTCGGCCAGTTCGTCGAGCCAGGTCATCGCCTCGTCGAACTCACGCTCCTCGATGAAATCGTCGAGTTGATCGAGCGCCTTGGCGTGTCCGGGGTGCCACTTGCCCGGGTACTCGTCGCGGCGCCGCCTGGTCGAGGAGACCTCGGAGGTGGCCTCGATCTCGGCGGTCTCGCTGTCACCCTCACCGTCGCCCTCGGATTCCGCCAGCTTGCTCTCGCCGGGCGTGCGCAGCCACTCGGGCAGCAACGCCTCGACGTCGGCCTGTTCCTCGTACTCGGCCCACATCTCCTGGGTGCGGGCATCGACCAGGCCTTCGAGCCAGGCGGTGTTGGCCTGGCCGCTGAGGTTGAGCTCGGTGACCCCCGGGCAGAACGAGAACCCGAACTGCCCGTAGCCGTCGGCGTCCCACTTGCCCGACAGGTAGCTCTTGCCGTTCACGCTGGCGGTGATCTTGTTGGCCGTGACGGCGACCTTGATGGTGTAGCGCTTGCCCGCCTTGAACAGCGTCTCGTCTTCCTCGTCGAGGGTGTCGCGCTTCTCCCCCTCCCAGCGCATCATCGACCCGGCGGTGAGCTGCACCGGCCCGTAGAGACCGCGCAGCTTGGGCGCGGCGAAGTTCACGCGGTAGTAGTGGCCGTCATCGATGCCGACCACGACGCGCGGCGCGCTGAAGATGTTCTTCAACCAGTCCTGGTCGCGCTCGTCCTCGGGCATGCGCCCCTTGATCTCGACCGTGTACGGACCGCTGAAGTGGATCGGGTGGACCGGGACGCCGCCCACGAAGCTGAACTGGAAGTCGCCCTTGCTGATCTGGTCGTCGCTCGTGCCGAGCAGTTCGGCGAGCATCTTGGTGAAGTAGTTCTTGCCCTCGTCGTCGTCGGCGTCCTGCTCGGTGGGCGCGCGATCCTCGCGGACGTAGCGCACCTTGATCTGCCCGTTCTGCGGCCGGTAGGAGCGGATCTCGCCGGAGACGAGGTCGCTCGCATCGGGCTCGTCGTGGGTCGACCAGAAGTCGCACTGGCTGGCGATCTGCTTGACGCGCGGCAGGCGCACGAGCACGTGGCTCTCGCCCTCGTTGGCCGCCAGCAGGCTGTCGAGCTCCTCGGTCGCCTGGCTCCAGCGCTTGGCCTGCATCAGACGGTCGATCTGTTCGAGACCCGCCTCGAACGCGGCTTCATCGCCCGGGGCGACAGGCGTCGGCGCGACCGGTGCCGCGTACAACGTGCCCCACACGACGACGGCGAGCTGCACGACTCGGAGCATCAGGCTTCCTCCCTGAGATCACGTTCCCGGCGTGATCACCCTGCCGAGTCAGGATATCACAGCGCCCGCCGGGGGACAGCCCTGCGGGGACACCGGCGGCTCCTGCGCTGGAACCACGCCGCAACGCGGGGCAGCATGGCCATCTCGCTGTCAGCGGAGCACGGATGCACGCCGGACCCCGAATGCACCTGGCCTCCGACCGGAGCGCGCGCTGGATCGTGTGGGGCGGCTTCGCGGCGTTGTTGCTGGGCTCGCTGGCCTTCGCTCCCAGCTTCGGCGTGAACGTGCCCTACTGGGACGAGTGGCGCTTCGTGCCGGCGTGGTTCGGCGACGAGGCGCCCAGCGCTCACTGGGCCTGGGTCGGCCACAACGGTCACCGCTACCCCTTGCCGCGCTGGGCGCTGTATGTGACGACGCGCATCACGGGCGACCTGCGGGTGGGCATGCTGCTGTCGACCGTGGTGCTCGCCGCCGCCTGCGCGATGTGCCTGGTGAGCGTGGCGCGCGTGCGCGGACGCACGAGCGTGAGCGACCTGTTCTTCCCGTTGCTGCTCCTGCACGGGGGGCAACAGCCCTCGTTGCTCGTGTCGATCAACCTGCACTTCGCGGCGGCCACGGCGCTGGCCGTCGCGCTCATGGCGCTGGTGGCCCGCGGTGGGAGCACGCCGACCTGGAGTGCGGCGCTGTGCCTGCTGCTCCTGCCGATCCACTCGGCGATCGGCCTGGTGCTCGCGGGGCCTTTCGTGCTCTGGCTCGCCTGGGCGGTCCGGCGAGCGCGGGGCGCTCCTCGCAGGGGCGTCCTGATGGTCCTGCTCGCGCTGACGGTGGCTCTCGTTGTGCTCTACTTCATCGACCTGCGGCGCGGGGCGCCGCCCGACCCGAACGGCGTGAGCGAGATCCTGCGCACGACGCTGCAGTTCCTGGGCATGGGTGTGGGACTGGTGGGGCGGGACCTGTGGCCCTGGGGCGCCCTGGGCGTCGCGGCGCTCGCGGTCGGGACGGCCGCGTGGTTGCTGGGCATCGCCCGCGGCCGCGCGGACCAACGCGTGCAGGCCCTGGGGTTGCTCGCGGGGATCGCCGCGGTGGGCGGCCTGGCGCTGGTCATCGGGCATGGGCGCTCGGAGTTCGGCTGGGAGGCGGGCCTGAAGGAGCGCTACGTGACCCTGGCCTGCCCGATGCTCGTGGCGGTGTACCTCGCCTGGGTCCGGCACGGCGGCCCGCGCCTGGCGACCCGTGGACCCGCCCTGCTGGCCATGGCGCTGCTCGTCCTGCTGCCCCTCAACACGCTTGCCGGCGTCGACCGGGCTCGCGCCCACCGCGCCCTGCTCGTGGACTTCGAGACCGACCTGCGCGCCGGGGCGTCCACCGAGGAACTCGTCGAACGGTTCGGTGAACGCATCGCCCCGCGTCCCGCCGAGCTGCCCGAGGCGATCGACATCCTGCGCGAGGGCCGCGGCCTCGCCGAACGCTGAGGCGGGGACCTCGACGGCGCCCTGGCCCGGCGCCCCGCCCTGGGCCCATAATGCGCGGCTCCCGTCCTCGCGTTCCCAGGTGGTGTCCCGATGTCCGATCGACTCGTCGAGTGCGTGCCCAACTTCTCCGAGGGACGCGACCTCTCCAAGATCGAGGAGATCCTCACGGCGGTGCGTGCCGTGGACGGCGTGTCGATCCTCGACGTGGACCCCGGCGCGGAGACCAACCGCACCGTCGTCACGCTGCTCGGGAGCCCGGAGGCCGTGGCCCAAGGAGCGTTCGTGGCCATCGCGCGGGCGGCGGAAGTGATCGACATGACCAGGCACTCCGGCGCCCACGCGCGGCACGGGGCGACGGACGTGTGTCCCTTCGTGCCCGTGGCCGGCGTGACCATGGAGGACTGCGTGGCACTCGCCGAGCAGGTCGGCGCGCGCGTGGGCGACGAACTCGGCATCCCGGTCTACCTCTACGACCAGGCCGCGCGGCGCCCCGAGCGGCGCAGCCTGGCCAAGGTGCGCGCCGGCGAGTACGAGGCGCTGCCCGAAAAGCTCCGCAAGCCCGAGTGGAAGCCCGACTTCGGCCCGGCGATGTTCCTGCCGCGCACCGGCGTGGTGACCATCGGCGCGCGCGAGTTCCTGATCGCCTACAACGTCGACATCAACACGCTGAGCAAGGCCCAGGCCGACGACATCGCCGGCGAGCTGCGCGAGACCGGGCGCGCCGTGCGCCGCGGGCAGACGAGTCCGTACTACAGCTCGGGCGCGCTGGTGAAGTACCAGCCTTCGAAGCACCTGTGGCCCTGCGGCTACTGCGAGGTGGACTGCGACAGCCACGACGCGTTGGCCGCGCACAGCACCGAGGCCCACGGCCTCGACCTGGCCGAGGAGCTGGCCTTCTTCGCGCGGGACCCCGCGGCGCTGGAGGGCGTCAACGTCATGCGGCGCGGCATTTTCAGCGAGCTGCGCGGCGTGGGTTGGGTGATCCCCGAGTACCGGCGCGCGCAGATCTCCTTCAATCTCACGAACATGAAGGTCACGCCGGTGCACGCGGTGCTCGAGGAGTGCCGGCACCTGGCGACAGAGCGCGGGCTCCAGGTCACGGGCAGCGAGGTGGTCGGCATGATCCCCTACGAGGCCGTGCGCGAGGCCGGGCACCACTACCTGACGGCCCAGGGCTCCTCGCGCGGCTTGCCGGTGAGTGACGTGGTCGAGACCGCGGCACAGTCG
>JAJDER010000174.1 GCA_029259725.1 Planctomycetota bacterium | reverse complement strand
CGAAGCGGCCCACGTCGGCGTCCCGCGCCGCCTCGAGCAGCACCGTGGTGCCGGTGCAGTTCACGTCGTGGTAGTGCGCGGGCTGCTGCAGGCTCGGGCGCACGCCCGCCATGGCCGCCAGGTGGACCACGCCATCGAAGCGCGACTCGGCGAACAGGCGCTTGACCAGATCGGCGTCGCGGATGTCGCCTTCGCGGAGCCGGAAGCCCCCGCCGGCCCGCAGGCCCTCGAGGTTCCGGCGCTTGATGGCCGGAGCGTAGAAGTCGTTGAAGTTGTCGAGCCCGACGACGGCGTCACCGCGCGCCACCAGGCGCTCGGACAGCTGACTGCCGATGAAACCGGCCGCGCCGGTGACCAGGATCGTCTTACCCATCGGCTCTCACTCGACCGTCACGCTCTTGGCCAGGTTGCGCGGCTGATCGATGTCACAACCACGCTTCTCGGCGATGAAGTAGGCCAGCAGCTGGAGCGGCACGACGTTCACGAGGCAGGAGAGGTCCTCATCGACCCGCGGCACCTCGAGCACCTCGTCGGCCTGGGCCGCCACGCGTTCGTCGCCTTCGGCGCAGACGGCGATGACCTTGCCCGCCCGGCTACGCACCTCCTGGATGTTGGCCAGGACCTTGTCGTAGACGCGGCCCGGCGTGGCCACGACCACCACCGGCATGTCCCCGTCGATGAGCGCGATGGGACCGTGCTTCATCTCCCCGGCGGGGTAGCCCTCGGCGTGGATGTAGCTGATCTCCTTGAGCTTCAGCGCGCCCTCGAGGGCGATCGGGTAGTTCACGCCGCGGCCCAGGAACAGGAAGTCGCGCGCATCGGCGTACCGGTGCGCGACGTCGCGCACGGCGTCGGCGTGGCGCAGCGCGCCCTCCATGGCGTAGCGGATCCGGCGCAGGGGCTGGACCCGCTCGCGCAGGGCGGCGGCATCGAGCGCGCCGCGTCGGCCCGCCAGGTCCAGCGCCAGCATGTACAGCGCCACGAGCTGGGTGGTGAAGGCCTTGGTCGAGGCCACGCCGATCTCGGGCCCGGCCTCGGTCATGATCGCCGCGTCGGATTCGCGGTCCGCGGCGCTCTCGGGCACGTTCACCACCGAGACGATCGGCGAGCCGCCTTGCTTGGCCTGACGCAGGGCCACCATCGTGTCGAGCGTCTCGCCCGACTGGGTGATCGGCACGACCAGGTGGCCGGGGCCGGCCTGGGTCTGGCGGTAGCGGAACTCGCTGGCGTAGTCCACGTCGACCGGGATGCCGACGAGGTTCTCGATGAAGAACTTGCCGGCCAGCCCGGCATGCCAGCTCGTCCCGCAGGCCACGAAGGTCAGCCGCTCCAGCTGGGCCAGACGATCTCCCAAGGCATCGAGCGCCGGGATGCGGATCGTGAAGCCGTCGTCGGTGAGGCACCCGGTCATGGTCGCGGCGACCGCGGCGGGTTGCTCCTCGATCTCCTTCATCATGAAGTGGCGGTAGCCGCCCTTCTGGATGCGGACCGGATCCCAGTCGATGGTGCGGACGGGGCGTGTCACCACCTGCCCATGGACATCGGTGACGGTCACCTTGTCCGGCGTGAGCACGGCGACGTCGTCGTCCTCGAGCGGCATCACCACCTTGGTGTGCGGCAGCAGCGCGGGGATGTCGGAGGCGAGGAAGTTGGCGCCGTCGCCGATCCCGAGGATCAGCGGCGACTGGTGCCGGACGGCGGCGAGTTCGTCGGGCCGATCGGCGGAGACCACGGCGAAGGAGTAGCTCCCGTCCAGGCGCCCGGCGACGTGCGCCGTGGCCTGGCCCAGGTCGTCGCCGGCTTCGATGCGCTCGCTCACCAGGTGAGCGAGGATCTCGGTGTCCGTCTCCGAGCGGAAGGTCACGCCGCGCGCGACCAGTTCGGCGCGCAACGCCTCGTGGTTCTCGATGATCCCGTTGTGGATCACGGCCACGCGCTCGGGCCCGTCCACGTGAGGGTGCGCGTTCTGCTGCGTGGGCGGACCGTGGGTCGCCCAGCGCGTGTGGCCGATGCCGGTGCGGCCGAAGGGCTCGCGCTCGGCCAGGACGCCCTCGAGTTCCGCCAGTTTCCCCGGCCGCCGCACGACCACCAGGCCGTCGGCGGTCTGCACCGCGACGCCCGCAGAGTCGTAGCCGCGGTACTCCAGGGACCTCAGACCTTCGAGCAGGATGCGGCTGCAGCCGTCACGCCCGGTCACACCGATGATGCCGCACACAGGAGAGGCCTCGCCGCCCGATCAGAGCCCGAGCTTGGACTGGAAGTACTCGAGAGTGGTGCGCAGGCCCTGTTCGAGCGGGACCTGCGGCTCCCATCCATCGAGGAGTTCGCGTGCCCGGGTGATGTCCGGGCGGCGCTGCTTGGGGTCGTCCTCGGGCAGGGGATGGTAGGTGATCGAACTCTTGGAACCCGTCAGCTTCACCACCGTCTCGGCGAACTCCTTGATCGTCATCTCGTGCGGGTTGCCGATGTTGACCGGCATGGCCTCGTCGCTCTCCGACAGGCGCCAGATGCCCTCGATCAGGTCGTTCACATAGCAGAACGAGCGCGTCTGGCTGCCGTCGCCGAAGACCGTGATGTCCTGGCCCTTCAGCGCCTGGGACATGAACGCCGGCAGGGCGCGCCCGTCGTCGAGGCGCATGCGCGGGCCGTAGGTGTTGAAGATGCGCACGATGCGCGTCTCGACGCCGTGATAGCGGTGGTAGGCCATGACCAACGCCTCGCTGAAACGCTTGGCCTCGTCGTACACGCCGCGCGGGCCGACCGGGTTCACGTTGCCCCAGTAGTCCTCGGTCTGCGGGTGCACGGCGGGGTCGCCGTAGACCTCCGAGGTGCTCGCCATGAGCAGGCGTGCACCCTTGGCCCGGGCCAGTCCGAGCACCTTGTGCGTGCCCAGGGATCCGACCTTCATGGTCTGGATCGGCATCTTCAGGTAGTCGATCGGACTGGCCGGCGAAGCGAAGTGGAAGATCCGGTGCAGCTCGCCCGGCACGTGGATGAAGTCGGTCACGTCGACCATCACGAACTTGAAGCCGTCGCGGCCGATCAGGTGCTCGATGTTGCCGAGATCGCCGGTGGAGAGGTTGTCCATGCAGACCACCTCCCAGCCCTTGTCGAGCAGCTTCTCGCAGAGGTGGCTGCCGAGGAATCCGGCTCCGCCGGTGACGAGGGCGCGCATCGGATGAGTCTCCGGGTGTGGTGAGGGTCAGGGGGTGTTCGGGGAAGCGGGCGACAGGGCCTCGCCGTCGCTGGTGTCGCCGCCGCCGTCGTCGGTGCCGTCGTCGTCGGTGCCGCCGTCGTCGGTGCCGCCGTCGTCGGTGCTTCCGTCGCTCGGCGCCGGATCGCTCACGGCCGGCGGTGCGTCCAGCGGCGGGAGCATCGCGGCATCCTCGGCGGCGGAGGGCGACGCGAGCAGCACCGGGGAGGGCGGTGCCGTGGGCCGTGGCACATCGGGCCGCTGGTTGTGGATCACGAGCACCTGACCGGCGGGCACCTGCGTGCGCACGCCCCCCACCGAGAGCGCCGCCTGCTCGGATGCGGGCCTCGGGTAGAGATCCGTGATGTCTTCGGCGTCGCCATCCACGGACGGCGAACGACGGAGCTTGAGCGCGCCCTCGTCGATGAGCGTCTCGACCTCGGCACCATGGCGCACGAGCACCACGCCCCAGGCCTCGAGCAGGTCACCACGGACGGGGTGGTCCAGGCGGATGTCGGGCAGGCGGATCTCCTCGCCCACGTCGAGGGTGGCGGCACCGAGCCCACCGGCGCCCTCCTCGAACTCGCCGCCGACCTCGCGCATCGCGACCAGGTTCGCGGTCATGCCCACGGGGCGATGACCCTGGTTGCGGACCTCGTAGCGACCCGGCACGCGCTGGATCCGGATCTCGGAGTTGTCGATGTCGCAGGTCACCGTGCCACCCGGCAGCACGATGCGCAGCGCCCGCGTGGACGCACGGATCTTCGCCAGCGTCACCTGTTCGAAACGGATCACGTCGCCGTCGGCGCCGAGCGAATCGATCACGAAGTGGGCGTTGCTCTGGACCTCGAGCAGGCCGCCACCCGACAGCAGCACCTGGGTGTGGGCGCTGCTGCCCTGCTCCACCTGGCCGCCCACGGCCAGGGCGTGGACCGGGTCGAAGTAGTACAGCGCTCGTTCGGAGCCGTCGGGCTGACGGATCGAGACCGTGTCCGCGAGCCGGTGCACGCGCACCGTCTCCTGGGCCCCCAGCCGGGGGGACGGAACGAGCAGGACGAGGCCCAGCAGAGCGACGCGGATCATGGATGCTCCTCTCCGACCTTCCGCTTCATCGTCTCCACGAAGGACGTGTCGTAGCGACCCGCCACGAAGCGCTCGTCGGACAGCACCAGCTTGTGGAAGGGAACCGTCGTGGCGATCCCCTCGATCCGACACTCATCGAGCGCTCGCTCCATGGTCTTGATGGCGGCTTCGCGAGTCTCGGCGTGGACCAACAGCTTCCCGATCATCGAGTCGTAGTGCGGAGGGATCCGATATCCCACGTGAGCGTGGGAATCCCACCGGATTCCGGGTCCTCCGGGCACGAACATGGAGGTGATCGTGCCGGGGCTGGGCCGGAACCCGTGGGCCGTGTCCTCGGCGTTGATGCGGCACTCGATGGCCGCCCCCCGGACGATGATGTCGTCCTGCCCCATCGACAGCGGCATCCCGGCGGCCACGCGGAGCTGTTCCTTGACGAGATCCACGCCGGTGACCAACTCGGTCACCGGGTGCTCGACCTGGATCCGCGCGTTCAGCTCCATGAAGTAGAAGTTGCGGTCGGCGTCCACGAGGAACTCGACCGTTCCCGCGTTCACGTAGCCGGCCTGCTTGCAGAGCAACACGGCGGCAGCGCCCATGCGCCGGCGCAACTCCGCGGTGAGGATCGGCGAGGGGCTCTCCTCGATCAGCTTCTGGTGCCGACGTTGGATCGAGCACTCGCGCTCACCCAGGTGGATCACGTTGCCATGCTGATCCGCGAGCACCTGGATCTCGACGTGGTGCGGTTGCACCACCAGCTTCTCCAGGTAGACGTCCCCGTTGCCGAACGCGGCGGCGGCCTCCGAACTGGCCGCGGCGAACAGGCCCGGCAGGGACTCGGCGTCGGGGACCGGACGCATCCCGCGCCCGCCGCCGCCCGCGGTGGCCTTGACCATGATCGGGTAGCCGATGTCCTCCGCCAGCTCCAGGGCCTCCTCGGCGGTCGGGACGAGACCCGGGCTTCCGGGAACCACGGGGCAGCCCGCGGCCACGGCGATCTCGCGTGCCGTGTTCTTGTCGCCGAGCTTTCGGATCACGTCTGCGGGCGGTCCGATGAAGGTGAAACCGCAGGCCTCCACGATGTCGGCGAAGCGCGGGTTCTCCGCCAGGAACCCGTAACCGGGGTGGATCGCATCGGCTTCGGCGATTTCCGCCGCGGCGATGACGCGGTTGATGTCGAGGTAGCTCTGGCCGGCCGCAGCGGGGCCGATGCAGATGTGCTCGTCCGCCAACTTGACGTAGATGGCGTCGGCGTCCGCCTCGGAGTGGACGACGGCCGTCTCCACGCCCAGCTCGCGGCATGCGCGCAGCACCCGCAGCGCGATCTCGCCGCGGTTTGCGATCAGGACCCGGCGGAACACGTCAGCGCGACCGGAGCAGGAAGAGGGTCTGCCCGAACTCGACCGCCTCCCCGTTCTCCACTTCGATCGACACGATCTCACCCGACACGTCCGGGGTGATCTCGTTCATCACCTTCATCGCCTCGATGATGCAGACCGTGCTGGTGCCATCGACGCTGTCCCCCACGCTCGCGAAAGGGGAGGCCTCGGGGCTGGGCGCGCGATAGAAGGTCCCGACCATCGGCGAGGTGAAGGGCACGAGCCCCTCGTCCTCCGCCGCGGGGCTCTCCGCGGCGACCTCGGGCGGCGTGCCCAGCGCGGCCGGAACGACCGCGCCTGCCAGGGGCGCCGCCCGCGAGAGGCGGATCTCGCGCATGCCGCCGGGCCCCGCCTTGTAGTCGATCTCGACCAGGCCATGCCGGTCCATGAGCTCGACCAGGCCCTCGACCTCCGGATACGCCGTCGCGTTGCCGACCGCGGGCGTCTTCGACGCCGGCTTGCGTGAGCCCCCCTTGCGGGAGGCCCGCTTGCCGGACGAGGCCTGCGACGCCTTGCGCGCCGCCGTCGTGCGCTTGCCGGTCTTCTTCTTCACGCCGCCCGTCTTGTTGCGGGTGGCGGCCTTCTTGCGAGCTGCCAAGGAAGCTCTCCGTGGGCCGTCTGGATGCGTCCGCCGTCCGGGCCGTTCATTCGGGAGCGGAAGTCCGCTCACTGAACTCGCCCGTCCGCGTGTCGACCTTCACCCACTCCTGCGGGTTGAGGTAGACGGGAACCTGGATCGTCGTCCCCGTGTCGAGAACAGCGGGCTTGTTGCCGCCCTGGGCGGTGGAGCCCTTCACCCAGGGTGTGGTCTCGACGACCAGGAACTTCATGTGGTCCGGGAGGGCGATGCTGATGATCTCGTCCTCGCAGATCTTCATGAGGCAGGTCGTGTTCTCCTTGAGGAAGCGCAGCAGCGGCGCAACCATCTCCTCCTCGACCAGGCTCTGTTCGTAGGTCTCGGGGTCCATGAACACGTAGTGGGCACCGTCGCGGTACAGGTACTCCATCTGCCGCTTGTCGACCATGACCTGCTCGACGGTGTCCTTGCTGTTGAAGGTGATCTCCTTGACCCCCTCGGTCTTGAGGTTCTTCAGCTTCGTCCGCACGAAGGCGTTGCCCTTGCCGGGCTTCACGAACTGGAACTCGACCATGTCGAAGAGCTGGTCGTCGATGCGCAGGGTGATGCCGTTGCTGAACTGATTGGTGGAGATCTTGACCATGGGGCTTTCGGGCCCGGCGTCGCGGCGCGGGCGGTGGGGCTCTTCGGCGGGGAGGGTTCTGTCCGGGGTGGGGCGAACCGGGCCATTGAACCGGCCGCCCGGCGGCGTTTCAACCGGCCCGGTCGGCTCGAGGTGGCGCGGCCAGGACCGCGAGCGCCAGGACAGCGGGTGCCACGTGCAGCAACAAGCGCCCCAGGGTCACGTCCATGAGGTACGGCACCACGCCCAGGGGCGAGGCCTGGGCGGCTGGGCTCGTCCAGGAGGTCACCACGTAGGCCAGTACGTACGCGCCGATCTGGACTCCCACGGCCACCAGGATCAGCCCGGCCCCGCGAGTCCGCAGACGCCTCAGCCCCACGGCCATCAGGGCCGCCGCCGCCAGCCAGGTCACATTCCACCGGTTCAGGTCCCCCAGTTCGCCGGCCAGGCGCCACAGGATCGAGGGCAGTCGCTCGAGACCCTCGACGAGCGCCGACCCGGTGAGGCGGTCGGGATAGTGCTCGTCGAGCGTCGGCATGCCGAGCGCCAGGCGGGTCCAGAGCAGGACCTGCAGGCAGGCCGCCAACCCGGTGACGCCCAGGGCCCGGCGCCACCGGGTCGTCGGAGCGAAGAGCAGGAAGGCCAGGCCGACGCCCGCCAACAGGGGCAGACCCTCGTTCTTGGTCAGCGTGGCGAACCCGAGCAGCACGCCGGCCTCGAGGTGGGCGCGCGCCCGGCGCCCCTCGACGGCGTCCGCGGCGGCCAGCAGGGCACCGGTGGCGAAGAGCGCCAGGGGCAGATCGGCCATGGCGCTGAACGCCCCACTCCCCGGGGGCGGGAACGGGAGGTACGCCACCAGCGGCAGCGTCGAGAACCAGAACGCCGCCAGCGCGCCGCCCACCCGGCCCACCCGGCGCGAGACCGCTCCGTAGAGCACGGCCGCGAGGGCCACGGCGAACCAGGGGAACATCGCCGAGGCGATGCGGTCGTCGAACACGCCGGAGATCAGGTTCGGCATGGCCGCGAGGTAGGACACGAGTGGCGGATAACGCTGGTGCGTGAAGCCGAACCCGGGGTCGTGGGAGATCGCGCCGAGGAGCGTGCCGTCGAGGGCGATGACCTTGGCCTTGAGCATCCAGCGCGTGAGCGCATCGAACTGGAACGTCGGGCGGAGCCACCCGGAGCGGACGACGAGCGCCAGGCTCACCGCGGCGCCGCCGAGCAGACCGGCCCAGGCCACGCGCCCGCCGAGGCCCAGGGGCACTCTCGCCGTCGCGTCCGTCGCATCGAGCTCCGGCACCGCGGCAACCCGCAGGGCCAGCGGCGCGAGGAGCAGCAGCAGCACGAGGCTTCCGCCACCGACACTTGCCGCAGAGACGCCGAGCCCGATGCCGTCCAACCCGAGGGCCAGGGATCCGAGCAGGCCCAGGCCGAGCATCAACGCCCGCCCCAGGCGCTCGATGGCGCCACGACTCGGGTCGGCGAGCAGGGCACGATCGAAGACGGCACCCAGGACCATGGCGACGCCGAGCGGCAGCGCGAGCGCGATCACGGAGCGGGCCACTCGAGCCGCGGCACGTCACCGCCGATCAACACCGCGAAGACATCCGGCCGGGTCTCGTCCGCCGCCGAGCTGCCGTTCTCGGCGGTCTCCCCGACGACCCGGTGCGGGTAGAGATCGTAGGCCAGCAACCAGCCTTCGTTGCGCGAGACGCCCTTGAGCTGGATGCGGGAACCGGGCTCGCCGCGCTCCTCGATCTGGCGCACCAGTTGCGCCCAGGCGAGGTAGCGCTGCACGCGCAACGGCGCGAAGCCCGCGCGCAGGGCCATGGCTGTCTGGAGCGGCCGCTCCCCGGAAGCGAACATCGCGTCGAGCTTCAGCGCGGCCCGCGGCGCGCCTCGACCGAGCCAGTCCTCGGTGCCGCTCGCGGGCAGCCAACGCACACAGGCGAGGACCACCACCAGCAACGCCACGGTCTGCGAGATGGAATCCCGATCCATGGACGGCTCAGCGCCCCCGGGTCCATGCGCCGCTGCGGCCGCCGGTCTTCTCCAGCAGCCCGACGTCGGTGATGGTCAGGTCCTTCTGCACCGCCTTGAGCATGTCGATCACGGTCAGCGCCGCCACGGAGACCGCCGTGAGCGCCTCCATCTCGACGCCGGTGCGCCCGGTGGTGGTCACCGTGGCGCGGATCGCCAGGGCTTCGGGACCGTCCGCGAAGAACTCCACGTCGACGGCATCCACCGGCAGGGTGTGGCACAGGGGCACGAGTTCAGCGGTGCGCTTGGCCGCCAGGATCCCGGCCACGCGCGCCACGTCCAGGACCGGCCCCTTGGGCCCGCCGGCGCCGAGGGCCAGCGTCAGGGTGTCCGGGTGCATGACGACGAGGCCGCCCGCGACCGCTCGGCGGCGGGTCACGGGCTTGTCGCCCACGTCCACCATGCGGGGGCGGCCGTCGGATGCGAGGTGGGTCAGGTCGCTTTCTGAAGGTCCGGCCATGAGGGCGCCATCATACGGACCCGGAGCTGCGTCGGAGGAGGCCGTCCTGGAGCGTCTCGGGCGTCCCGCGGACGAAGCCCGGCAGCCGGTTGGCCATGTGCCCGACACCGAACGTGCGATCATCACCGGTATATTGGCGTTCCAGCCCTACGGTCCCGCATCCGAATAAGACCCGTCGCCACTCCTCCCCTCGGAGAGCCGCATGTTCGCTTCCTCGCTGCTGGTTGCCACCCTGGCACTGGTCCCGGCCCCGGCCGACGACCTCACCGCCCGGTTGGACGACCTCCTCTTCCGCCTGGAAGACGCGCAGGGCACCTACCGCTGGATGCTGGTCGACGAGCTGCAGGAGGTCGCTCAGGAGGACTCCCTGCTCTCGGTTCCGCACCTCGCGAACCGCAGCGAGGAGTTGCCCGCCACGGTGCAGCTGGTCGTCGGCGGCGCCCTGGTCGAGCTCGATGCCACCGACCGCGCGGCCGAGATCCTGCTGCCGCTGCTCGACACGCCGCAGCGCACCGAGACACTGGCGCTGCTCGCGGATCGTTCCTTCCGCGACCTCGATCCGGTCACCGAGCGGCTCGCCGACATGCTGAAGGACACGCGCCTTCCCACCGCCGAACGCATCGACGTGGCCCGGACGCTCTACCACATCAGTCGCCGCAAGACGAAGACCGAGGCCCACAAGTTCCTGCTCGACGCGCTGGAGAGCGACGACCCCGAGCTGTCCGCGGACGCAGCGTTCTCACTGGCGGAGATCAAGGACTACCCCAACGCCCGTCCGGTCCTCAAGGTGCTCGCTGCCGACCCCGGCCCGCGCGGCCAGCTCGCCCGCGCCTACATCGAGACCGATGACAAGATCCGCTACTACGTCGAGCGCCAGATCCGCTGGACCGAGCAGCCCGGCGAGCCCACCAGCGACGAGGATCACACCGGCCCCGGCAGTCTCGACGTGCTCGAGGAGCTCATCGACAAGGTCCAGGAACACCACCTGATCGGCGACCAGATCGTCGGGCCCGAGGGACGGGAGCGCCTGGTGACGGCGGCCGCGAAGGGCATGCTCAACAGCCTCGATCCCCATTCGACCTACTTCTCGAGTGCCGAGTTCGAGCGCTGGATCCTCGACCTGCGTCGCAACTACGCCGGCATCGGCGCCTACGTCGACACGATCGACGACTGGTTCACGATCACCCGCCCGATCTACTCCGGCCCCGCGTACCGCGAGGGACTGCAGAGTGGTGACCGCATCATCGAGGTCGACGGCTGGCCCACCTACGGTCACGACAACGATGAGATCATCCGGCGCCTCAAGGGCGAGCCAGGCACGCGCGTGACGGTCAAGACCTGGCGCGAGGGTTGGGACGACTTCCGGACCGTCACCGTGGACCGCGAGGTGATCCACATCCCGAGCGTGAGCAGCTCCATGCTTCCGGGCGGCGTCGGCTACGCCGAGGTCGTGGGCTTCGCCGAGGGCACCTCCGAGGAGCTGCTCGTCGCCCTCGACGGGCTGCGCCAGCAGGGCATGCGCGGCTTCGTGCTCGACCTGCGCAACAACAGCGGCGGCTACCTGAGCGAGGCCGTCAACATGTCGTCCCTGTTCCTGGAGCCGAACCAGCTCGTGGTCTACAGCGAGGGCCGCAGCGCACCGCGCGAGGAATACTACAGCCGCAACATCCGCGGTCGCTTCGACGGCCCGATGGTGGTGCTGGTCAACGAGCGCAGCGCGAGTGCGAGCGAGATCGTCGCCGGCGCGCTCAAGGTCGCCGAGCGCGCCCAGATCGTGGGCGACAAGACCTTCGGCAAGGGTTCGGTGCAGCAGGCCATGCCGATGGACGCCCGCCCCGGGGATCGCCTCAAGCGCGACCGGAACTACAACGGCCTGTACGACCCGGGCGACGACTTCGAGGACGTCGATGGCGACGCCGCGTACACCTATCCCGTGAACGTCAAGATCACCAATGCCCGCTACTACCTCGCCGACGGGACCTCGGTGCACACCGAGCGCGATCTGGACGGCCGCGTCACCCTGGAAGGCGGCATCGTGCCCGACGTCGAGGTCGCGTTCGACGGCCTCGAGCCCTGGGAGAACAACGAGCTGGCCAAGTTGCGTGACCGGATGATCGAGCGCGCCGAGGATGCCGCCGCCGCGGCGGATCCGGAAGCCGACCCGGACCCGATGGCCGGCCCGCGCTTCAAGAGCGACTTCCAGCGCTACGTCGACGAGCAGTGGACCACCCATCGCGACCTGTTCCTGTCCTTGGCCGACAGCGACGATCGCGAGGCGCAACGCTACCCGGAGTTCGACGCCTTCCGAGCCGCTCTCGACACGCACCTGACCGACGACACCGTCCGTCGCCTCTTGCGCATCGAGGTCCGCGACCGCGTCGCCGATGCCCGCGGCGTCCAGTTCCCGGGCTTCGGCCTCGTCGGTGACTGGCAGGAGGACAGCCAGCTCCAGGCCGCCCTGCGCACGCTCTTCGACGCCATGGCCGTCGACATGGCCACCGTCGAGGGCTATGCGCTGATCGCCCAGGGCGGGGGCGACGCCGCCGGACCCGACGCCCGCTGACGGGCTCGCCCCGCGCCCCCTGCACGGAGCCCACGCGGCCCGTCGACGCCCGGCGTCGGCGGGCCGTCGCCCTTGAAGGACCGGTCAGCCGTCGCCCGCCTCCGCCCACTCGACATAGAGGGGCCGCCCCAACTCGCGCCAGAACACCTTGCCGATCAGCGCCAGCGGGATCGCCACGATGACGCCGAGGGTGCCCATCAGGCTGCCACCCGCGAGGAGCAGCACCACGAGCAGGACCGGATGCAGGCCCGTCTCACGCCCCAGGATCAGGGGGAACAGGACCGCGCCCTCGAGCGCTTCTCCCGCGCCGAACACGACGAGCACCCAGAGCACGCTGTCGGTGCCGCCTCCGGGCATCGTCAGCGCCAGCACCGCGGCGGGAATCACGCCCACCAGGAACCCGAAGAACGGGATCAGCGACAGCAGCCCGGTGACCAGGGCGATGACCGGCGCAAAGGGCACGCCGAGGAAGGCCATGCCGCACCAGAGGAAGATCGCCTTCACGAACCCGCACAGCAGTCGGCCGCGGAGAAAGGTGGTCAGCTCCACGCGGATGTCCCGGGCCACGCGCTCGACCTGCTCCTGGTGGCGCCGCGGCACGAGTTCCTTCAGTCGGCGGCGCATGGCCGGAAACTCGACCAGGAAGAAGAACAGGTAGAAGGGGATCAGCACGACCAGCGTGACCAGTTCCAGCATGCCCCCCGCCCAGGCCGCGCCCTGCGCCAGCAGGTCCGCGATCATGTCGCCGGCGGGCCGGGCCAGCGAGGCCAGCGTCTCGAGCGTGGTCGTGCGTGCCTCGTCGAGCATCTCGCCGTACCAGCCGTCGGCTCGGCGTGTGATCTCGGAGTTGACCCAGGCCTCGAGCTCGAGCAGCGCTCCACTGTCGTAGGCGCCGTCGCCATCGAGATCCACGAACTCCGCCTGCGCCTCGGGGCCGGAGCCCAGGGTGATCAGTCCGTCCCCGTCGAGGTCACCCAGGAACGGTTCACCGCTGAGCGAGATCGCCAGGTCCTGGAACTGCCGGCTGAGGCCCGTGGCCGAGAAGACGATGACGAACGCGAGCCCGAGGTAGAGCAGCGTCACCGTCGCCACCCGCGGCATGCGCAGACGTGCGGCGAACTCGACCAGGGGGTTGAGCACGACCGCGATCAACAGCGCGAACAGCACCGGGCTCAGCGTCGACGACAGCGTCGAGGCCACGAGCAGCACGATGACGAGCGCGAGGATCGGGAAGGCGATCCGCCGCAGGCGTGTGATCATCAGCCGGTCGGCTTCGGCGCGAGCTGGTACGCCCGGTCGAACGCCTCGCGGAAGTTGAAACCGTTGCGGAAGTCGCTCTTGCGGTCGGTGTCCTGCTTGTTCAGCAGCCGACCTTGGACGAGGCCGAACACGATCTCCCCGAAGTCCTCGGTGCGGTACAGCCCCCACTGCTCCAGCACGAGCCGCGCCAGGGGACCGTACTGCTCGAGCGCGAAGTCGCGGAGTCCGTCGAGCAGGTCCGCGGCGGCCACGTGCCGGTCGTCCGGCAGGCGACGACCACCCTGCTCGCTCTCGTGTTCCTGCGTGTCCAGGACGTAGTCCAGGGCCGAGAAGACGAAGTGGTACGCCTCGGGGTGATAGCGGCAGTCCCGGGACGCCAGCTGCTCGATACGTTCGTGGAAGTTGATGGGCGCGGTCATGGTCTTGGGTGTCGAGGCACCACCACATCGGCGGCCCGGGGCCTCCGCTTGACGACCCACCATCCGTAGGGGGCGGCCCCCAGGTTACCCCCTAGTCCTGCGCCTCAGGGCCTGGCCAAATGCGGTCCAGGCCACCGACCCGGGGATGTGTCGACGCAGGTCCTCCCCGGCCTCGAGCAGCGCCTGTTCCAGGTCGTCCCAGCCCGCCGAGAGATCGACCACGGGCAAGGGCAGGAGCGCCGTGGTGAGGGCCCTGCTGCCGCCCTGGGGGTCTTCCCGTGGAACACCCGACGCGGCGGCCGCCAGGTCCCGCAGGCGGGCCAGGAGCACGTCGAGCACCAACCTCTGCGCCGCGACCTCGTCAGGCGGTCGGCGGACTCCGGTCGCGCGTCCGGCGGCCCGGGAGTCCGGGAGCAGGCCCCCGTCGCTCAGGCCGGTGTCCGCTACCGCCTCTGCCTTCTCCTCGCCACCCTGGGCCCGCTGCGCGAGTTCCCGCGCCCGCTCACCGAAGGTCGCGAGGTTGCGCCCCGCGAGCGCCCCATCGAAGGCCTCGAGCAGCGCTCGCACGTCGAGCGAACGCAGCAGGGCCAGGCGCCCCGGCCGACCGCGGGCCAGCGCGGCCAGCCCGGACTCACCCTCACCCAGGAAGACCTGCATCTGCGCCGGCCCGAGGGCGGACAGGCGCACCTCCTGGCAGCGTGAGCGGATCGTGGGCAGCATGCGGTCGGGGCGCGAGCTGATCAGCACCAGACGCGCGCCACGCGGCGGCTCCTCGAGCACCTTGAGCAGCGCGTTCTGGGCCGCCTCGTTCACGTCGTCGCTGCCGTCGACGAGGATCGCGCGACCGCTGGCCTCGAGCGGTCGCAACCCGAGCGCGGACACGGCCAGTTGCCGCACCTGTTCGACGGTGATCTCGAACCGGCTTCCGAGCCCGTCGGGGTCCTCGTCCTCGCCGGTGATGCGCTTGAGGATCGACAGGTCCGGATGCTGGAGCGTCACCACCTTGCGGCACGTGCGGCAGACACCGCACGGACTCGACTCCTCGGCGCACCAGGACGCGGCCACCAGCCAGAGCGCGAAGAGTCCCTTGCCCAGTCCGCTCTCGCCGCTCACCAGCAACGCGGGAGACAGCCGCCCCGAGGCCAGGGCCGCGCGCATGCGACGGCGTGCGTCTTCGTGGCCGACGAGACCGAAGGCCGCCGAGCCGTCGGGCCCGCTGGCTTCAGCCGACATCGTCGAGCCCCGCGGCAATGTCCGCCGCGACGGCATCCGGTTCACGGGCCGCATCGACGACCACGAAACGTCGGGGCTCGGCTTCGGCCAGCGCCCGGTAGCCCGCGGCCACGCGCCCGAAGTAGGCCTCGTCGCGCTGCTCGATCCGGTCGGCCGCGCCGGTGAGCCTGCGGCGCGCCACCGCCGGGTCGAGGTCGAGCAGCACGACCCGGTCCGGCGCGCGCCCGCCCGTGGCAAGGGTGGCCAGCCGCATGATCGCACCCACGTCGAGGCCCAGACCGTGACCCTGGTAGGCCGCCGTCGAGTAGTGGCTGCGATCCAGGATCACCGCGTGCCCGTCCTCCAGAGCGGGGAGCACCACGGCGTCGTAGAGTTGAGCGCGCGCCGCCATGTAGAGCAGCATCTCGGCCTTGGGCCCGACGACTTCCCCGTCGAGCAGCACCTCGCGGACCCGCTCCCCGAGCGGGGTACCTCCGGGCTCGCGCAGCACGAACACGTCGCGCTCGGGCCGGCGAGCCGCCAACCAGGCGCGGCAGCGATCGATCTGCGTGGTCTTGCCGCAGCCGTCCACGCCCTCGAAGGCGATCAACAACCCCGAGGTCACCACGAGAGGTCGCGCTGGGCGCCCTCCATCGTCGTCTGCAGGTCATGGACCAGCTTGTCGAACTCGGGCTCGTTGTGCCGTCGCCGCTCCACGGCGCGCTTGGCGTAACCCACGACCGACGGGGAGTTGAGGCGCAGGTAACGACACACCTGGCGTGCCGAGATCCCCAGGCTGCGCGTCGCGAGGTCGATGAACAGGTGACGCGCGGCCGCGACGTGGCGCGATTTCTCCGCGGAGCGGATGCGTTCCATCTCCACCGAGGTCTCCGCGGCGACGAGACGCACCAGGTCGTCCATGCCGGCGGCGGCCCGTCCTGGGCGCGTCAGCCACGGCTCGACCAGTTCGGCGCTGATCGGGCGTCCGGAGCCGCGCGCCTTGTTCGCGACACGCTGCATCAGCGCCACGCCGTCCGTCAACGTGCCCGGGCAGCGCGAGGCCACGAGGCTCGGCACCTCGGCATCCATGGGGACGCGCAGGGTCGCGGCCAACGCCGTGAGCACGGCTTCACGATCCTCGGTGGCCGGTCTCGGCAGCTCGAGCTGCAGTGTGGCCTGGAAGTAGGAGTGCAGTCGGTCGTCCAGCAGGTGCACCTCGGCGGGCGCGTGGCGCGACATGATCAGCACGCGGCCGCCGGCCTCGAACAGCGGCGCGAGCATCGACGCCGTCTCGTGCTGGCTGCGGGCACGACCGCGCAGACGGTGGGCCTCGTCGATCAGCACGCTTCCGTGGCCGCGCCAGGCCCGGCGCAGGCGGGCCAGCGTGCCGTTGCGTGCCGCCCGGCTCACGTCCTGGGTCAGTGTCTCGCCGGACAGGACCAGCGGATCCACGTGGCTCTCTCGCGCGCACATGCGCTCGAAGGCGTGCCGCATCAGAGCGGTCTTGCCGCAGCCCTCGGGCCCGTGGATGAAGAGCAGGTCGAACCCGGCCCCGGGCGACTCGGCGAAGGCGGAGACCGCCTCGTACACGAGACGATTGCGGTCGGTGACGACGAAGGGCAGCGCGGCCGGCGGGAACTCCCCGGCGCGCTGCGGCAGGCTCTCGGCGGCCGCTTTCGGGCCGTCGTCACCGTTGGGGCCCACACGCGTGAGCACACGCACCGGGCTCCCGGTGAAGTCGAGCAGGATCGACTCGATGTCCCCGAGGTAGCGCGCATCGACAGCGGCCTTCGCCGCCTCGTCGTGCAGGTTCAGGGTGAAGAGTCCGCGACGGAACGAGACCGGTTGCGCCTCCCGCAACCAGAGGTCGCGCGCTCGGTCCCCCCGCATGCGTCCGAACTCTTCGGACACTGCCCGCCAAATGTCCGCCACCGGTCCGTTCATCACGAACTTTGCACGCTAGCACCCCCGCCGATGCGGATGCAACTCGCTCACCGTGTGCCTTCCGAGGTTTCCTGCAGACGGCGTCTCGCGTCGTTCTGGATCTCCTCCAGCGAGGAGCCCGGTCCGCCCATGAGGCCCTGCAAGTGGCCCAGGAGGCCACCACCGCCGGACTCGCCGCCCTCCGGACGCGGTGCGTCACCGGGCACCTGTTCGGCACGCATGCCCAGCACGAGCTCCCATTGCCGCCGTGCCGCCTCCCGGTCCCCACTCTCGACCAGGACTTCGGCGTAGTCCATGCGCATCCGCGGGCGGTACGGATCGATGTCGACCAGATCGCCGTACCACCGACGCGCACCCTCCAGGTCCCCCGCGGCGCGGGACTGTTCGGCGAGCATCACGCGCTCGGGCCAGGCCAGTTCGTCGTGGGACACGACGGTCAGCAGCAGGTCGTCGTAGGGGCCGGCGTCGTCCTCGGCATCGACGATCTGGAGCAGCAGGCGCGTGGCCGAGTCGGCTGCCACGTCGGCCGGATAGAGCGCGCGCGCGCGCATCAGCGCGGCGATGGCCTCGTCCGATTCGCCCTCGTCGATGAGCAGCAGGCCGAGCAGGCGCAAGCCGTCGTAGTCCGGTTCACCCGCCGCCGCCCAGTGGCGGAGCTTCTCGAGTGCTGCTCCGGGAGCCTTGCGTCCCAGGTCCGCCTCGGCCAGCACGCGATCCACGGCGGGGCCGTGCTCGTGTCCGCGGAGGTAGCGGTCCATCGCTCCGTCCGCATCGACCAGCTGGCCGAGATGGATGTACGCCCGGGACAGCTCGAGCAGCGCCGCGTCGTCGCCGGCCGAGACACGTTGCCTGAGCCGTTCCTTGCCCTCCTCGTTGTAGCGCGGAGCCAGGACCGCCCGTGCCGCCACGACCTCGTCGATGTACGCCAGCAACGCGGCATCGACGGTCTCGGGCTCGACGCCGAGAGCGCGCCGGATCGCGTCGCCCGTGGAGAGGTCGTCGCCGTAGGCCGCGACCAGATCCCTCAGGCCGTCGAAGCCGTACTCCGCCTCCACGACTTCGGCCACCAGGCTGCCCAGGTAGTAGCCGAGGCCGATGGTGGAGCCGTCCCGGAACAGGCTGTCCATGAACTCCAGCGGCGGCACCATGCCGTTGGCGCGCGCATCGAGGACATCGCGTTCCATCGGTCGGGCCCAGCTCGGATCGAACTTCTTCTCCTCGACGACACTGATGCCCTCGGTGAGCCAACGCGGCACGCGGCTGCGCGAGAGGGCGAGCGTGACCACGTGGGCGTATTCGTGCAGCGCGGTCTGGTGCCAGTGGAACCCGCCCCGGAGTTCGCAGATCGGGCTGAGCATGGTGAACAGGTTGCCGAAGCACGCACCCAGGGCACCGAAGCCCGAGAAGCCGACCGTGCGCACGGAGAAATCCGCGTGATGATCGAAGACCTCGACGAGCACCTCGTCCTCGGGGTCCACGCCCCAGCGCTCGGCCATGTCGAGCCTCGCGGCGGCCAGCGCCTCGGCCAGGACCACGCCCGTCACGTCCTGTTCGCCGGGCGGCAGACGCAGACGGAATCCGTCCGGCGTGGAGACTTCGACCGAGTCCTCCAGCGAGCGCAAGACGGCCAGCATGTTGGCGCGCCAGGGGAAGGGGTAGGGACTGCGCCGGGTGTGTTCCTCCAGCGCCGCGCGTGCTTCGGACTCGCGGCCCACGTGGGCCAGGCTCTGTGCCAGGACGGAGAGCGGTGACTCGTCGTCGGGCTCCAGGGCGAGCGCCGCCTCCAACGGGGCGATGGAGTCCGCGAACCGGTAGTACGACTGCATCACCTCGCCCACCAGGGCCAGGTACGCCGCGCTCTCCGGGTGAGCCGACTCGAACGCCTCGCGCGCCCTCACCGCGTCCGGCCGCGCGGCCACCGTGAGCGCCGCCGCACGCAGGGCCAGGGCGCCGCGGTGCCGCGGGTTGTCGCTCAGGATCTGATCCGCGGCCGCGATCGCGTCGTCGGCACGCCGCGCGAGCAGGTGCTGGCGCCCGAGCAGTTCGAGCGCGCCGGGATGTCCGGGATCGCGCGCCAGCGCCTTGGCCAGCGCCGCGGTGGCGAGCCGCCCGTTGAAGCCGTACTCGAAGGCGCGGGCCTTGGCCACGAGCGCATCCGGGTCGCCGGGATCGACCTCGAGCACGTCGTCGAGGACGGCCAGGGCCTTGTCCCCGCCCCCGGTCGTCTGGCGCGCCGCCGAGAACACCTGCGCCAGCAGGACCAGCACTTCCGCCTCGTTGACGCGGTAGCGCGGACCCTGCTTGCCGTTGAGATCCGCGTCGGCGAAGACGAGCGCCTGGTTGGCGAGTTCGTACTCGCGCAGGAACACGAGCAGCTTGCCGTAGTCGAGCATGTCCAGCCCGGTGAGCCCGGCGTCGTCGGTCGCGGCCAACACGTCGCGCGCCGTCTGCCTGGCTTCGAGCCGACGACCCAGCCCGTCGAGCGCAACCGTCCGCAGCACCGCCCCGGGCAGGGGTGGCGTCTCCGGTCTCCGGCCCAGCTCCAGGGCTTCCTCGTAACGTCCCGCACGCAGCAGCAGGGCCCCGAGCAGGCGCGGGTCGGGATCGGGCAGGCGGCGCATCAGGTTCTCGGCCGCCTCCAGCCTGCCGCGCCCGAGGGCGGCGGCAGCCGCGATGGTCAGCGCGCCCGGGGACTCGGGGAAGTCGATCAGGTACTCGTCGAGATCGCGTTGCGCCGCGTAGGTGCCCCCCCGCCGGAAGGCCCGCTCGAGCTCCTCGAGAAAGGCCAGGTCGTCTTCGCTCTCCTGCTGCGCGTGGACCGGGGCGGCACCCCCGACGATCAGCAGCGCCACGAGCAACGGCCGCCACGCCCTCGGGACGTGAAGCGCGGGGAACGACGGACGGAAGATCATGTCGAGCGGTTCCTACGGAGAGCGGCGGCGCCGATCGCCCGCCGCGCGGGTCCCGTCAGGGCGACCAGGCGCGCAACCGGTCGGCAGCTGTTCGGCAGCGCTCCAGCGAGGGTACCAGCGCCAGACGCACGCGCCCGTCCCCGGGCGTGCCCGACCGACCGCGGACCGGTTCGGCCAACCACTCCCCGGGCATGGCCAGGACCGCCGGCGCTTCACCGAGCAGCCGTTTCGCGAACGTGACACCACTTCCCGCTCCGGGCACCTTGACCCACAGATAGAAGCCGGCCTCGGGCACGGTGACGCCGCACCCGACGGCCTCCAGGGCCGGAATGAGCACCTCGGCGCGTTCGCGGTAGCGCGCACGCGCCTCGGCGGCGGGCGTCTGGTCGTCCAGGGCAGCAGCCGCCGCATCCTGGACGAAGTGGGGCGTGCCCGAATCGATGTTGGTCTTCAACTGGCGGAACAGCGACACCGCGCGGTGGTCCCCCGCCACGAAGCCGACACGGAAACCCGTCATGCACGAGTGCTTCGACAGCGACTGGAACACGAGCGTGTTCTCGACACCGGTCTGCAGCACGCTCGCGCAGGGTTCGTTCATCCACAGTTCGCTGTAGGCCTCGTCCGAGCAGAGCAGGATGTCCCGCTCCACGACCTGCGCGCGCAGCCGCGCCAGGGCGTCCAGGCTCGCGCACCGCCCGACCGGCACGTGCGGTTGCGTGATCCAGACCACGCGCAGCCGATCGCCGACCTCGGCCGGGAGGGCGTCGAGGTCGGGCAGGGCCGCCCCCTCACTCGTGACCGCGTACGTCTCGACGCGACCCTCCGCGAAGCGCGCCCCCGTGCTGTAGGGCGGGTAGCCGGGAGACGGGACCAGCGCCACATCGCCGGGGTCGAGGAAGGCCTCGGCCAGGTGGAACACGGCCTCCTTGCTCCCGATCGTCGCGGTGATGGCCTGCTCGGTGTCGAGCAACACCCCGAAGCGCCGCTGCATCCAGTCCGCGACCGCGGTGCGGAAGTCACGACTCCCGACGTAGCTGGGGTAGCCCGAGCGCCGGTGCCGCTCGAGGCCGCGCTGGGCGGCCAACACGACCGCGTCGGGCACCGGGTCGGTGGGATCGCCGACCCCGAAGTCGATCACGTCCACCCCCTGAGCGAGACGTTCGTCACGCAGGCGGTCGATCTCCGCGAAGGCGTAGGGCGGCAGCTGGCTGAGTCGTGTGGACGATCGCAACGCGTGACGTCTCCGGGGGGGGCTTCGAATCCTACCGCCTGGATGCTCAGGGACGATCCGAGACCCAGTGTCCCCCGTCGGCGAACCACTCCTTCTTCCAGATCGGCACGCGCTCCTTGAGGGTGTCGATCAACCAGCGGCAGGCCTCGAAGGCTGCGGGGCGATGCCCGGACGCGACGGCGATGGCCACCGCGATGTCGCCGACCTCGAGCCGCCCGGTGCGATGGACGACGGCGACGCGCTCCGCGCCGTGCTGCTCCCGCGCCTCGTCGACGAGCCGCTGCAACTCGCGCTCCGCCATCTCGCCGTAGGCTTCGTAGTCGAGATGCGTCACGTCCTGCTCGCCGGTGTGGTCTCGCACGCGGCCGAGGAAGCTCACGACGGCGCCCTGCTCGGGCCCTTCGACCGCTTCCAGCACGGCGACCACGTCGATCGGGTCGGACTGCACGCGGATCACGACCGACCTCCCGACACCGGCGGGATCAACGCGACCTCCGCGTCCGCGGTGACGGGCTCGTCACCCCGCACGTAGCGCTGGTCCACGGCGACGCGGAACACGTGGCCGGCAAGCGCGGGGAACACCTCGCGCAAGCGCGCCACGAGCTCGTCGACCGTGGCCTCGCCGGCGACGTCACCGCCGACCGCGGAGCCGAAATCGAAATCCACCTCGCGGTGGCCGACGGCTTCGGCCAGCCCCGCGAACAGCAAGACGCGCATGATGAATCCGGTGCCCCGGGGGGTCAGAAGGGGACCTCGTCGAAGCCCTCGGCACCACCGGGCGCGTCCGGAGGCGGTGCGAAGTCCTCCGACGCGCCTCCGCTGAAGCCGCCGCCACCACCACCGCCCTGGCCCGCACCACGACCGCTCACGAACTCGAAGTTGTCCCCGGTGACACTCAGCTTGCTGCGCTTGTTGCCGTCCTTGTCCTGCCACTGCCGGAAGGAGAGACGGCCCTCGACGAAGATCGGGTCGCCCTTCTTGAAGTACTGCGCGATGACCTCGCCGCGCCGAGCCCAGAAGTCCACGTCGACGAACGTCGTCTCCTCGCGCTTCTCCCCGCCGGGCCCCCCGACGGTGTAGGTCCGATTGACGGCCACACCGAGCGCCGTGACCCGTTGCCCACCGGTGGTGGAACGGACCTCGGGATCGCGAGTCAGGTTGCCGAGCAGGATCACCTTGTTGAAGTTGCCCATCGTGTCGTTCACTCCTGGCGCGTGCGCGCCCTGCGTCGTTTCGTCTTCTGCTTGGGTCGGCACAGTCGATCCGGGAGCGACACGCCCTGTGGCGCCCGGCTCCGGAAAGGCCGGCTCGCAAGCCCCGATCCTAACCGTCGGGCCGCCCCTTTCCGAGCGGGACGGTCGGAGCTGCGCCGGGTGACGTTGTTTTTGCCGCGTGTTCTTCCGTAGGGTGTCGGGCACCCCGGAAGGAACGCCCTCATGAGCGAGCCCAAGCGGCCCACCGAGCGTCGCCTGCACCCGCGCTTCAGCATCGACGGCCAGATCGAGCTGGGCGGGCGGGACGGCACCGCCACCCTGCGCGACCTCTCGATGTCCGGCCTCTCCTGCCTGTCGCCCACGGCGTTCGAGGAGATGACCGTGCTCGAGGTGACCATGACGTTGCCGGGCGAAGCGGGCCCGGTGCCGCTCAAGGTCGGCGGCGCCGTGGTGCGCAGCGATCCCGAGGGCGACGGGCACGTCGTGGCGATCTTCTTCACCCAGATGGACGACGAGAACCGGCGCACGCTCGAGTCGTTCCTGGAGCTGCACAGCGACTGAGTGGCACGGGCTCACCCCGGTGGCGGCGACGGCTCCGGCCGGCGTCCCTCGACCACGCGTCCGTGGCCCGCGAGATCGGGACGAATGGCGACCTCGGCCAGGCCGGCGGCCCGCGCCAGGGCGGCGACCTGCTCCGCCTGGCCGGCGCCCACCTCGCTGAGCCACCAGCCGCCGGGGAGCAGCACGACCAGGCTCTCGGCCAACAGGCGCGTGTACAACGCGGGCACCGACTCTTCGTCGGCGACCAGCGCGCGGCGCGGCTCGTGCACGCGGACGTCCTCGTCGAGCGCCGCGAACTCGGAGGCCGTGATGTAGGGCGGATTCGCCAGGACGGCCGCCACGGACGCGGGGGCGATCGACGCCAGCCCGTCTCCCTGGACGCACTGGACCCGGCCGCGAGCGACGTGACGAGCCGCGTTCGCGCGCGCCACCTGCAGCGCGTCGGCCTCCACGTCGAGCGCCAGCACGGGGCGCCAGGCCGAGGCCGCCACGGCCAGACAGCCGCTCCCCGTCCCGCGGTCCACGAGCGGTCCCCGTGGCACGCGCCCTTCGGCGAGCAGCTGCGCCAACCGCTCGATGAGCAGCTCGGTCTCCGGCCGCGGTACGAGCACGCGCTCGTCCACGAGCAGGTCGAGCCCCCAGAACTCCCGGCTGCCGATCAGGTAGGCGACGGGCCGCCCCGTGCCGACGCGCTCGTCCACCAGCACCGCGAAGCGCCCCTCGGCCTCGACGTCCACGCCATCCCGCGCGAGCAGGTGCCCACGGGAGATGCCGAGCACGAAGGCCAACAGCACCTCCGCCTCCAGCCGGGCGACGCTCGGGTCGCCGGTCCGCACTCCGAGCCGCTGAGCGGCTTCGATCAGCAGTCGCTCAGCGCTTGCGACCGCGGCGGCCCTTGGTCTTGGCGTCGTCACCGTCGCCGGCGTCGGCCTTGCTCTTGCCCGGCTTGTCGGTCTTCTCGGACTTGCCGGCCTTCCCGGTCTTGGGAGCCTTGGCGGCCTTGGGAGCCTTGGCGGGCTTGTCGCCGCCACCCCGCGTCGCCTTCTTGGCGGCGCGAGCGGCCGCCTTGTCCTTCTCCTCCGGCGTCTTCTGGCTGACCTTCACGGTCACCAGCACGAGCTGGACGGCCACGATGGTCGACCCGAGCAGGGTCAGCAGCACGCCGGTGCCGGCATGGGCCCACAGCGCCGTGAACTTGTCGGCCCAGGGCACGTCGGCCACGGTGTCCCACGACGCCAGGGTCCGCGACCAGCTCACGAAGGCCGGCTCGAGCATCAGGAACACGGGCAGGATCTTCTGGCGCCCGGAGTAGATGCCGTAGAGCGACGCGAACAGGAGCCACAGCGCGATCACCATGCTCACCGCGCCGGACGCGATGGAGTAGCCCGGCATCAGCGTCTCGACGGCCGTCGAGAGCGTCTCCGCATCCGCGCCGCCGACGGCCTCGATGCCCGTGTCGGGCAACATGACGTCGAGGGTGCCGCGCCAGGGAAGCAGGCAGCCGATGAACACGAGCAGCGCGCAGCCGAAGAACCGGTACAGCTCCCCGAGCGCGTTGCCCGAGAAGAACTTCGCGCCGAAGGACGGCGGCGGCGGAGGCGCGCCGAACTGCCACACCCAGGTGCCCCGGGTCGGGTCGACGGACTCGACGTCGGGTGTGCTCGGGGCGCTGGGCGCGGCCGCGGGGGCCGGCTCGGCCACGAGGGCCGCACCGACGGCAGCCGCGGCGACCGCGGTGCTGTCCACGGCGCCGTGCTCGGACGGGTGTTCGTCCTCGGCCAGCGCCGGCAGATCCAGGTCGGCGACCGCTTCGGGTGCGTCGGCCTCGGGCTCCAACTCGAGCTCGAGGTCCAGATCCAGGTCATCGAGGTCGTCGGCCGCCTCGTGCTTGTCGTTCGGGTCGCTCACGTCAGGATGCTCCTTCTCCGAGGGCGGCGAGCTTCTCCTCCAGGTCCCGCTCGCGCAAGTCGTTGACCACGACATCGAGCTGCCCTAGGAGGACCTGCTCGAGACTGTAACTGCTCTTGATGCGATGATCGGTGACCCGGTTCTGGGGCCAGTTGTAGGTGCGGATGCGCTGGCTGCGGTCACCCGAGCCGATCAGGGTACGCCGCGTCGAGTCGGTCTCGGCCTTGCGGGCGGAGGCTTCGGCGTCGGCCAGACGGGCCCGGAGCATGCGCAGCGCCTTGCTCTTGTTCTTGTGCTGGCTCTTCTCGTCCTGGCACTGGACCACCGTGCCCGTGGGCACGTGGGTGATGCGGATGGCCGAGCTGGTCTTGTTCACGCTCTGGCCACCGGGGCCACTGCTGCGGAAGGTGTCGATGCGCAGGTCGGCCTCGTCGATCTCGAGTTCCACCTCATCGGCCTCGGGCAGCACGGCCACGGTGGCGGCCGAGGTGTGGATGCGCCCCTGCGATTCGGTCGACGGCACGCGTTGCACGCGGTGCCCACCCGACTCGTAGCGCAACAGGTCCCAGGCGTCGGCCCCGGCCACCGAGAGGATGACCTCCTTGAAGCCGCCCACGTCCGTGGCGGTGCTGTCGAGGATCTCGAGCTTCAGGCCGTGCGCTTCCGCGAAGCGCGTGTACAGCTTGAGCAGGTCGCCGGCGAAGAGCGTCGCCTCGTCACCGCCCGTGCCGGCCCGGATCTCGACCATGACGTCCCGGCCTCGGTGCGGGTCCTCGTCCGCCACCTGGCGCTTCATGGCGCCGACCATGACGTCGAGCGCTCCTTCCACCTCGGCCAGCTCTTCCTCGGCCAGCTCGCGCATGTCCGCGTCACCGAGCATCTCGGTCGCGGCGCGCTTGCGCTCCTCGAGCGAGGCCCACGCGGCGTAGGACTCCGCCCGCCCGCGCAGCGCGCCCGACTCGCGCATGAGTGCCTGCATGCGAGCCGGTTGCCCGAGCACCTCGGGGTCCTGGAGGAGCGCCTCGATCTCGCGGTAGCGGTCGGCGCACTCCTTCAGGCGGGGAAACATGGAACGTGTGGTTGCGAGCGGCGAGGCGCCCGCCGCCGCCTACTTGCCCTTGCCCATCGAGGCGTGCTTCTCGACCCGACGCTTGAACTTCTCGATGCGGCCGGCCGTGTCGACGAACTTCTGCTGACCCGTGTAGAACGGGTGGCACGCCGCGCAGATCTCGACGTTCAGCTTCGGCACGGTGCAACGCGTCGTGAACGTGTTGCCGCAACCGCACGTCACTGCGCACTCGACGTAGTCGGGATGGGTGTCGGCCTTCATCGTGGGCTCCTGGGTCCGCCCGGGAATGGGGCGGACGAGCTCGAGGGGTGCCCGGAGCAGGGAATTCCGAAGCTCCGGAGCGAACGGACCATTGTAGACCAAGCGCGGGGACGATCAAGACATCGGGCCGTCGCCGGGTCGCTCGCGCCGGCGGCCCGGCACTCGCGCTAGAGCCGGGACCGCTCGAGGAGGATCGGGTCGAACCCGACCCGGTCGCCGGGCTGCAGGCCGAACTCGGCGGCCAGGCCTCCGCGGAGTTCGAGGACCACGCGGCAGGGGCCGTCACTGTGGAAGCCGGGCCGCTCGACACCGGGCGGGCACTCGGCCTCGATGTTGATGATCGTCCCGTCGTCCTCCAGGAAGAGCATGTCGAGGCTGATCAGCGTGTCCCGCATCCAGAAGGTGCGGTCCTCGGTGATCGGGAACACGAACAGCATCCCGCGGTCGTCGGCCAGTTCCGTGCGATGCATGAGCCCCTGCCGCCGGCTGGGCGTGTCGAGCGCCAGCTCGACCTCGAGCGTGCGCCCGGCAACCTGCACCCAGCGGGGCAGGACCGCCTCGGGGGCCACGAAGCGGT
>JAJDER010000173.1 GCA_029259725.1 Planctomycetota bacterium | reverse complement strand
CACCTTCCTGACCTCGATCCGCGACTGGGATCCCTACCAGGACCGCCCGGCCAGCGCGCGCGTGGTGCTGGAGATCCCCACCACCGTCGCGCCCTGCCAGCGGCGGCGCGGTCGCCGCCGTCCCGCTCCGGGCTTCACCGTTCGGCTCGGGACCACCATCCGTGGTGAGACCACCGCCTGCATCGGAAAGCTGGTGGACGCCTCCAGCAATGGCATCGCCGTGCGGCTGGTGCGCAACGCGCAGAACTGGTTCGCCGACGGCACGCAGCTCGACGTCGAGGTGGACCTGCCCGAACGCGACGGTCCGGTGCGTTTCACCGCGATCGTGGCCCGCGCCGACAGCGAGGCGCTGCACTACCTCTACGGGCTGCGGGTGCGCCAGGACTCCCACGGACGCCGCATGCTCGCGGCGATCCTCGAGCGCCTCGACTAGCTCGGGTCGCTCACCGATCCTGCCCGGTGCCGCCCAGGCGTCGCGCTCAGGCATGGTGGCGTCGCGTCCAGGCGTCGCCGTCGCTGACCGGCACGGCGGGCGGGCGCGTGCTCAGTCCAGGTCGAAGGTGGCCTGCAGCACGTTGCTGAAGCCCCACATCGTCATGCCGTTCCCGAGCTTCTCCTTCGTGAGCACGTGGATGTAGACCGACTGCCCGTTGGCGTTCGGATCGACAACCGGCGGCATGTTCGCGTGCAACTCCAGGCCTGGCAGCCCGGGGAAGGGCAGGAAGAAGGTGAAGCCCGGCAGCAGGGTGTTGATCGGGAAGGGACCGCCCTTGACCATCAGCGGCGGATCGACGAGACCGAAGCCGATCACGAGGAAGGCGATCTCCATCTCCGGTGCCCAGCGGTCGAGGAACAGAACCACCTCACCGCCCTCGGTGAACTGCCCCGAGAGGCGCGTGCGCGGCGGGAACTCACCGAAGCCCGCCTGCTCGTACTGGTTCAGCTCGGTGAAGTCGCTGCCGAGGTAGGTGAAGCTGTCCGTCAAGACGGCGGCGTCGGGTCCGATGCTGGCGCGCACGCCCACGAGCACGTCGTCCTGACCGAGCAGGAACGCCGGGATGTCGACGGTCGCGACGTTCCCCGCCACCGACTGGACCACGGCCTCGCGCCAGCCCAACGCGTCGCTTCCGAACTCGACCAGCACGTCGGTCGTGAGCACGCCGGCAGACAGGTCGATGGTGATGTCGCAGGGCTCTGCGGGGATCCCGCCGAACTTGCCCTGGGCATCGATCCCCGGAGAGAAGAGCCCCGACTCGCTCGAACCCTGGATCGGGTCGACTCCCGACACGACGAGCACCTGGTACTCCAGGCCGCCGGCCAGGGTCAGCTCGCCGTTGCTGTTCAGGATCTCGACGTCGAGCGGCACGTTGGGCGGTGGGCCGAGGGGCAGCTGGACCGTCATCGTGCCCGCCAGGCCGTCGACCGCGAGGACCGTCGCCACCAGGCCGTCGACCAGCACGGTGGTGTCGGCGAGGGTCGAGAACGCCTCGCCGGTGAACGCGACCTCGAGGCCCGGGAAACCGAAGCCGGGCGTCGGGCCGGTGGTCACCGCCGTGCTCGTGTACTGGAGTGCGCCGGGAAGCAGCACGTCGCCACCGACGGTCTTCAACTCGACGTCGGCAAGCAGGCCGAAGCTGGGCGGCGCGGGCACCGCGAAGGTGACCGATCCGGCGTCGCCGGGCACCACGTCGATGAGCGTGGCGATCTGCCCGGCGACCTTGACGACCAGGTTCTCGGCGTCGAGGTACTGGGCTGCGATCGTGACCTGCGGCCCGCCGAAGTGGCTCGTCCCCGGTGTGAGGCTGTCCACGCGAACGACCGGTCCGTAGACCACGTGAGCGCGACCGGTCTTGGAGAAGGCGACACCGCTCGGGTCCAGTGGCTCCGGATCCGAAGGCGCGCCGGGCGTACCGACGGCGATGTCCAGGTTGCCGTCGCCGTTGAAGTCACCCGAGCAGAGCGCGGCACCCGCGAAGGACTGGTGCGCCTCACCGGCCAGGTCCATGAGCACGATGTCCGCCGGCGGCAGCGCGAGGTCCACGGTGCCCGCCGCCAGGAACAGCTTGGCGCCGTCCAGCAGCCGGGAGCGGCCGGCGCTCAAGGCGATGGTGGCCTCGGCGACGTAGGTCGCGTTGGGATGGCCGACGAGCAGGTCCTCGACGCCATCGCCGTTCCAGTCGCCCGCAGGCGTGGCGAACACGCCTCTCAGGCCGTCACCGGTCTGGGCACCCTGCACGTGAATGCCGATCGGTGCCGGGAGCCCCTGCCCCAGCAGGCCCAGATCGTGCCCCTGCGGGTTGGCCCCGATGAAGTTGCCGGCCACGACGTAGATGCTGCCGCTGTCGCTCTTGCCCACGCCGTTGTTGAACGGAGCCGAGATGAGCAGGTCGTCGAAGCCCTGTCCGTCGAAGATCATGTCCCGGGCGCGGCTGACGTGGTAGCCGGCCTGGTCCCCTGTCTTCTTGCCGTCGTACACGATGCCTGCGGTGAAGGCCCCGTTGCCGAAGTCGCTGGCCTCGTAACTGGCGGCCGGCGTGCCTCCGACCGATCCGCGCAGCACGTAGACCGAGCCGGCGAAGAGCTTGCCACCCGGGCTGCTCCCGGGTGCCCCGATGGCCACGTCGTCGCCCAGGAACACATGCGTCTGGTTGTTGGTCATGGGCAGCACGGGATCGAACTTGCCGAGCCCGGCGACCGAGTTGCCGAGCAGCTGGAAGTCCTCGCTGCCGTGCACGATGGTCGCGTCACCCACACCGACGCTGGACAGGTCGATGGTCCCCGCGAACGGCAGCAGGCCGTAGCCGTAGAAGACCGTCGCGGTACCGTTGCTGTTGTGCCCGTTGGTGGAGTCCAAGGGCGAACCGATGATGACGTCGTCGAAGCCGTCGGCGTCCACGTCGACGCCGCCGGAGACGGAAGAGCCCGCGGAGGCGAAGGGGTTGCTGCCCTGGAAGAACACGGCGATGTGGCTGCCGCCGGTGACCAACGGGTCGAGGAAGACGTCCCCGGGCAACGTATCGAGGGCCGGCTGACCGAAGACCAGGTAGGCGCCGCCCACGGCGGTCTTGCCACCGGCCGAACGGCCGGGCACGCCGATCAGGAAGTCCTCGAAGCCGTCGCCGTCGACATCGCCCGCGGCGGCGACGGAGGAGCCGGCACGGTCCCCCGGGAGGCCGATGAAGTCGATGCCCACACCACCGGCGATCGTGGCGAAGTCGAAGTCGGGCGAGGCCCCGATGGCTCCGAACTCCGGACCTCCGAAGACCAGGTACGCATGCCCGGCGTCATCGAGCACGCCCGTGAGCGGGTTGGTCGGCAGATCGGGAGCCCCGACGAGGAGGTCGTCGAAGCCGTCGCCGTTGGCGTCCACGAGGGCGCAGGAGCGGCCCAGGGAACCGGGAATCGGTGCGAACGGAGGGCCCAAGAAGCCGCCCTGCCCCTGGCCGACGAGTCCGCGCGTACCACTCATCTCGCGCAGTTCGATCAGGGGAGCGCCCTGGGGCGCAGCGGGCGTGGCGAGGGCGATCAGGAAGGCCGCTACGGCGGCGCGTTGGATCGTCGTAACCACTTGTTTGGCAAGCACCTGGGGAGTGTCGGGGCGTGGGGAGTCTATGTCGCGGCAAGCTCGCCGTCCAGCCGGGGCGGGGCGGCCTCATCCGTATCGTCCGAGGGTCGCCTCGAAACGTAACGGAATGGACCGGAGCCCGTCTTTTGAGCCATGAACCGCCGGAACCGGAAAGACGCTGCAGAGACGATGGCCCTGCACCTGGCAGGGGGTACGGCAGCAGACCTGCAGCGACTCCGACGGGCGCATGGCCGGGGTGCCCGCTGTTGGGAGAGGCAAGAGGACGAGCTGGTCGCCGCGGGTCTGTCAGCGACGCGGGCCCGGCGCCTGGTGACGCTCGATCCGGCGCGGCTGAGGGCCGAGCCGGTGGCCTGTCACGCGCTGGGGCTGCGCCTGGTTCAGAACGGAAGTTCTGACTATCCCGACGAACTCGACCATCTGGTGGACCCACCGCTGATCCTGGCCGTGCGTGGGCGCTGGCCTCCGCCTGCCGAGGCGCTCGCCATCGTGGGTGCCCGCGCGGCCACGTCCTACGGGCGCTCCACCACAGGGCGTCTCGCCCGAGCGGCGGCGGGGGCCGGCGTCGCGGTCATCAGCGGCCTGGCCCGGGGAGTCGACCGCTGGGCCCTGGAGGCCACGCTGGACGTCGGCGGATGGCCACTCGCCGTGCTGGGCAACGGACCCGATGTGGTCTACCCGCCCGAGCACGCCGGACTCCAGGCGGCCATCGCGGAACGCGGCACGGTGATCAGCGAGTTCCCCCTCGGCCATCGACCGAGTCGCTGGAGCTTCCCGCGGCGCAACCGCATCATCGCCGCCCTCGCCCGGTGGATCCTGGTCGTGGAAGCCGGACGCCGCAGCGGAGCGCTGATCACCGTGGACCACGGGCTCGACCTGGGGCGCGAGATCCTCGCCGTTCCCGGGCCGGTGGACGCTCCCCCTTCGGAGGGGACCAACCGGCTGATCCTCGACGGTGCCGTCCCGGTGCTCGACGAGGCCGTCCTGCTCCAGACCCTCGACCGCGACCTCCCGGCCCGAGGTGATCCCTCGTCCGATCCGATCATCGACGCGATCGGCCACAACGCCCGCACCGCCGATGAGCTGGCCTTGGCCTGCGGCGTCTCCACGCGCGCCGTCCGGTCGCGGCTCATCGCTCTCGAACTGGATGGCCGGGTCGACCGCCTTCCCGGAGACCGCTACCTCCGGCGTGCGTGACCGGAGTCAGAGCCACTCGGCGAGCAGACCACCCACGAGCGCCAGCAGCCCCGCTCCGACGACGAACGCGATCCACCGACGTACGCCGTTCCGCACGGCCTCCCCCACCGACTCGACGCGGAGGCCGTGGTAGATCAGGAACACGCCCAGGGAGAGGACGGCGAACCACAGCAGGTGCGACCCGAACGACAGCGGGCCCACGGTGAGCAGGATCGAGGTCACGAGGCCATCTCGTCGCGCCGCGCCGTCTCGTAGGCGTCCACGACCACGATCACGTTCATGATCCCGGCGACGGTGGTGAAGACGACGCCCAACTCGAGCATGTCGATCGTGCGGTCGGTGGGCACGACTCCCCAGACCGTCTCGGCGATCCACGCCGGCAGGGCGGCGCCGAACTGCCCATAGACGTGGAAGGGGTAGCGGATCGCGGAGACGCTGGCTCCCTCACCGAGCCACATGCCGATCGCGAACAGCCCGAGCACGAGCACCGCGAAGTACACGCCCTTGGCGGGCCTGCCCACGATGAGGTGTCCGAGGCCAGGGACGAGCCAGCCCAGCAGTGCAGCGAGGATCGGTCGGATCATGGGGCGCCGTCGGGGCGGGACTCGAAGAGCGGAGGTTGCGGAGGCGGGCCATTTTGCCGAATCTCTGCTGCGATTGGGCGCCCCAGCCTGCTCGTCCTCCGGCCGGGACTCGTGCGCTGCGGGGATCGCCCCCCTGGGGCCGGGACGGATCTTCAGACATGACCACCTTCACCGTGCCCATCCGCCCTCGCTACGGCGAGGTCGACAGCATGGGCGTCGTCTACCACGCCCAGCTTCTGGTGTACTTCGACGTGGGCCGCACGGAGTACATGCGCTCCCGCGGGTTGCCGTACGCTGCCCTCGAGGCACGGGGCTTCCTGCTGGCCGTGGTCGAGGCCTCGATCGACTATCGGCGACCCTCCCGCTACGACGAGGACCTGACCCTGGCCGTGACCCTGGACGACCTGCGCGCGGCCACGCTGGTCTTCACCTACGAGCTGCTCGGCCCCGAGGGCGGTGTCCGTGCCACGGGGCGGACCCGACTCGGCTGCCTGAACCGCTCCATGCGCCCCACCCGACTGCCCGCGGACGCACTCGCCGCCCTGACGCAGGGAAGGACGCCGGGCTCGACGTCGTCCGAAGACCCGCCAGCCCCTTCCCGGGAGTCCGCCCCATGAGTCCCGCCGCCCCCACCGCGGCGCCGCCCGCCGTGCGCGCCGATCCGCTCGCGCGACGGCTCAGGCCGCTGCCCGTCGTGCTCGGTCTCGTCCTCCTGGGCGCCTGCGCCAGCCCGGACACCGGCGTGCCGAGTGGCGTGACCGCCGTGTCCGCCGAAGACGGTTCGATCTGGGATGACGATCTGCTCAAGCGCCTCTCCGAGAGCATCGCGCGCGCTCGGGCCGCTGATCGCAACATGAACGCCGACCAGCGCGAGGACAACGCGGCGCGACTGATCCTCAACCTGGAGCGCCTCCTGCCCGGCTGGACGGGCGAGCAGCGCGACGGCGATGCGGATGCCCTGCAGCGCGTCCTCACCGTGGATGTGGTGACCAACTTCGACCTGCTGCTCGACACCTATGAGGACGGGCCTCGCGAGCGACGCATCGTCGCCGCCTGGGCCCTGGGGTTCTCACGCGTGCCGCCCAACAGCCTCGGGATCCGCTCGCCCCATCCGCGCGCGGTCGAGTCCCTGTCCGACGGGCTCTCGACGTCGGACGACGACGTGATGCGCAACAGCCTGATCGCGCTCTGGCTGCTGGCTGACCCGACGACACCCGCCGACCCATTGCTCGACATCATGGTCGGGCACCACGATCCCGAAGTCCGCGCGATGGCCGCCCTGGCGGTGAGCACCTGCCTCACGTCGCGCGATGCCGGCGACGCCACGGACAGCGTGTTGCTCGCCATCGAGGACAGCGACCCCAAGGTGCGCCTGCACGCGGCCAACATCGTGCGGAACTTCCCGCAGCCCCGCTACACCCGGCGGCTGGAGACGGTCATCACCAGCGAACCCATGCCGCTCGTTCGGGCCTCGATGGCCGCGGCGCTCGGCGCGGCCGGGCAACGGTCATCCGCACCGGCCCTGGTCTCGATGCTCGCCGCCGGGACGCGCATCGAGGCCACGGCCGCTCGCGTCGCGCTCGCGACGATCTACGGCGAGGACCGAGGCTACGATCCCAACGCCTGGACGGGCCTGCTGGGCGGCTGACCCCGCTGGGAGATCAGGCGGCGGGTCGGGCCGGCCAGGCTGCGATCAGGGGAAGTCGGCCTGCAAGGCGTTCGACAGCGCCACGCTGGAGCTGGCCGCGGCGTCCACGATCGCGAACTGGTTGATGGTCGTCAGGCCGGACAGACCCGCTGGGGTCACGAAGGGCAGGCTCGCGTTGCCACCGGCACTGGTTGCTAGCGACACCGAGAAGAGCATCGGGATCGGCTTGAGCGTGCCGCCCTTGAACGGGATGCCGGCACCCGCCGGGCCCAGCCCGATGAACAACACGGCCGGCGCACTCGGAGCCGCTGACGTCAGGTCGATGCTCGCGCCCGTCCCGCTGTCGAGCGTCCCCGTGCCGTCGAGGACCGGGTCACCGCTGACGCCGCCGTCCGCGCAGCCCAGGTCCGTGTAGGGGTCCACCGGCGGCGGACCCAGCACGAACGGGCCGGCGCTGCCGACGTTGCCGGTCAGGTCCGTCGCCGCGATCGAGTACTCGGTTGCGGAGCCGGGGATCTCGGCGCGGAACTGCTGGCTGGCCTGACTGAACATCGGCACGGCCACGTTGCCCGGCTGATACGTCACCACAACCTCGTGGTAGGCGATCAGGTAGTACGGCGCGTTGTCGCGCAGCTGCGCATGGATGACGAGATTGCCGGGCGTGTTCGGCGTGCCGACGGTGTGACTGACGAGCGGGATCGTCGGCGCGTGCACGTCGGGGATCCCTCCCACGTTCTCCCAGTAGCGATTGACCTGGTTGCTGTCGTTGCCGAGCAGCAGGTCCTGATCCCCGTCGTTGTCCATGTCACCGACCTCACCGTCCAACGTCGTACCACTGTTGGAGGAGCTGGGCGTCTCGTTCTGCGGGTAGCTGCTGTCACCCTGGCCGGTGCTGTTGTGGAACTGTCCGGTCAACCCCTGCGCGTTGCCGCCCACATAGATCGCGTTCGTGCCACTGAAGTTGGCCAGGAACGCGTCCAGGTCGCCATCGCCATCGAAGTCGAGGAAGTCGATCTCGTTCTCGTCGACGTTCGGGTCGCCCTTGATCAGGTTCGGCCCAGGGCCGTCGGACTCGCTGAAGAGCACGGCCCCGGATCCGTTGGTGCCGTTGTTGACCAGGATCTTGTCGGTGAAACTGGCGTAGTTCTTCATCCAGATGTCGAAGTCGCCGTCGCCGTCCGTGTCACCGAACTCGCCCTCGTAGTTGGACGTGCCGCTGAGCGTGGAGCCCGTGTTGATCAGGCTCGCCTGGGTGGTGTCGGTGAAGAGCTGCGAGCTGCCGGTCGTCGGGTCGTACAGGTTGTTCATGTAGACGCGCGCCTGGCTGTTGCGGCTGGAAGCGACGATGTCGAAGTCGTAGTCGCCATCGAGGTCGACCAAGTCGATGTCCAGCGTGTGGATGTCGATGTCGGCGCCGCTGTCAATCCACGGGAACAGCTCGTCGAACACGCCCGCGCCGTCGTTGAGGAACACGCGGCTGGGGCGGTTGCCACCGATGGAGGGACCGTACGAGCTGTGGAACAGATCGAGGTCGCCGTCGTCGTCGAGGTCGGCGAAGTCGCAATCGCAGGACCAGTCGCGCCACGGACCGTTGTTGCCGCCGAACTCCTGGTCACCCGCGGGCACGCTCGCGAGGGAACCCCAGCGGTTCGCGGTGTCCTCGGAGTAGAAACCCACGGTGCCGCCCTGCAGGCCACCCAGGTTGACGTAGAAGCGGCTCACCTGCCCGGCGGAGTTGCTGCCGCGGTTGCTCACATACACGTCGAGGTCGCCATCGTTGTCGATGTCGGCCAGTTCGATGTCGCGACTGGTGTCGCTGGGGACGCCTGCGAACCGTGAACTCGTCTGCTCGGAGAACGTGCCGACGGTTCCGCCCTGCAGGCCACCGTTGTTGATGAAGATGCGATTGGGCTCGTTGCCGAAGTCGCCGCCGTTGGCGACGACCACGTCCAGGTCACCGTCGTTGTCGACGTCCCCGACGTCGATGTTCTCCGTCCGGTTGGTTCCGAACTGCTGGGAGGCCGTCGGGAAGTTGCGACCGCTCTGCAGGTCGGTGAGCTGACCCAGAGCGGAGGGCGAGAGGGCGAGCAGGCCGATGGACGCCACGGCCACCGAGCAGAGCGAGAGACCACGCATGGGGAGATTCCCGGAACGGAGACAGGGAGACGGGTCCGGGGCGCATCGGGGGAGAGCGCGGCCGGTCGTCCGGGGAGGAGCACCGGCGCACCGATGCACTGCCCTCATTCTGCCCCGTATTTCCCGTTCCGTGGGATTCGCGTCACGCCGTCGCCGGCGATCGAGGCTCGCTCCCCGCGCGCGCCTCGGCGCCACCACCCGCCCTGAACGCGACGAGGCCCCCGGATCCGCGCGGGATCCGAGGGCCTCGCCCCTGGGACGTGAGCGTCAGCTCAAGCCCCTACACCCACCAGAGGGCCTACTGGAAGTCCAACTGGAGGGCGTTCGACAGCGACGTGTTGGACGACGCGGCCGCATCGTTGATGCCGTACTGCGCAACCACGCTGAAACCGGTCAGACCGGCGGGCGTGATGAACGGCAGGCTGATCGCGCCCGAGCCGTTCGTGGTCAGCGACACGGTGAGCAGCACCGGGATCGCCTTCAGCGTGCCACCCTTGAACGGCGCACCGGGACCACCAGGGCCGATCGCGATGAACATCGCGGCCACGGCGGAGGGAGCGGCGTTGGTCAGGTCCAGCGTACCCGGCGAACCGCTCGTGAGCGGGCCGGTGCCGGCCAGGACCGGGTTCCCGGTGACGCCCGGATCGGCGCAACCGAGATCGGTGTACGGGCTGGGCCCGCCACCGAGGACCTGCACGTTGCTGACCGTGGTGTTGCCGGCGAGGTCGGTGGCCGAGATCGTGAAGCTGGTCGCACCCGCCGGAACCTCGGCACGGAACTGCTGCGCACCCTGGCTGAACATGTCGATCGTGATGTTGCCGGGCTGGTAGGTCAGGTCCACGTCGTAGTACGCGATCAGGTAGTACGGAGCGTTGTCGCGCAGCTGGGCGTTGACCACCGTGCCGCCGGCAGTGCCCGGCTCGAGGCCGGTGGCAATGCGAGCGTCGGTGAGCTCAGGAGCGTGAGTGTCCGGGATACCCAGAGCGTTCTGCCAGTAACGGTTGGACTGGTTGCCGTCGTTGGCGAGCAGCAGGTCCATGTCACCGTCGTTGTCCATGTCACCCACCTCACCATCGAGGGTGGTGCCACCGTTGCCCGACGTCGGGGTCTCCAGCTGCGGGTAGTCGCTGTCGCCCTGACCCGTGCTGTTGTGGTACTGGCCCGTCAGGCCCTGCGCGTTGCCGCCGACGTAGATCGCGTTCGTGCCACTGAAGTTGGCGAGGAACGCGTCGAGGTCGCCGTCACCGTCGAAGTCGAGGAAGTCGACCTCGTTCTCGTCGACGTTCGGGTCACCGCGGATGAGGTTCGGGCCCGGACCGTCCGACTCCTGGAAGAGCACGGCGCCGTTGGCGTCGGTCCCGTTGTTCACCAGGATCTTGTCGGTGAAGTTGGCGTAGTTCTTCATCCAGCTGTCGAAGTCACCATCACCGTCGATGTCGCCGACTTCACCTTCGTAGTTCGACGTACCGCTCAAGGTCGAACCCGTGTTGATCAGCGAAGCCTGGGTCGTGTCGGTGTAGAGCTGAGTCGAACCCGTCGTCGGGTTGTACAGGTTGTTGATGAAGATGCGCGCCTGGGTGTTACGGCTGGAGTTGACGATGTCGAAGTCGAAGTCGCCGTCCAGGTCGATGATGTCCAGGTCGAAGGTGTGGTTCTCGATGTCAGCACCCGCATCGATCCACGGGAACAGCTCGTCGAAGACGCCGTTGCCGTTGTTCAGGAACACGCGGCTGGGCGTACCCCCGTTCACGCCGGGGCCGTAGCTGCTGTGGAACAGGTCGACGTCGCCATCGTTGTCGAGGTCGGCGAACTCACAGTCGCAGGACCAGTCCTCCCAGGGACCGGCGTTGCCACCGAAGACCTGGTCACCGGCGGGGACGCTCTGCAGCGTGCCCCAGCGGGTGTTGCTGTCTTCCGCGTAGAACCCGATGGTGCCACCCTGGAGGCCGCCCTGGTTGATGTAGAAGCGGCTGACCTGGCCCTGGCTGTTGGGGCCTCGGTTCGACACGTAGATGTCGAGGTCGCCATCGTTGTCGATGTCGGCGAACTCGATGTCGCGGCTCGTGTCGTTCGGGACGCCGGCGAAGCGCGTGCTGGTTCCCTCGACGAACGTGCCGGGCGAACCGGGCTGGAGACCACCGTTGTTGATGAAGATGCGGTTCGGCTCGTTACCGAAGTCACCGCCGTTGCCGATGATGACATCGAGGTCACCATCGTTGTCGACGTCACCGACGTCGACATTCTCGGAACGGTTCGCACCGAACTGCTGCGAGGCCGTGGGGAAATTTCGACCGGGCTGCAGGTCGGTCAGCTGCGCGTCGGCGGAACCGAACGCGAGCACCGCCAGGCCGGCTACGCTCATTGCGAGAGGACGCATGGTGTCTCCAGGAACAGTATTGGCACACGACAGTCTGTCTTGGCCGTGCCACCTGCGCTTCGCCTGACGAGTCCGAAGGGAGGAGTCGCTGGGAGGAGGAACGCTGGGATGGGGATCGGGCCGCGACGAGAGAGGTTCGGAAGTCTAAACCCAGATCCTGAAAAGGAGCAAGGAGGATATGCATCCCTTATGCGTCCTGAAGCCGACGAATGTCCAGGTCAGCACTCACAAACCCTTGACACCACTGCGCTTGCATGGATGGAACGACGGTTCTCGATAGCTTCGGGTGGCCCCACGAAGGTCAGCGTTGGTGCTGGTTTCGGCCGCGCGGGGGCGCCCGAACCCGGCGCCGCCGACTCGCGCGGCGGAGACGCCACCGTGCGACACCACCCGCAGGATCCCATGGGTGCCACCTCGATCGGCGCGAAGCGGCCGTTCCGGGCCTCCCTGAGGCAGATCAGCCTTCCGAGGCGCGCCACCCGAGCCGGTGCCAGGCGACCTGTCGCTCCAGTCGCGCGCAGAGGGCCCCGCGGAGTGACTCAGGGCCGTGAGCCGGCAGGCTTCCGTAGCCCCCGACAAAGGCCGCCACCTCGGCCGGCCCCACCGGGTGGCCGCCCGACACCCGGCCCGGCGTGGCGAGCAGCCCTCGCTTGACCAGCGAACGTGCGAAGCGGGTGAGCGAAGCCAGGCGCTCGGCGTCGTCGAGCGGCCGCTGCTCGTCGAGGCGGCAGCGATCGAGGTCGATGACCACGAGCTCGCCACCTTCGTGGGGTACCAGCAGGTTCTTCACCTGGAGGTCCCGGTGACGGAGTCCGACGTCGTGCAACCGACGCAGGAGCCGGCCCGTGCGCAGGGCCAGATCGGGACGGTCTGGGGCCCCCGGCACCGCAGCCAACAGGTCGCGCGCCCTGACGATCCTCGCCGTGGCCAGCTCGAGCCGATACAGCCCGAGGCCCACGCGCGTCGTGCGGGCCACCACGACGGCCGGCGTCCGGCACCCGGCGGCAGCGAGGCGCTCGGCCACGTCGGCTTCGTGCCAGCTGCGGGTCGGGTCGCTGAACAAGGTCCGCAGGAAGCCCCCCAGCAGCCCGCCTCGCTCGAGCCGCTTGGCCACGATCGGACCGCTGTCGGTCTCCAACACATGCACCGGACCGCGCCCGACGAGTCGGTGCTCGACCGGTCGCCCCCACGCGGTGAGCGGGCAGCCGTCGAGCAGCGCGTCCACGGGGACGGCCCCGGCCCAATCCGCCCTCACGAGGACCCGCACCCGGCCGCGCTCGCGCAGCTCGTGGGTGGCGCACAGCGACGGTGGCAGGCCTGGACGGGGCACGCTGATCACCCTAGCGCTGGCGTGCACCGGGCGGTATCCCCGCGCGCCGCTTGCTAGCCTGACGGCCGTGCGGTCCCTCCTGGTCATCCGCCTCTCGTCCCTGGGTGACGTCCTGTTCGCCCTCCCCGCCGTGGAGGCCCTCCGGCGGGGCGGCGTCGCCGAGCACCTGGCCTGGCTCGTCGAGGACAAGGGCGCCCCACTGCTGGCCGGTTGGCCCGGGATCGACGAGCTGCTGGTCTTCCCGCGCCGGCGGCGCGCGGCCTGGCCGAGCCACGTCCGCGCCCTGCATCAGCGGCGGGACGATGCGGTGCTGGACCTGCAGGGCAACTTCAAGAGCCGCGTGCAGCGGGCCTGCCTGCGCGCGCCTCGCCGCCTGGGGCACGCCGCGCCGATCGCCCGGGAGGGCGCCGCGGCCGGTCTGACCGAGACCATCGCGGTGCCCTTCGGCGCCCACCATCGCGTGGATCAGGCCCTCGCCTGCCTGACCCTGTTCGGCCTGACGCCGCCGCTGCGTGCCGAGCGCCCCGCGTATCCCGTCGACGAGGCGGCGCGCACGCGCACCGCGGCGTTCCTGCAGTCCCTGCCCGGCGACGGACCGCGCATCCTGCTGCATCCCGGAACCAGCGCTTTCGGGCAGCTGAAACGCTGGCCGCCGGCCCGCTTCGCCGCTCTGGGCAACGCCCTGGTCGCCGACCACGGGGCGCAACTGCTGCTCTCGGGAACTCCTGACGAGGAGCCCTTGCTGGCCGAGGTTGCCGCGGGCCTGCGCGCCCCCGCGCCGCGCCTGCCGGGCGCGGGCCTGGCGGAGCTCGCGGCCGCGCTCACGTGCCTGGACCTGATCGTGGCCAGCGACACCTTGCCGCTGCATCTGGCCAACCTGGTGGGCACGCCCGTCGTCGGTCTCTACGGCCCCAAGGATCCGGCCATCAACGGGCCGTACTACGACCGCGCCGAGGTCGTGCGCGCAGGCGTCGACTGCAGCCCGTGTTCCTTGCGTCGCTGTGGCGACCCGATCTGCATGACGCGCCTCACCCTCGAACCTGTCCGCGCCGCCGTCGCCCGGAGCCTGGCCCCATGACCACGCCCCAAGGCCCCGCGGCAACGCTCTCCGCGCTGGTGCGCGACCGCAAGCTGGGCGAGCTCAACGATGCGAGCTGTCGTTCGGCACTCACCGCGGCAGGCTTCGTGGACACGGCCGAAGCCACCGGTGCGGTGGACCAGATCCTGGCGGCACTCGGCGACGACGTGGACCCGGTCGAGCTGCTCATCGGTTGCGCCGCGGCCGCCGACCCCGACCGCGCGCTGTTCAACGCCGGGCGGCTGCTTGCCTCGCCCGAGCGACCGGCCTGCCCCGTCGCCCCCGCCGACCTGGCGCGCTTTCTCGGCGCCAGCCAGCACATGTCGGACCTGCTCGTGGCACGCCCGTCGCTGCTGGCCTTCCTGGGCCGCTCCTTCGACCCGCTCACGGCCCCGGCCCGCTACCGCGAGGCCGGCGCAGGCGAGGAGGCGGCGCGGGCGCTGCGCCTGTTGCAGCAGGAGGACCTGCTGGGCATCGCCTGGGCCGACCTGATCGGTGACCTCGACGTCGAGCACACCACCTGGCTGATCAGCCGCCTCGCCGATGCGGTCATCGCCGGCGCAGCCCACGGCCTGGGCTCGGCGCGACAGTTCGCCGTGATCGCCCTGGGCAAGCTCGGCGGCAGCGAACTCAACTACAGCAGCGACATCGACCTGCTCTTCGTGCGCCCCGAGTCCGCCACGGACCAGGTCAGCGCCGACGCCGTCGCGCGCCGACTCATCGAGCTGCTCGGCAAGCAGCTCCCGGAAGGGCACCTGTACCGCGTCGACATGCGGCTTCGCCCCGAGGGCAGCAGTGGCGCCCTCACGCGGCGGCTGGCCTCGTGCCTGGAGTACTACGGGAGTCTCGGCCGACCCTGGGAGCGCCAGATGCTCACCAAGGCCCGCCTGATCGTGGAGTCGGAGGACGGCGCCGCGGGCCAGGGCTTCCTGGACGGCACGCGCGCGTGGATCCTCGAGCGCGGACTCGACGCCGGCGCGATCCGGCAGTTCAAGCGGCTCAAGGAGAAGACCGAGGCGCAGCACGCCTCGCCGGAAGCACGCACCGACATCAAGCAGGCTCCCGGCGGCATCCGCGACATCGAGACCATCGTGCAGTTCCTCGGGTTGCAGCACGCGCACAACAACCCGTCGTTGCTGGCCTCCTCCACGCTGCACGGTCTCGAGCGCCTGCGGGTGGCGGGGGCGATCGGGTCGCTGGAGGCGGCGCGACTGCGCAAGGCCTACCGTTTCTTCCGCCGCGTCGAGAACCTGTTGCAGGTCATGCACCGCGTCCAGACGCACCGGTTGCCCGCCGACCGCACCGTGCTCGCCCATCTGGCCGGCGCACGCGACAGCAAGAGCTTCGACATGCAACTCACGGAGCATCGACGCCGGGTGCGCGCGCTGCTGGAGCTGCACTTCACCGCCGCGTTCGAACTCACCGAGGGCCCCTCGGCCGCGCTCATCGAACATGTGCTCACGGACGCGCCCGAAGGCCCGCGCGAGAGCACCGGCACGCGGCAACTCTCCGAAGCCGCCGCGGACTCGACGACGGACATCGACTCCGAGGCCGAGGCCGAGCGCTCCCTGGCCGAGGTCGGCTTCACCGATCCGCGCCGGGCGCTCGGGGTCCTGCGCCGCCTCGCCGCACCGGTCTCGCGCTTCCTGCCTCCGTCGCCGCGGCTGGTGTCGGCCCTGGCCAGCGTCGCGCCCCGCCTGATCGAGCGCCTCTCCCTGGGACCCGACCCCGACGCGGCCCTGAGCCGATTCGAGCGCATGACCCGCGGGGTCGGCGCGCGCGAGATCCTCTACACGCAACTCGCCCTCGAACCCACCCTGCTCGACATGCTCGTGGACCTCGCCTCGGGAAGCCCCTACCTCTCCGACCTGCTGGTGCAGGAGCCGGAGATCTTCGACCCCTTCATCGACGCGCTGCTGACCGGCGTGCGCGGACGGCGCAGCCGCCGCCAGCTGCTCGCGGATGCGGCGCACGGCGGCCATGTGGGCGATCCGTGGATCCTGCTCCGCGACCACAAGGAACTCGAGATGCTGCGCATCGGCGTGCACGACCTGCGCGACGCCGCCAGCACCCGCGAGACGCTGGCCGACCTCTCGCAGGTCTGCATCGACGTGTTGCGCGCCGCCTACGACCTGGTGCACCAGCAGGCCATCCGCAAGCACGGCCCACCCGAGTCGATCCGCGGGATGTCCGCGCGGCACCGGGCCTCGATGGCGGTGCTCGCGTTGGGCAAGGTCGGCAGCCTGGAGGCCAACTACGCCAGCGACGCGGACCTGATCTTCGTCTACAGCGGCGACGGGGACACCGACGGCGACGACACCCCGAACAAGGTCTTCTTCGCCCAGGTCGCCGAGGAGTTCATGGCGCGGCTGGGCGGTCAGCGCGGCGGCCCGCGGCTCTACAAGATCGACACGCGCCTACGCCCCGAGGGCACCAAGGGCCCGTTGGTCAACAGCTTCAAGGGCTGGAAGGCGTACTACAAGGACCGCGCCGCCCTGTTCGAGTACCAGGCCCTGCTCAAGGCGCGCGTCGTGGCTGGCGACGCGGAACTGGGGCAGCAGGTGCTGGCCGACATCCGCCGGCTCGTGCGCCACTTCGACATCCCGGAGGACCTCGCCGCGCGCATGCGGGAGCTGCGCGAGAAGATCGGCGAGCAGGCCGTGGGCCTGGACCTCAAGCGCTCCCCGGGCGGACTGGTGGACGTCGAGTACCTGACGCAATACCTGCAACTGCTGCACGGTCGCCAGAACCCCTCGGTGCTCGTGCCCGAGACGCCCCGCGCACTCGAGCTGCTGGGCGATGCCGAGCTGCTGCCCCGCCACGTCGCCGATCGGTTGCGCGACATCTACCTCTGGTTGCGCCGCGTCGAGATGCGACTGCAGATCGCCATGGGCCTCGATCGCAAGGAGGTGCCCACCGACGGGAAACCGCTGCGCGACCTCGCGTTGCGCCTCGGCTACGCGGACACGGCCGAGGGCGACGCCGGGCACCTGTTCCTGACGGATCTCGACGATGCGCGGGCGGAGGTCCGCACGCGCTACGACGAGTGGCTCAGCCCTTGAGCACCCGCTGCAGCTCGGTCCCGTAGGGATCCCAGCGCGGATCGATGGTCGACAGCTCCCAGGTCAGGTCGCCGCGCGAGCTGACGTAGAAGATGACGCGCCAGTCCACGGCCCCGAGGAAGGCGCCGGACGCATCGAACACGCCCGACTGGATGTCGACCAGGATGCGCATCGAGGCGAGCTGGGCGAAGGACGGCGCCTCGGTGTCGAAGATCGGCTCGACGGACTCGGCCAACAGGTAGCTGCCGTATTCACGCGTGGACGGCACACCCGGCACGCCGCCGGTGGGCAGCGCGCGCCAGCCCAGATCCTGCACGACGGTGTTGCCGCGCATGATGCGATGACGCATGACCTGCGCCAGGTGTCGCTCGGAGAGCGGCGTCCCGTCGTCGGAGCGGAAGGCCAGGATGCAACGCGGCCGGCCGAAGGTCTCGTCGCCGCCGACGAAGAGCAGCAAGCGACCGCCCATGGCCTCCTCCGCCTCTTCGGCGCCGAACGAGGTGAAGACCTGGATGACCTCGGTCCGGATGCCGCGATCCTCGGTCCGGAGGTCGTCGAGCTGGTCGAAGCCGACCATGCCGCGCATGGACTCCTCGAACGCCACCAGCACGTCGTCGAGAGCCGGGTCGCCGGTGACGCCCCTGTCCAGCGGTGAGCGCACCGAGGCGATGCCCAGCGCGCGTGACGTGGCCGTGGCCATGGCGAGGTCGTAGATGCTGTCGAGCTGGACGGCCGCGCCGGCGTAGACCTCGTCCACATGCTCCTGGAAGACCAGACGCTCGGGCTTGCCCCAGTCGCGCAGGCCGACCTCGACGGTGGAGAGCGTCTCGGGCGGTCGCAGGGCCGCGACCGCCGCGTCGATGTCGCTGTAGATCTCGCGCACGGCCGGCAGCGTGCTGGCCATGATGGCGCCGATCGAGTCGGCCAGTTGGTCGCTCCGCGCGCGCGAGTAGGTCCCGTAGGTGAGGCCCACGTCCTGGTCGACGGTCGCTGTCGCGCGGAGGCCGCCCTCGCCCAGGTGGGCTTGGATCGGGACGTCATCGGCGGACACCGAGGACGGCGCCGGGGGCATCTGGTTGAGATGACACCCGGACACGAAGACGGCGAGGAGGAGGACGAGAGCGCTGCGCATGAGTATCCCTTCGACGCCAGCCGGGCACCGACCCTTCCCGACGGGACGTGCGGCGGCCGGGATCCCGGGTCGCTCCGTCAGGAGATCAGCCCGGACTCTCGCATCCACGCCACGGTGGTTTCCAGTCCCTCGGCCAGCGGCCGGGTGGAGTAGCCCCAGTCGGTCTGGGCCATCGCGGGCGTATAGGCCCAGCAGTGACTGTCCATGGCGAAGCGTTCCTTGCTGCGGCCCTTGTAGGGGTGGCCGCCGAGGAGCTTGCCGAACAGTCCGCCGGTGCCGAGGATCTTCGGCGCCGAGCAGCCCGCCGCGCGGCCGAACTGCTCGAAGAGCCCGGCGGCGGTGACGTTCTCGCCACCGAGGATGTAGTGCCAGTGGGTCCAGCGCGGCGGCGGCCACTCGCCGTCACCGTCATCGCCTGCATCCATGGCCGTCACGTGCCCGGCGGCGACGTCCTCCACGTGCACCAGGTTCCAGATCTGCTTGCCGTCGGCGGGGATGCCGGGATACCTGCCGGCCGCGTGGCTTGCCAGCATGGCCACGATGCGGTTGCCCTTGGCGAGGTCGTCGGGTCCCGAGACCGGACGCGCCTCGGGCCCGTACATCATGGTCGGGATCAGCGCGAGCACCGGCTCTCCCAGGCTCACGCGCTGGTTGACCTCGTTCTCGGCGTCGTACTTGGACAGCTCGTGGGCGTCGTGCATGTCGCCCGGATCGTGGGTCCAGTACTCCTCGGCCACCTGATCGTGGGACATGCGCGGCTCGCCCGTCCGGCCGATCGCGAAGTAGTGGCTGGTGTGCACCACGCGCTCGACACCCAGCGCGGGCGCCATCTCCAGGAGCGCCGTGACGGCCTTCAGGTTGGTCGCGATGTAGGTGCTCTCGGGTCGACTGTCGCGGGTCTCCGCGGCGGCGTGGAAGACGCGCTGGCAGCCCTCGACCGCTGCGCGCAGCGAGGCCGTGTCGGTCACGTCGCCGGTGACGATCTCGGTGCCCTCCAGTCCGGACGTGTCGCTCCCGGGGCGGACGAGCACGCGTACCCGCCGCCCCTGCTCCACGAGGCGCCGCACGAGGTGGCGGCCGAGGTAGCCGGTGCCACCCGTCACGAGGTACTGGGTCATCGTCGTGGTCCCGAGGAGAGGACCGGCGCGCGGCGCCGGATCAGAGGCCTTCGAAGGGCAGGGCCCGCCCGTCCATCTCGGCCTCGTCGATGGCGATGCCGTAGCGCTTCAGGACCGTCGGCGCGATGTCCTCGAGTCCCGAGCGCGCATCCTGCTGCAAGCGCAGGTTGCTGAACAAGACCCCTTGCACGTGACGCGGGTCCATGGACACGTGGTCGCCGGACCAGTGGTTGTCATTGGGCACGATCGACGCCGAGTCCAGGCCGCCTCCCGAGTTGGACCAGCTCACCCGGTACATGGGCTCGTAGCCGAGGAACAGATCCGCGAAGCCGTCGTGCACGATCTCGCGTTGCTCCCGGCCGGTCCAGCGCATCGCCGTGCCTTCGTGCCACCAGGGGCCGGAGAAGATCTCGTCCCGGCGCGAGGCGCTGGTCACGAAGGCCTCGCCCGTCGCGGGGTCCACCGCCGCGAGCAGCGCGGCACGGATCTCCTCGACCACCTCGTCGTAGCGTTCGGGGCTCACCGGGCCGGGCGTGTCGCGACCGAGCTGCTGGCCCCCATTGGCGCGACCCCGGGTGGAGGCACCGTGGCGCGAGAAGGCGAAGTGGGAGCCGCGCCAACCGTCACCCGCTCGAGCCAGCGTGGTCCCGTCACTCGCTCGAGCCAGCGTGGTCCCGTCGCCCGCGAGCCCGGAGGTCGTCTGGGTCACGGCCGAGGCGCCTGCGGCAGGACCGTCGAGCGCCTTGATCTCGCCGGCCCAGGAGAGGAACTCCAGCACCTCCCCGGCCGCATCGACGAGGGCCAACCCGCCCTGGTCGCTCACGCCGGGCGCGGAGACGGCGAGCAGCCCGAGACCACGGTCCACCGGCGCCAGGGCGCCTTCGGCGGTCCAGGAGCCGGTCAGGTTCCCGGTGGCGTCGTAGGCCGCCAGGGTCGCGCCGGAGAGGTCCGTGCCGGCCATCCCGGCCAGTTCCACGAAGCCGTCGCCCCCCGTCGCGATCTCGTTGATCCACGGATCGATCGGGTAGTCGCGGCCCATGACGTTCAAGTAGACCTTGCCCAGGCCCAGGGAGTACGCGGCGCTGCTGTCCCAGTCTGCGTAGGCGAACATGCCCCGGGCCTTCCGCGCGGCGGCGAGATCCATGTCGTCCTTGAAGACCAGGAAGCCCAGCTCCTGGAGCAGGTTGTTGAGGTTCACCTGCCAGCGGAAGGACTGGAAGCCGTGATCGGAGACGATCACCAGCATGACGTCGTCGCCCAGCGCCCCGGAATCGATGCGGGCGAGGATGTCGCCCACGACCCGGTCCATCTCCTTGTAGATCTCCGGGATCGCGCGGCTGATCGGGTACTCGCGGCCCCAGACGTTGACGACCGTCGAGGCGTATTCGGCGTCGTAGCCGGGGTGGTCGGGGTCCATCTCGCGGTAGAGCATGTGCGCGGTGCGGTCGGTGGTTCCGAACACCTGCAGGTAGCAGTCCCAATCGGCGGAGTCGTCCAGGCTGGCCACGAGCAGGTTCTCGCGCAGCTTGAAGGTGTTCTCCAGGGACGACAGGAACGACTGCGGCGAGAACTTGCTGTCGGGCTGGTCCTTGATCGGGTTGGTCATCGACGGCCAGCCGATGGTCTCGTAACCGTGGCCGATCGCGCCGGCCAGCTCGGCGGCGAACTCCGGCGGACTGCTGATGGCCGGGATGCGGGGCGGGTTCCTCGGATCGAAGTTGATCGGCGCGACGAAGACCCGCAACTCCTCGTCGTCACAGCGCATGACGTGGAAGCGCACCTGCGCATGGGTCACGAAGAACTTGCTCAGGACGAAGTCGGCCTGCACGAAGTCGCTCCACCCACCCACCTCGATCGTCTGCACGTGGCCGCCGACGTCGATCGTGACCGCACCCGCAGCCCGGTCCGGCGACATCGTGAAGGGCACGGTGACCTTGCCGCCGTGGGTGTTGCTGAAGCGGCGGTACTCGGACTCGAGCGTGGCCAGCTCGTCCTCGAGCGCGCCCACGGCCGTGGGCGACAGGCCCTCCACGGCGAGCTTGCGCTCGAGCGCCGCGATGCGGTCCTGGTAGTCGGCGGTGGCGACCCAGTTGCGCGGCCCCACCAGCCGTGCCTCGATCGGATCGGTGTCCGCGAAGACCTTGACGATGCGGCCGGCCGTGCCGGTCTGCTTCTCGTCCAGGATCCACGGGTCGTCGGTGTAGATGTACCAGGTGCCCGGCGAGCCGCCGATGTCGGGCACGCCCAGGCCGGACAACAACTGGGTGTTCGGCCCCTCACGATCCGGCGGGTAGCTGACCGGCACGTGGATGCCACGCATGCGCACGCCGGCCTGGTCGAGGTGGCTCCAGAAGTTCGTGCCCTGGCGCGGGTTGGTGAAGTACTTCACCTTGCCTGACGCCGGGAAACCGACGGTGTGCTGGTGCGCGAGGTAGCCGCCGGCACCGCCGGCCAGCAGCGCGAGCACGAGGGCCACTCCACCATGCATGCGCAGGAGCAGCTTGAAGAACAGCAGCGCCACCAGGAAGAACACACCCGCGCCGAGCGCCGTGAAGCCGACCGGGTTCTCCAGCGCCATGGGGAAGTCCAGGAAGGGCGCCAGGTCCACCTCGGCATCGTGGATCAGGTTGGGCTGCGGCGTCGGGCCCGCCAGACGCGTGCCGTCCGGCTCGTGCAGTTGCCGCGCCACGAACCCGGCCACCCCGGTCTTGCCCGGGTTGCTCCCGGTGTTGAAGACACCCCACGACACCGGCGACTGGGCCGGGTTGGAGGTCTCCAGCGGCTGGAACGTGCCCTCGTCCGAGAGCCGCTTCAGATTCGGGAGGATGCCCTCGTCGATGTACCGCTGGGCGAGATCGAAGTCGACACCATCGAAGCCCAGCAGGATCGTCCGCTTGGCCGACGCCGCAGGGCCGGGCATGGGGACGATGCTGCCGGACTCCTGGGCGGAGACCGGTGAGACGGCGACGACGGCGACCAACACCGTGAAGACGCCCGTGATGAGAGAAGCGCGGGACATCGGAGACTCCAGGTTGGCCGGTTAAGGTAAGGAGATCGACCATCGGCTTCCAGCGAGGTCGGGCATGACCCGGGTCCACGGAATCAAGTCGCTCGTGTTGGCTCTGGCGGCGGTCCTCGTCGCCGGGGCCGCGGTGGTCCTGCTACGCCCCGACGCTGAGCCTGGTCCGGAACCCGCGCCGGTGCGCATCGAGCGCTCGAACGTCCCCGGGAACCGCCATGCGGACGAGGTCTCGGACCAGGCCGATCCGGGAGCCGTGACGCGCGAGGCCCTGACCTCCAGCTCTCCTGAGCCCGAGGACATCTCGGCCCTCGCCCCGGCCCAGATCGCCGGCCGGGTCCGGGACCTGGACACCGGTGAGGCCGTCGCGGCCTTCCAGGTCTACGTCCTGGCCCACACCACCGAGAGCCCGCTGCGGCGTACCGGCGACGCCGTGCCGACCCCCTTCAAGCGCGGCTCCGGCGTCTTCCGCCTGGACCAGGAGCCCGGCTTGTACGACGTCGTCGTCACCGCGCCCGGCTACCACCCGGTCGCGGTCCGCGGGATCGTCGTCCCTCCCCAGCAGCGCAAGCCCTACGCGTTCGAGATGTCCCGCGGCGCCGGGATCACCGGCATCGTGCTCGGGTACGACGGCATGCCGCTCAAGCAGGTGGCCCTGTTCCTCGACGTGAAGTGGATCGAGGAGGGCTTCGACGCGCCCGCGGTGACCACCACCCGCACCGGTCCGGACGGGCGCTTCGTGTTCTCGCCGCTGGCACCCGGGGAGTACGCCATCAGTGCGCTGGAGATGAACAACACCGTCGATCGTCTGGCGGCGATCCGCGTGCGCGATGAGCTGGTCGAGGTCAGCATCCCCGTCGCCGCGCGCCACCAGCTCCAAGTCGCCGTCAAGGATCAGGGGGGCCGCCCGGTGGGCGACGCCGCGATCGAGGTGCGCGGCGAGGGGCGCATCTTCACCGCGATGACGGCCGAGAGCGGGCTGGCCGTGATCGACCACCTGCAAGACGGCGACTACACGTTGAGCGTCTCGCACCTCGACTTCCAGGACTCCAGGGACGTGGTCACGCTGTACGGCGGGACGGGGTTCACGGTGCGCTGGATCACGCTCGAGGATCGGCCGCCCGAGGGGCGTTGAGCGCCGCGCGTCGGATGGACCCGGGCCCCGCGGCCTTGCTATTCTCGGCCCATGCCCGAACTGCTGTGCGACCCCACGGCCTTCGCCGACGCGCCCCTGCTGGTGGATGCGATCGGCCTCCAGGAACACCTGCCACACCGTTTCGAGATGGCGCTGTTGCACGGGATCGTGCATCACGATCGCGACGAGCGCATGGCCGTCGGCTTCCATGACGCGAAGCCGACCGACTTCTGGGTCCGCGGCCACGTGCCGGGTCGCCCGGTCATGCCCGGCGTGGTCATGGTCGAGATCATGGCGCAGCTCAGCGGATGGCTGGCGAGCTTTGAACTCGATGCCGAAGAGGGCAAGTTCTTCGGTTTCGGCGGCATCGATCACGTGCGCTTTCGCGGCACGGTCCAGCCCGGCGAGCGCATGCTCCTGGCCAGTCGCGTGAAGCGCTTGCGCCGTTCGATGGGCACCTTCGAGACCCAGGGCTACGTGGGCGACAAGCTCGTCGTGGAAGGCGAAGTGCTGGGCATCATGCTCTGACGGTCCGCGCGCGAGCACGCGCCCCCGGGGAGGAGGACGTCGATGGCGATCATCGCGGGCATCGACGAAGCCGGCTACGGACCGACCCTGGGCCCGCTCGTCGTGGCCGCCTCGGCGTTCCGACTCGCCGAGGGACGCCGCGAGAGCGACCTGAACCGGCTCGTGCGCCTCAGGGCCGACCACGGCGGCCTGCGCATCGGCGACTCCAAGCAGCTCTACCAGCCCGGCGGGTCGATCCGCCGCATCGAGACCACGACCCTCGGTCACGCCGTGCTCGGCCGCGGGCACCTTCCGCTGCGCCTCGACGCGCTGCTCGACGGAGCGGTGGACTTCGACCCGGTCGCGATCGCGGCGCTGCCCTGGTACGGCGAGCGCCTGCTACGCACGAGGCTGCCCCGCCGCAGCGACGTCGAGGACATCCTCTCCCGAGCGGCGCGACAGGAGGAACTGCTCGAGGACCGCGGGATCCAGTTCCTCGACTTCCTGGTCGCGCCCGTCGAGGTCCCGCGCTTCAACCGACTCAGCACCGCGGCGGGCAGCAAGGCCTGGACGCTCTTCTACGCCGCGGGACGCCTGATCGAGGAGATCGTGCACCGCTGGCCGGACGAGGAACTGATCATCCATGTCGATCGCCACGGCGGACGTCGGCACTACGGCGATCTGTTGCAGACGTTCTTCCCCCTGGCGCCGCTGACCACGGTGTCGGAACGGCGTGACGAGTCGGCCTACCGCCTGGCCTGGCCCGGTCGCAGCCCGGTCCGCATCGACTTCCGCGTCAAGGCCGACCACACCCGGGCCCCGGTGGGGCTGGCCTCGATCGTGGCCAAGACCGTGCGAGAGCTGTTCATGGGGTGCTTCAACGCGTGGTTCACCGGACGCGTGAAGGGCCTGTCGCCCACCGCGGGCTACGCGACCGATGCACGCCGCTTCCTCGCAGCCCTGGCGGCGGCACCGTCCGCGCGGATCGACCTCGCCGCCCTGGACGAAGGCGGTCGGCTCGTGCGTTGTCGCTGACCGCGCGGATCACGCCATGCCTCAGCCCCCCTCCGACCGGCACATCCGCCAGATCCGACTGCCACAGATCGGGGAGGCAGGCCAGGCGCGACTCGCCGCGGCGCGCGTGGTGATCGTCGGCGTGGGAGCCACCGGCAGTCACCTCGCGGAGACCCTCGGGCGGGCGGGCGTGGGATTCCTGCGCCTGCTCGACCGGGACGTGGTCGAGGAGAGCAACCTGCAGCGCCAGGCGCTCTTCACCGATGACGACGCCCGCGCCGTGCGCCCCAAGGCCGAGGCCGCCGCCGAGGCCCTGCG
>JAJDER010000172.1 GCA_029259725.1 Planctomycetota bacterium | reverse complement strand
CCGCGGCCGTCTCGATGCCGGCCTGCTCCAGCGCACGCAGCCAGGCGTGCAGGTCCCGGTGACCCTCGGCCATCGCCACGATGGGGTACGCGACGATCTGGCCGGGGCCGTGCCAGGTGGCCTGCCCCCCGCGCTCGACCTCGACCACGTCGACGCCGTCGCCGCCGCCGGTCAGGAAGCGACCCGACGTGGCGCGCCCGGTGGTGATGACCTGCTCGTGCTCCACGATCAGGAGCACGTCGCCGATCTCGCCCCGGAGGCGCTGCTCGACCAGGTCCTTCTGCAGTGCCCAGGCCTCGCGGTACGGCAGCCGTCCCAGTCGGCGCGCTTGCGGACCGCCGTCGGCTCGGTGCCCGCCGCCGATGCGATCAGCCCTTGGGGACGAAGATGTGGATGGCATGGCCTTCGACCACGTGGGCGGCCTCCATGAGCGTCTCGCTCAGGGTCGGGTGCGGGTGCACGGTGAGACCGATGTCGGCGACGGTCGCGCCCATCTCGATGGCGAGCGCAGCCTCGGTGATGATGTTGCTCGCCTCGTGCCCGACGATGTGGACGCCGAGCAGCGTGTCGTCCTTCGCGTCGGCCACGAACTTCACGAAGCCCTCGCTGTGGTTGCTCGCGAGCGACTTGCCGTTGGCGGCGAAGGGGAACTGGCCCGTCTTGACGGTGTAGCCGGCGGCCTTGGCGGCTTCCTCGTCGAGCCCCACCGTGGCCACCTCGGGGTCGGTGAAGATCGCCGCGGGCATGGCCTTGACGTCCAGCACCGAGTCGATGCCCGAGACGACCTCGGCCGCGATGAGGCCTTCCTTGGACGCCTTGTGCGCGAGGTACGGCGGGCCGATCACGTCGCCGATGGCGAGCACGGCCGGGTTGCTGGAGCGCAGCTGCCGGTCGACCACGACGTGCCCGCGCTTGTCGGTCTCGACACCGGCCGCCGCGAGGTTCAGCTTCTCGGTGTTGGGTCGGAAGCCAACCGCCACCAGCACCTTGTCGCAAGCCACGGTCACGTCGCCCTTGGGCGTGGCCACCACGGCCTCCATGCCGTCACCCTTGTGCTCGATGCCGGACACCTTGGAGTTGAGGTGCACCGCGATCTTGCGCTTCTTCATGCCGCGCGCGACCACCTTGACCAGTTCGGGGTCGGTGCCCGACAGCAACTGCCCGGCCAGTTCGACGAGGGTCACCTTGCTGCCGAGCTTGGCCATGTAGGTGCCGATCTCCGCGCCGACGATGCCACCGCCGATGACCAGCAGGCGCTTGGGCGTCTCGGTCAGATCGAGCGCCTCGCGCGCGGACAGGAAGCGCTCGCCGTCGATCTCCATGCCCGGCAGCTGCACGACGCGCGCGCCGGTGGCGATGATGGTCTGCGTGGTCCGGATCGTGATCGCGCCCTGCTTGGGCGAGTCGGGATGCACCGAGCCCTCGACCTTGAGCGTGTTGCCGTCCACGAAGCTCGCGTAGCCGTAGACCGCCTCGACACCGTTGAGCTTGAACAGCTCGCCGATGCCGCCGGTGAGGCGCTTCACGACGGTGTCCTTCCAGGCCTTCATCTTGGCCATGTCCACGGTCACGCCCTCGACCTGGATGCCCATGATCGCCGCGCTCTTGAGGTTCTCGACCGTGGAGCTGGCGTGGATCATCGCCTTCGACGGGATGCAGCCCCAGTTGAGGCACACGCCACCGAGGAACTCGGCGTCGATGCAGATCACCTTCAGGCCGGACTGGGCCGCGCGGATGGCGGCCACATAGCCGCCCGGGCCCGCGCCGATCACCACCAGGTCCGCGGTCTTGGTCTCGCTCATCGGTTCGGTGTCCTCGTGCCCCGCGTGCGGGGCGGCCGCGTCGTGGCGGCCGGTGCGTGCGTGCGGGGAGCCTCGCGCTCCCGCGTGGGGTGCTGCCTAGAGCGGGAAGGCGCCCTCGTTGGTCCCGCCACCGTCCTCGGTGGCGACATCGCGGTACTGGGCCTTCAGGGACTCGGTGGTCACGGCGTACACATCGGTGAAGAGCGTCTCGAGCGCGGGCGGCGGCGCGGCCTCGGCGGCCTTGATCGCCGCGTCGACCCGCTGCTTGACCGAGCTGTGGATCTCCCCGTCGACCTCGTCGCCGATGAGTCCGCGCCGCTTGAGATAGGCCCGGTAGCGCTCGATCGGGTCCCGCTGCTTCCAGGATTCCACCTCCGCGCTGTCGCGGTAGCGGGTGGCGTCATCGCTGCTGCTGTGCCCCTCGATGCGATACGTGATCGCCTCGATCAGCGTCGGTCCCTCGCCGCGGCGCGCGCGCTCCACGGCCTCGCGCGTGGCCTTGTAGACCGCCAGCACGTCGTTGCCGTCCACGGCGATGCCCGGCATGCCGTAGGCCGAGGCCTTGACCGCGATCCCGTCCGACGCGGTCTGCTTGCTGAAGGGCACCGAGATGGCCCACTGGTTGTTCTGGCAGAAGAACACGCAGGGCACCTTGTGCACGGCGCCGATGGTCAGCGCGGCGTGGAAGTCGGTGCTGCTCGTGGCGCCGTCGCCCATGTAGCCGAGGGTGACGGTGTCGTCGCCCTTGATCTTGGCCGCCCACGCCGCGCCCATGGCGTGCAGGATCTGCGTGCCGATCACCGAGCTGAGCGTCAGGAAGTTGTGTTCGCCCGAGCCGAAGTGACACGGCATCTGGCGACCGTGCGCCGGGTCCAGCGAGCAGCCGACCAGATGGCCCATGTACTGCTCGAGGGAGTACCCGCGCAGCAGCAGCACACCGCCCTCGCGCAGCGCCGGGAAGACCCAGTCGCGCATCTCGACCGCCGCGCCACTGCCGACCGTCGCCGCCTCCTGGCCCTTGCAGGTGCCGTAGAAGCCGATGCGACCCTGGCGCTGCAGGTTGAGCATGCGCGTGTCGATCGTGCGCACGGTGACCATCTGCCGGTACAGCTTGACCAGCAGCTCGTCGCCGAGGCCCTCGGGCAGCTCGTTCGCTTCGACCTCGCCGGCGGGCGAGAGGATCTGGAGCACGTCGACCACGCGCTAGACCCCCTCGACCATGAGCAGCGCCGGATCCTCGAGCAGCTCCTTCACGCGGTTCATGAAGTACGCGCCCACCGCACCGTCGACCACGCGGTGATCGAGGCTGAGCGACAACAGCATGATGTCGCGGATCACGATCTCGTCGTTCACGACCCACGGGCGCTTCTGGATCTTGTGCACGCCCAGGATGGCCACTTCGGGCACGTTGATGACCGGCGTGGCGAAGTAGCCGCCGATGCTGCCGGCGTTGGTGATCGTGAAGGTGCCGCCACCGAGGTCCGTCGGCGCCGTCTTGCCCTCGCGCGCGCGCCCGGCCATCTCGGCCAGCTCGGTCGAGAGTGCGTAGATCGACTTGGCCGGCACGTCCTTGACCACCGGCACGATCAGCCCGGCCGGCGTGTCCACCGCGACACCGAGGTTGATCTGGGCGTGGTGCACGACCTCCTGCGTCTCCTCGTCGAGGGAGGCGTTGAGCAGCGGGAACTCGCGCAGCCCCGTGACCATGGCCTTCATCAGGAAGGGCATGTAGGTCAGCTTGACGCCCTTGGCGGACGCCCGGGTCTTGGCCCGTGTGCGCAGGGCGACCAGCTCGGTGACGTCGATCTCCTCCACGTAGGTGAAGTGGGCCGCGGTGTGCTTGGCCGTGCGCATCTGCGTGGCGATGCGGCGACGCAGGCCGCGCAGGGGCTCGCGCCGATCGCCGGGCAGATCGTGGGGCCTGGGCGCACCCGACACCGCGATCGGCGCCGACGTCGTGGCCGCCCCCGGTGCGCGCGTCTGCGCCGGAGCGGCGGGCGCCGCGGGGGCCCGGGCCGAGACGGCGGGTGCGGATGCAGCCGGTGCGGCGGGAGCAGCGGCGGCGGGCGCCACGTGGCCCGCGTTGCGCACGTCGTCCATGCGCACCCGGCCGTTGCGGCCGGTTCCGTTCAGAGTCCCGATGTCGACACCCAGCTCGCGCGCCAGGCGACGCACGGCCGGCGCCGCCCGCACGCGACGCGAACCGTCACCGCGAGCCGGCAGGCCGGTGTCCGCCAGGACCAGGGTCGCGGCGGCCGGTGCCGCCCCGGTGGCCGTGACACTCGCCACGGTGCTGGCCGGCACCGGTACGGCCGCCGCGGTCGGCACCTCGGCTGCGGCCCTCGGCGCCGAGGCGGCCGCGCCGTGTCCGCCGATCTTCGGCGCACCGTCCCGCGCGCCCAGCACGAGCAGGATGTCCCCCACGGGCACGGTCTCGCCCTCGGCCTTGAGCAGGCGCAGGACCTGGCCGTTGACCGGCGAGCCGATCTCGACGGTGGCCTTGTCGGTCATGACCTCGAGCATGGGTTGATCTTCGACGACCTCCTCGCCCTCGCTCACGAGCCACTTCGTGACCTCGCCCTCGGCCACGCCCTCGCCGATGTCCGGCAGGGCGAAGTCGACCTCCTCGAGGCCGGAACCGGTGTCGCCGGCCGCGTTGCCACCGCCGTTGGCACCGCCGTTGGCGGCGGCGTTGGCGGCGGCGTTGGCAGCGGCGTTGGCAGCGGCGTCTCCAGCGGCACTCGCAGCAGGCACGGCCACGGCGGCCGCCGGAGCCGAGGCGGCGGCGGCCGGCGCGGCGGTCGCGCCCCCGGCACCCTCGGAATCCTCGAGCACCACGATCACGTTTCCGACCGGCACGACCTCGCCCTCGTCGGCCAGCAGTTCGACGATCTTGCCGGTGACCGGCGAACCGATCTCGACCGTGGCCTTGTCGGTCATGACCTCGACCATGATCTGGTCCTCGACCACCTCGTCCCCGGGGTTCACCTTCCAGCTGGTGATCTCACCCTCGGCGACACCCTCACCGATGTCCGGGAGCTTGAACTCGACGGCTGCCATCTCGCTTGTCTCTCTGGCCTTGCGGCTCGCGCGCCGGCCTGCGGCGCCCGGGGCGTTGGGCTGTGTGTCGTGGGTCTGTGTGTGGTGGGACTGTGTGTCGTGGGACTCGGGGCCGGGCGGCTCGGGGCCACCCCAATCAAAGGTCAGCTGGTTCACTCGTAGGTCATGACGTCCTCGATCGCGCGCAGGACGCGATCGGCGTGGGGCATGTAGACGTGCTCGAGGGTGAAGGGGAAGGGCACGTCGAAGCCCGCCACGCGGCGGATCGGCGCCTCCATCACGTCGATGGCCTTCTCCGCCACGATGGCCGAGAGCTCACTGCTGTAGCCGGTGAACTTGGGCGCTTCCTGCAGCGTGACCAGGCGACCGGTCTTGGTCACGCTGGCCAGCAGCGCGTCCTCGTCCAGCGGCACCAGCGTGCGCAGGTCGAGCACCTCGCCGTTCCAGCCGTGCTGATCGGCGGCCTTGTCGCAGGCCTCCACGGCCACCGGGACCATCGCGCCGTAGCAGGTGATGGTGAAGTCGGTGCCCTCGCGGCGCACGGCGGCCTTGCCCAGCGGGACGATGTAGTCGTCGTCCTCGGGGACCTCGGTCTTGGGCGCGCGATAGATGCGCTTGGGCTCGAGGAACAGCACCGGATCCGGACTGCGGATGGCGGCCTTGAGCAGGCCCTTGGCGTCGTAGGCGTCACTGGGCACGACGACCACCAGGCCCGAGGTATGCGTGAAGTACACCTCGGGGCTCTGGCTGTGGTAGTGACCGCCGCGGATGCCGCCGCCGTAGGGCGTGCGGATCACCATCGGGCAGGTGAACTGCCCGCCCGAGCGGTAGCGCATCTTGGCCAGCTCGGACGTGATCTGGTCGAAGGCCGGCCAGATGAAGTCGGAGAACTGGATCTCGGGCACGGGGCGCAGGCCGTAGAGGGCCATGCCGATGGCCGCGCCGATGATGCCGGACTCCGACAGGGGCGTGTCGATGACGCGATCCTCGCCGTACGTGTCGAAGAGGTCCGCGGTGCAGCGGAACACGCCGCCGTTGACGCCCACGTCCTCGCCGAGGACGACCACGTCTTCGTCGCGGCCCATCTCCTCCATCAGCGCGTCGTTCACCGCCTGGACGATGGTGATCTCTGCCATGTCTCTCTCAAGAGCTCGCGCGGCGTCCGTCCTGCCGCGCTCGGTTCGTGCTGTCGTTTCGTGTCGTGGTGTCGGGTGGTCGTGCCGGCCCGCGCCGGGCGCCGTCGCGTTGCCGCGCCCGGGCCTCGGTCAGAGTGGGAAGGCCGCGTCCGGGTCGGCCTCGTGGCCGGTGCCCTCGGTCTCGATCAGGTGCTCGTACTGCTCGCGCAGGAACTTCGGCACCTTGGCGTAGACGTCGGTGAACATCGTGTCGAGGGGTGGCGGCGGGAGCTTCTCGACCTCCTTGATGGCCGCGTTGAGTTCGTCCTTCACCCGCGTGGACGACTCCTGCTCCCGGTCCTCGCTCCACAGGTCCTGGCGCTCCAGGAACTTGCGGAAGCGCAGGATCGGATCGCGGCTGAGCCATTCGTCGGCCTGGTCGCCGCGGTAGCGCGTCGGGTCGTCCGACGAACTGTGCGGCCCGCGGCGGTAGGTCATCAGCTCGAGCAGCGTCGGGCCGACGCCGGCGCGCGCCCGGGCCACTGCCGCGCTCACGGCCTGGTACACGGCCAGCACGTCGTTGCCGTCCACGCGCACGCCAGGCATGCCGTAGGCCTTGGCCTTCACCGCCACCGATTCCGACGCCGTCTGCTTCTCGAACGGCACCGAGATGGCCCACTGGTTGTTGCTGCACACGAACACGCAGGGCGACTTCCAGACGCCGGCGAAGTTCATGCCGCTGTGGAAGTCGTTGCTGCTCGTGCCGCCGTCGCCGAAGAACACGCCGGCGACCGCGTCGGTCTTGCGCAGCCTCATGGCGTAGGCCGTGCCGACGGCGTGGATGATGTGCGTGCCGATCGGGCTGCTGATCGAGACCACGTTCTGCTCTGCGAACGAGTAGTGTACGGGCATCTGGCGCCCGAGACACAGGTCCTCGCTGTTGCCGTAGCAGTTGGCGATCATCGCCCGCGGCGACGCACCGCGCATGAGCAGCGTGCCGGGCATGCGGTAGCTGGGGAAGATCCAGTCGTCGGCGCCGAAGACCATGCCGCTGCCGACCTGTGCCGCCTCCTCGCCCGTGGACGGGACGTAGAAGCCGATGCGGCCCTGGCGCTGCAGGTTGATCATGCGCTCGTCCATGGCGCGCGTGCGCAGCATGCACTCGTACATCTCGACGAGCTTCTCCGGCGGCAGGCCGGTCTCGTCCTCGGACACGGTCTGCCCGCTCTCGCCGATGATCTGGAGCATGTCGGTACTGGTCATCGAGGTCTCCGAGGGGCGGCGTCGGTCACGCCACGCCCTGACGGTCCAGGGTGTGTCCGTGGCGCGATGTCCCGGCCCGGGCGCGGCGTTCCTCGAACACCGCACGGATGGCGAACTCCCCCGCGCGATAGCTGCTGCGCACGAGCGGTCCCGACGCGACGTAGCGGAAGCCCATGGCCTCGCCCTCGACGCGCCAGCGGTCGAACTCCTCCGGGGTCACGTAGCGGACCACGGGGTGATGGCGCCGCGTCGGCGCCAGGTACTGGCCGAAGGTGAGGAAGTCGACCCCGGCGGCCCGCAGGTCGGTCATCGCGGCCCGGATCTCGTCGGCGGACTCGCCCAGCCCCAGCATGATCGAGGACTTGGTGAGCATGCCGGCATCGAGGTGCTTGACCCGCGCCAGCAGGTCCAGGGTAGTGCGGTAGCCGGCGCGCGGATCGCGCACCGGATGGGTCAGCCGCTCCACCGTCTCGAGGTTCTGCGCGATGACGTCGGGCCGCGAGGCCACCAGTGCGGCCAGCGGACCCTCGGCGCCGCCGAAATCGGGGATCAGCACCTCGACCAGGGTGTGCGGGTTGCGCTCGCGCACGGCAGCCACGGTGTCGGCGAAGTGCGAGGCGCCGCCGTCGGGCAGGTCGTCGCGATCCACCGAGGTCAGCACCACGTAGTCGAGGCCCATCAGTTCGACCTGCTCGGCGGACTTGGCCGGCTCGGTCGCGTCCAGCGCGGCGGGTGCGCGGCCGGTCTTCACCGCGCAGAAGGAGCAGGCGCGGGTGCAGGTGTCGCCCATCAGCATGAGCGTGGCGGTCCCCCCGCCCCAGCACTCCTCGACGTTCGGGCAGCGCGCCTCCTCGCAGACCGTGTGCAGCCCGCGGGCGCGCAGCTCGGCCTTGATGCGCACGTAGGCCTGGCCCCCCGGCGGTCGGATCTTCAGCCAGTCGGGCTTGGGTCCCAGGGGCCCTGCCCGGGTCCGACGCACCGCGACCGAGGACCGCTCGCCGAGGGCCACATCGGGGTGCGGGGCATCGGAATCGAGCACGACGGGCGCTCCTGCGGACCGAGGGGGCGGGGAGGCCCAAAAGCGGGCCCGAGGGGCCGGGGAAGGCACTTTGCCACCCCGGATTGGGCCCCTCCTTATACCTCAGCGCCCCCCTCTTCATCCACGCGCCGCGGCGCCCCCGACAGCCCCGCGGTCAGTCCCGCGGTCAGTCCCGCGGTCAGTCCCGATCGGGCCGGTCATCGAGGTCGATCCGACCGTTTCCGTCGAGATCGCAACGGTCCGCGAGGCGCGGGTAGGGCTGCCACTCCCAGGGCTCGACGGCCCCGTCGGCGTCCAGGTCCCAGCGCTCCAGGAAGCCGCCGGGCGAGAGTTCGCCGGCCATGTCCCGGATCGGATTGGCGCGGGCCGCCGCCAGCAGCCCCATCAGGTAGCCGAGGTCCACGGCCTCGTCGTTGTCGCGTCGCGAACTCAGCACCGCCGTGATCTCGGGCCGGCGACGCTGGAAGGCCGGGTCGTCGCGCAGATCCAGGATGGTCTCCAGGTCGGTGTAGAGCAGCGTCGGCAGCGGATTGCCGACGGGCACCTCCCAGGGCCACTCGTCGAAGCGCGCGCGCCCGTCACCATCCACGTCGTAGAACCGCAGCACGTCCGCGCCCACGTCCATCTCGTGGGTCATCACCGCCCCGTCGCCGTTGCGGTCGAGCTGCCCGGGGTCCGCGCCGGGATGACGCGGCCACTCCAGCAGGTCGAGGCGTCCGTCGGCGTTGCCGTCCAGGGCGGTGAACAGCAGGCGCTCGAGTTCTCCGCGGCTCAGCGCGCGGTCGTTGTTCTTGTCGAAGTCGCGCGGATCGACGTGGCGCACCAGGCGCGCCATGTCCTCCTGGGGGGAGAGCCGATAGCCGGCCAGCAGCCGTTCGGTGCGCTCGAACTCGTCGGCGTCCGAGCGGCCGCGGCTGACCTCGCCGCCGTCGAGCACCTGACCGTCGTAGCGCTGGGCCAGGTCCGCGCGGCGCAGGCCGCCGGGTTGCAGCGTGCCGATCACGTCGCCGGGGACCGAGAGCACGGCGTGGATCTCGGCGGTGGACAGGTAGCGCGCGTCCTCGTGGCTGATGTCCTTCAGCTGGCGTCCGGTCTCGTCCAGCATGCGGTCGAAGGCGAAGGCCTCGGCGGCCAGGTCGAAGGACCCCGCCAGCGCCCCGAGCAGCTCACCGTTGGTGGCGTCCTCCGAGAGCGTCACGTCCTGGAACAGCAGGCCGTTGTCGGTGGCCAGGACGAAGCGCGAGACGAGCTGCGGCGGATTGAACGAGCGCACCAGCGCCGCGCCGAAGGGCGCGTTGCCGTTGACGTTCACGCGGTCGAGCTGCGCCGGGTTGGACGGATCGGTCACGTCCAACACGAGCGTGGAACCGCGGAAGCGATCGGGCTGGGAGAGCAGCACGTAGGCCACGTCGCGTTCCACCGTGGGTTGCAACCCGGAGGTGTCACCGAGGTCGAAGCGGCTGGTGACCGCCACGTCGACGGCGCGGGTCCCGCCGCCGTAGGGACGGTCGGGGCGCCTCGAGAACAGCTTCGCGTCGCTGGGTTCGGTGACGTCCACGAGCATCGCCCCGAACCCGCCGTTGGCGACCACCGCGATCATGCGCGCCTCGGTCCGCTCGTGGTGTCCGCGCGGGCGCCCGTACTGGAACGTCGCCGCCACGGCCTCGGCGTCGGCCGCGCCGGTCGTGTCCACCGGCCCGAGGTCCACCTGCCCGACGATGCGCGGCCGCCGCGGCACGGAGAGATCGGCGATGACGAGCCCGCCCGGCCCGTCGGCCACCAGCGCCCGCGGCCACTGCAGCGAGAGCCCACGCGCCTCGCGCGTGGTGAGATCCGAGACGAGTTCGGGCTGGTCGCGATCGCCCACGTCGACCACGCGCAGGCCGAAGCGCCCGTTGGCGATCACCAGCAGATCCCCGGCCAGGGCCACGTTGCGCGCGTCGCCGGCGGCGACGAACGCGCGCACGGCGGGGAACGCGGGGTTACGCACGTCGACCAACGCGACCCCGGCGCCCTCGATCACCACGAAGGCCGTGCCGGCACGCCCACTGACCGGATCGCTGTCCACGACCACCTTGCGTGCGCCGCCCAGCGGCAAACGCGACACGTAGGTGCTGTTGGCCGGGTTCTCGCGATCGAGCAGGATCAGCTCCAGCCCGCTCTCCCCGACCACGTAGATCATCCCCCGGGCCAGGGTGAAGCTGCTGCTGTTCGCGTCGCCGGTGCCGAGCCCCCAGGTGGCCGGGCTGCGGTGGCACTCGATGCACGAGCGCGCGGCCGGCTGCGTCGTGTGCGTCTGATGGTGGACCATGGTCATGCCGGACAGGCCCGCCGCGGTCTCGGGCAAGGCCTGGTCCAGACCCGGCAGGGGCTCGCCGTCGGGCCCGCGCACGGTCCCCATGGTCGAGAAGCCCACCATGTAGGGCGCCACCATGCCCTCCGGATTCACGCCCAGCACGAATTGTCGCAGCGTGGCGAAGACGCGCTCCTGCGTGCTCACGCGACCCTCGGTACGCGAGCCGCGGATCAGGTCGAGCTGGCTGAAGGCCTCGTTGCGATCGAAGTGGAAACCGAAGAAGTTCGTGTTCCAGCCCGAGTGGCAGGCGTAGCACTCCAGCCCGTCGTGCTCGTGGGTCATGGCCAGCGCGGCGCGCTCGTTGTAGTCGGGGCTCTCGGGATCGACCACGTCCATGACCTGCTTGACGCGGCGCACCTTGCCGTCGACCTTGCCGCGCAACACGACCAGGTCCCCGAGCTGCTCGAGCTGCGGCAGGTCGCCGCCGCGCGAGGTCAACAGGTCGCTGCGCGCGCCGAGCGTGCCGTGGCAATCGACGCACTCGATCTCGACGCCGTGCTCCATCGCGCCATACAGGTTGCCGTCGCCCATGATGTCGGCCCGGGTGTGGCAGTCGATGCAGTGCATGCCCGCGGCGTGGTGGATGTCCGGCGGCGTGAGCAGCGGATCGGAGACGAAGAACTGCTGGGCCAGCAGCCGGTTGGTCGTGCCGGGGATGTCGGGCCCGGCCGGTTGGCTCGGATACAGCTGGGCCAGGCCGCGAAAGCCGTTGCCGATGGACGCGTCGCCGACGTGGCAGGTCGCGCAGGTCTCGACCGGGGGCACGCTGGTCATCTCGTGCCGCACCGGGTGGCCCGGCTCGAAGCGATCGGACACCGGGTCGGAACTCTGCGACTTGCCGTTCTCGGCGTAGGTCACGTGGCAGGCGGCGCAGCCCGAGCCACGATACAGGCCGTCCATGCCCAGCCGCCCGCGCACGGCGAAGCCGTCGCTGTACAGGTGGCACTGCATGCAGGCCTTGCGCGGCAGGTCGCTGAAGTGATCGCCGAGGTCTCGATCCCGACGGGCGCCGCGGAGCCGGTCGATGGAGATCAGCTCGTCGAGTTCGTGCGGGCCGGGCGACGGGTTCACCACGGGGAAGATGCCGTAGCGCGAGGCGCGCCGCTCGAGGATGCCGTTCTCGTAGAGCCCGTCGTTGAGATGTCCGGCCGTCGTGCCGTGCAGCGACAGCGCGAGATGATCGACCAGGTCGGCGTGGCAGCGCCCACAGGTCTGGTCGAGGATGCGCAGGTCGCCGGGATTGCGGAAGCGCACGGCCTTCGGGTCGAAGTTCTCGTGCATGACCCGCTCGTCGGCGGGCCAACCGACCGCGGGCGCGACGTGGGCGCGCGCCTGCACCGTCTCGTCGCCCGCACCGCCGTGGCAGTCGGTGCACGAGAGCGGCAACCAGGGGTGCATCTCCTCGATCCCGCCGTGGCACGAGAGGCAGCCGGAGTCGATCCCCTCGCCCATGCCCTGCGCCACGACGGAACCACCCGCCCCGAGCGTCACGATCGCGGCGAGCAGCACTCCGCGCACTTCGCGCCTCAGGCGAACAGGTTGGGCAGCTTGCCGCCGCGCGCCATGGACGGGCGCACACCGAACATGTCCGCGATGGTCGGGCACACGTCGATCGACTGGACCTCCTTGGTGACCACCTTGCCGCTGCGGAAGTCCGGCCCCCAGGCGACGGTCTGCACCTTGTGCAGGTCGTCGCTCCCGTCGCCGTGGTCGAGACCGCGGCGCGTGTTGAGATCGCGGTCGCGCCCGAACTCGGGCAGCACGAAGACCGCCGTGCTGTCGGCCAGCTCGGCATCGCCGCGGATGGCGGCGAACAGACGGCCGACCTCCTCGTCGTTGCGCCGGATGACGGTCACGTAGTCGTTGAAGCTGCCGTGGGCGATGTCCGCGTTGCGCAGCGTCACGCCGAGCAGGCGCGGCTTGAAGATCGCCATCAGGTTGCGCGCCACGCGCAACGACTTGGCGTCGTTGGCGCCGATGCCGGTGATGCCCGTGGTCCCGCCCTGCAACTCGTCGAGGATGTAGCTCTCGATGCGCGCCGTGGCCTCGGGGTCGTTGATCTGCCCGGTGCCGGCCACGCCGAGCGGCGTCTTGATCGCGCCGCGCAAGCGCTGCAGCGCAGCCTCCTCGTCCGGCTCGCGCCGCGGGAGACGGTCCTGCGAGCCGGCGATGACCTCGCGGAACTCGGCGTTGAAGATGCCCTCACCGCCGATCAGGTTCGCGCCGAAGCGGTAGCCGTAGTCGCCATGCGCCGAGTAGGCGTAGTTCGTCTCCTGGTCCGAGCCGGCGGTGGACAACCAGACCTCGGTGGACGGCAGGTCGGCGTCGCGGCGGATGTACTCGAACAGCGTCGGGTCCGCGCTGCGCGCGTTCTCGCGGATGCCGTAGCTCTCGAAGCGGCCGGTGAAGATGTTCGTCGCCGAGCCGTAGTGCCCGTTGTTGCGTGCGTAGGTGTTGTTGAAGACGACGCCCTCCTCCGCGATGCGGTCGAGGTTGGGCGTGTTGCCGCTGCCCAGCATCTCGCGCGCGCGGACACCCCCGCCGAAGACGACCAGCACGACGCGCTTCGTGGCCGGAGCCCCGGGCAGGAAGGGCACCGCGACCGGACGCGAGAGGAAGCTCTCCGGCAGACCGAAGGCCGCGCCGGGCAACGCCGCGGTGGCGAACAGCGCCGCGCCGCCGCGCAGCAGGTCACGCCGGCCGAGGGTGGATCGGTGTGGGGTCATGCCTGGGTCCTCCCGGGGAGACCACTCGTGGACTCCAGCGTACCCGCTGAGGGCGATCCGCCGTGTCACGGGTCTTGCCCATCAGTAGTGCTGGTACTCCCAGTGGGTGACCAGGGCGGCCACCACCGTGGCGGGCCCGGCGTCCTCCTGCCGCCAGATCAAGGCGAAGTCCTGAAGCTCCTCGGCCGACGGCGGGCGACCGAGGAAGCGCAGGAACGTCTCCTCGATCCACTCCTCGACGTCCTCGATCTCATCCCTCTCCGGAAGCCGGTCGAGTTCGCCGTCGAGCAGCACGCGGGCGATGACCGACCGCAGCGGCCCGGCGTCCGCGAGGGCGGCCATAGCCGTGCGCAGGCGCTGGAGCGTGACCGGCGGCGGCAGGCGCCCGGTCAGGTCCATGAACAGCCCGCGGATGAACTGGCGGTCGTTCTTGGTGCGCAGGGTCGCCACGCGCTCGGCGTAGCGGGGCGAGAGCAACCACTCCTTGACCATCACCTCGTAGCTGCCCGGCTCCTCGCGGAGGCGGCGTCCCAGCTCCGCCAGCAGGTCGCGCGGCGGCGCCTCGCCCAGGAACCGCTGGTACTGCCGCAGCATGATGAAGTCGTGGAAGCCGTCCTGCGAAGTGACGATGCGCACCACGTCGGCCTGGCTGTCACCACGCTGCGAGAACAGGCTCGCGGAGCGGCCGTCGTACATCTTCTTGCCCGCCTCGAGCATCGCCTTGTCGCGCTGCACGGTGATGCCCAGGAACTGCTCGAGCACCACGCTGACGAAGGTGTCGTTGCCGGGGTTGGCGCGATGGAAGGCCTGGCTGGTGGCGATGAAGCGCACGGCGTCGGGCATGCTCATCGCGCCCGCGGCGAGCAGCGACGGCAGCGACTGTCCCGACGCGGGTCGTTCCGGGCGCGCGTTGTCGACGAGCAGGAAGTAGTACAGCTCTTCCTCGTACCACTGGTCCCAGAAGTCAGCCCCGCCGACCAGCCTGCGCAAGAGCACGTCCGGGCGGCTCCCGGACGCCAGCTCGACCTCGTCGCGGTCCGGCGTCCTGCCGAGCAGGTCGAGGTACACGGCGCGCACGTGGCGCGGGTCGGAGAGGTCCAGCCCGGGCTCGTCGGAGCCCCCGCCTCGGCCGGTCTCGTCCTCGTCCTCGTCGCCCGCGGCCTCGTCGCCCGCGGCCTCGGCATCCGGAGGCTCGTCACGCGGGGCAGCCGGACCCGCGCCCGGACCCCAGGAGGCCGACGCGCCGGAGCCCGCCAACAGGGCGAGGAACAGGATGACGCAGGCTTTCGCGTGCATGCCGCGATTGTACCATCGCCGCCATGGTTCCCCCCCGCTGCAGCGATCCCGAGTCCGCCGCCGGCCCCTACACCGGTTCCACGCACATCTGCGAGATCGTGTTCCCCGAGGACACCAATCCCTACGGGAAGATGTTCGGCGGGCGCGCGCTCCAGCTCATGGACAAGGCGGCCGGTGTCGCCGCCACGCGCTACTGCCACCACCACGTCGTGACGGCCAGCAGCGATCGCGTCGACTTCGACGTCCCGATCCCGCAGGGCGCGATCATCGAGCTCATCTCCAAGGTGGTCTACACCGGGCGGTCATCCCTGGGAGTGCGCGTCGATCTCTACACCGAGGGCCCGCTGGCCGACCAGTGCGTGCTCGCCACGCGTGGCTTCTTCACGATGGTCGCTGTCGACACCGACCTGCGCCCGCTCGTGGGCGTGGTGGCCGAGTTCGTGCCGAAGACCGACGAGGAGCAGGCCGACTGGGAGCGCGCCCGGCACCTGCGCAAGCAACAGTGAGTCTCAGTCGGTCGAGGCGCCCGCGTCGCGCGCGGTCTCGAGCCAGGACTGCACCGCCTTCTCGATCGCGCGGTCACCGCCGAACAGCTGCGCGTTCCCGTGCTCGTCGAGGGCCAGCACGCCGATGCGTCGGCGCGCCGCGCGCCAGACGGACGGACCGACCTCGCCCTGATCATCCTCGAGACCGGCGTGCCAGCTGCGCAGGTCACCGCCCTCGGGTCGACACAGGACCACGGCCAGGATGCGTCGACGGAGGCGTGACATGTGACCGAGATCGCACTCGTGGACGAGGCGCACCAGACGCTGGCGCACGTCGCTGACCGAGCGCGAGGTCGCGTCGAGACCCACGAGTTGGAGCGCCCCGTCCCAGCGGTGATGCCAGGTCGGGTCGCCCAGGGACTCGTCCGCGCCGAGCAGGGGTTTGAGGGCCTCGACGACCTCCTGGAGCCGCGCGGGGGGCGGATCGGTGATCGTGCTGGGAGGTGAGCGGGTCAGCAGGCCCCGCTGTGCGCGCCATCGGTCGAGGAACATGGGCGGAGTGTACCCCCGACGCGCTCGCGATCACGGGGCCGTTCGGATGCGGCGTCAGCCTCGGCCGGCGTCGGGCCCCGCGGCCAGGACGTCGGCGAAGGCGCTCACGCCGTCGCGCAACGGACCGAGCTTGCCGTGGAAGAGGTGACCCGACCCGACGACGGGCACGCTGAAGGGCCGGCCCGCGCAGGTCGCGAGCCAGGCCTCGACCGCGGCGGCGGGCACGACTTCGTCGTCGTGGGCGTAGATGACCGCGAGTGGCCGGGTCGCCTCGGCCGCGAGGTCGCCGTAGTCGTAGTGGTTCACCGGTGGCGCGATGACCAGCACGGCCCCGACCCGGTCGTCCTCGACAGCGAGGCGCGACGCGATCCAGGATCCGAAGGAGAAACCGGCTAGCAGCAGGGCGCCCCGGCCGAGCGGTCGGCCGTCGGCCTCGGCGCGCCCGGCCAGCTCCGCGATCGCCGCGCGCAGATCGTCGCACTCACCGGCACCGCCGTCGTGCACACCCTCGCTGCCGCCGGCGCCGCGGAAGTCGAAGCGCAGGACCGCCAGTCCACGCTCGCGCAGCACAGCCGCCGTGGCGTGGACCACCTTGTTGTCCAGGGTGCCGCCGTGCAGCGGGTGCGGGTGGCAGACCACGGCCGCCACGGGCCCGGCCGCGGGAGCCGGACCCTCGGGGGCGTCGTAACGGCCGAGCAGCAGGCCGCCGGAGCTCGCGAAGGTGATGCTGACCATCGGGCGGAGACCTCGTGAACCGTGTGTGGCCGCTGGCGCCGGATGTTAGCGCCTGTCGTGGCCGCGCCGCCCGTTGTTGTCCTCCGGCTGAGTACGGATCCGAGAAACCTCGGCCCGTGGAACATCGCCGCACCCGTCATGCGCATGTGGAGAGTCTCGGGAGGATGCGGAGGGGCGGCCCGCTTCGCGCGTCGAGACGCCTTCGAGCGCCGCACCCGACTGTGCAGGGATTGTGGACAAAGTCATATCCACGAGCATCGAGATGGGCCTCTTCGGACACTAGGATCGCCGCTATGCGCACCCCTGCGAGCGGGGCGGCGTGGCCCTCGACTGACCGACACCTGGCGAACGCATCTGCAGGAGCCCGCACGACAGCGGCGCGTGCATCCTCGTCCCGAGTCCTGGAGTCCACCATGCGTTCGCTCACCCTTCGCCCCGCTTGCGCGGCGGCGCTCTTCGTCGCCCTGGTCGCGCCCACGGCCACCGCGGACAACCGCGAAGTGGAGCTCGCCTTCCTGCGCAACCACGGCACGACGGCGTCCGGGCACATCGCGGGAGACGAGGCCGGCGCGGTGGTTGCCGGTGTCGGCGACGTCAATGACGACGGCTTCGACGACGTGCTGGTCACGAGCTGGAAGCACGATGGCGCCTCCGTCGACGACACCGGCCGCGCCTACCTGGTGTACGGCAGCGCCGACATCGACGATCTCTCCCTCGCCGCAGCCGATGTGCTCATCGAGGGCGACGAGGCACTGGGTGACTTCTTCACCGGGGGGCCGCAGACCGGCCTGTCGGCGTGTGCCGCGGGCGACGTGAACAACGACGGCATCGATGACTTCCTGATCGGGGCGCCCAACGCGGAACTCGTCCAGCTGTCCGAAGGCGTGGCCTACCTGATCTACGGTTCCACGACGCTCCCGGCCACCCTGGACCTGGCCAGCCTGGGAAGCGGCGGCGTGGTGTTCCGCGGCGCCAACAACGGCGGCCCCGGCACGGGCGAGAAGGCCGGGTTCGGCGTGGCGGGCGGCGACTTCAACGGCGATGCCTTCAGTGACATCCTCATCGGCGCGCCGAGCTTCAACGTCACCGAGGGCCGCGCCTACGTCGTGTACGGCAGCGACACCTTCGGCAACACCTTCGCGCTCGACGACCTCGACACGCTCAGCAACCTCGGCGTGGTGATCTCCGCCGCGGCCGGCGGAGGCCGCTTCGGCCAGCGCGCCGCGCACGTGGGCGACATGGACGGCGACGGTTTCGGCGACTTCGTGGTGAGCGCCTCGGAGGCGGACCCGGCCGGCAAGGTCAACGCCGGCCAGGCCCACGTCATCTTCGGCGGGGACAGTCATGGCGACACCCTGGACCTGGCCACGGCCACGACCGCCGAGTCGATCATGATCCAGGGCGAGAAGCCCGGCGCGTTCCTGGCCGATTCGCTGTCCGGCGCCGGTGACGTGGACGGGGACGGCTTCGACGACCTGATCCTGGGTTCGCCCAGCTACGACCCGGGGGCCGGCGGCGGCCCGCCGCTGAACACCGGCCGCGCGTACATCATCTACGGCGACAGTGCGCTGCCCGCCGTGATCGACACCGCGTCACCGGGGGCCCACGCCACCAAGCTGCTCGGCGTGGACGCCCAGGACGGCGCCGGCAGCGGCGTCGGCGGCGGCATGGACGTCAACGGCGACGACTACGACGACGTGATCATCGGGGCGCACAATGCCGATCCGAACGGCGGCCAGAGCGGCGAGATCTACGTCGTCTACGGCGGCCCGGCGCTTCCCGCCAGCCTCTCCTTGGACAACCTGAGCAGCAACGGCTACGTGCTCAACGGCATCACCGGCAACGACCGCGCCGGCGGCGACGTGGCCATGGCCGGCGACGTGAACGGTGACGGACTGCCGGACATGCTCGTGGCGGCCCTGTCCGCCTCACCGTCGGGGGCCTCGTCCGGAGAGGTGTACCTGGTGCTCGGGACCTGCCACGTGTTCCACATCGCCGGCGTCGTCGCGGAGAGCGGACTGCTGCAGTACCGCGCCCACGGCGTCCCGACGAAGTCGCATGCGTTCTTCCTGGCCGTGGAGAATCCGCCCTCGTCGGGCCTGCTGGCCTCGCCGGTGACCACGAAGTTCGGGCCGTACTGGCTCTTCGGGGAGTTGCAGATCTGGACCTTCGCGTTCGATGCCGACGGCGAGTTCGCGCTCGACCTGCCGTTCCCCGACTTCGCCGGCGCGCTCATCGGCGTGACGCTGCAGATGCAGACCCTGCAGGAGAAGGGCGGCAACAAGTGCGACGTGAGCCTGCCGCTGTCGGTCGTCGTGCAGTGACGCGGGAGACCGGGCCAGCGCCACCGGGCCACACGCCCATCAGGCCCCTTGGCCATCAGGCCATCAGGCCGCGTTCCACCGCGTCCGTGAAGAGCTGCACGAGGTCGGGATCCCACCAACCCCGACGTGCCTCGTTGCGCAGGATCTCCAGCGCCGCTTCACCGGACATGGGTTGCTTGTAGCAGCGTCGACTGATCAGGGCTTCGTAGACGTCCACCACCTGGAACACGCGCGCCAGCCTGGGGATGGCCTCGCCCGCGAGGCCGTGCGGGTAGCCGCTGCCGTCGTAGCGCTCGTGATGGTGGCGGATGATCGGCAGCACGGGGCGCAGGGTCAGCAGGTGCTCGCAGATGCGGGCGCCGAGCAGCGGATGCTGTTCCATGATCTTGCGCTCGGGCGGCGTGAGCGGTCCCTCCTTGTGCAACACCTCGAAGGGGATGCCGACCTTGCCGATGTCGTGCAGGTAGCCGCCACGCTCGAGCGCGCGCACGTCCACGGCAGAGAGGCCCAGCAGGCGACCGAAGCCGCCGGCCAGCCGCGCGCTGCGTTCCATGTGGCCGCGCGCGTCGAGGCAGCGCAGGTCCACGATCTCGGCCAGCGCGTAGAGCACCGCCTCGCCGCCCTCGACGTCCTTCAACAGGCGCCCGCGATGGCCGAGGGACCAGACGATGGCGCGCAGCTCATCGACGGTGAAGGGCTTGCCCAGGAAGCAATCCGCGCCCGCGGCATAGGCCGCCGTACGGCTGCGCGGATCGCGATGCCCGGACACGACGAGCACGGGCAGGTGACAGGTGTTGTCGTCCTCGCGGAGCTGCCGCGTGACCTCGAAGCCGGTCATGTCCGGCAGCTCGAGATCGACGATGACCAGATCGGTACCGCCGTCCCGGGCGCGCTCCAGAGCCGGGGCCGCCGTGCTGTACGCGTGCACGCAGACGCCATCCTCCTCGAGGATGTCGGCGGCGATGCGTGAGGTGCGGTGGTCGTCATCGACGAGGATCACGTCCATGCGATCGCCGCCGGAGCTGCGCGGGTCGGGCTGCGATCGCTCGGCGATCGGCGGGGAGGTGTCGAGGAGGGTCATGGAGGGGTCGCCCTGGGATGAGAGGGAACGTGCATCCACCGCGCAGACAGAGTCGGACCCCTGACCTCGCGACCCTCCCCAGGCTCGCGATCCAATGTGCGCCGCGCCGATCGCCCGCGCGCGGTGAGCACCTCTCCGTCGGCGGCGCCCTGACGCGCATCGGGGGGATTCCTAACGCAACCCTTCGAATCGATGCGCGTCTGTCGCGGTGCGCTCGACAGGATGCGTCCCGTGAGACGTTTCGCGGCCGCGCGCGTCGCGGAGATCGCGACACGCCCAGCGCCTCAAGCGCGATCACGTCGGCGACCTGCGCCCACGACCCCGAGCACCGCGACGCGGGTTCAGCCCGCGGCGATGATCGCCAGGGAGGACGAGCAACCCAGCCGGTCGGCGCCGGCCCGGATCATGGCCAGGGCGTCACGGCGGTCGCGGATCCCCCCCGAGGCCTTGACCCCGACACCTGAGCCGACCACCTGCCGCATGAGCCTGACGTCGGCCGTCGTGGCCCCGCCGGTCGAGAAGCCCGTGGAGGTCTTCACGAAGTCGACGCCGGCCGTGACCGCCAGCACGCAGGCCGCGATCTTCTGGCGCCGCGAGAGCAGGCAGGTCTCCAGGATCACCTTGACCAGCTTCCCGCCCGAAGCGTCGACCACACCGCGCATGTCGTCGAGCACGAGTCGTGCGAGCTCGCCGTCCATCGGCTGGCCGGCGCGGTCGGGCACCGCCTCGCGCAGCGCGCCCACCTGCAGCACCATGTCCAGCTCGGTCGCCCCGTCGCGCACCGCCTGCCGCGCCTCGCGGGCCTTGGCCGCCGGCGACGACGCGCCCAGCGGGAAACCGATCACCGTGCACACGTCCACGCCGTCCACCAGCCGCGCCGCGTGCTCGACCCAGACCGGGTTGATGCAGACCGAGGCGAACCGGTGCGCGTTGGCCTCGGCGCAGAGCTTCGTGATGGACGCGCGCGTCGCGTCGGCCTTCAGCACCGTGTGGTCGATGCGAGCGGCCAGCGCCGCGGGCTTGCGGTCGCTCGCCGAGAGCGTCCGGGCCGCGGGCGGGCGCACGCGCCTGACCGGGCTCAGTCCGGCGGCGACGAGAGCCTGCCGCACCTCGCCGATCGGATCGCGCGCCGTTGCCACCGGATCAGTCCTGCACCGTCGCACCACGCCAGCTGTTCATGCCGCCCTCGACGTTGTGCACGTTCAGGAAGCCACGCTTGGCCAGGAAGTCGGCGGCGGAGCTGCTGCGCCCACCACCGGCGCAGATGGCGTAGAGCTCGCGGCCATCGCGCGGCACCGCGTGCAGGCCCGACTCGAGCCCATCCACGGGGATGTGCAACGCGCCGTCGATGTGGCCGCCCTTCCACTCCTGGTCGGTGCGCACGTCGATGACGGCCAGGGCGGCACCGTCCTCCAGGCGCTTGGCGAGGGCGTCGGTGCCCACGTTGCGGTACAGGCGCTTCTCGCGCACCTGGATCGCGTCGAGGTCGTGCCCGGCCGCGAGGCGTTCCAGGAATCGACCGTGCATCGCCAGGTCCGCCTTGATCTCCTCCGAGTCCGCGCCGCGCGAGCTGGTCTCGCGCATCAGGTCGTCGAGGCGGTCGGAAAGGGCCGAGGCACGTCGCCAGGCGAGCACGGCGACGATCAGGGCAAGACCGATCAGGAACCAGTCCATGACGGCGGCCTCCGGTGGGGGGAGCGGGAGGCAAGGTCATATCGCCGCGCGCTCGGCGCCACAAGAGCGCGTCGTGTGGTCCACCGGCTCGTCAGGAGCCGATGCGCTCCTCGAGACCGTTCGACATGGAGACGTTCCCAGGCGCGCCCGGGTCGCTGGCCATGGCCTGCAGGAACAGGCTCAGGCCGGTCAGGCCCGGATCCTCGGGGAACACGAAGGGCAGCATGAAGTCGCCACCGCCGGCTCCGACTCCCGGGTACACCAGCCCGATCAGGCCGAAGGGCAGGCCCGGATCGACGAGCAGGGTGCCCTGCTTGAAAGGCACCGCAGCGGCGCCGAGGCCCCAGAAGAGCGAACCCGCCGCTCCCCCGAGCATGCCGCGCACGTCGAGGGCCGCCGCCGCGCCGGGACAGGGCGAGAAGACGCCGCGCAGGCTGGGCACGAAGCCGCCGCTGCCGGGCGTGCCGGTGCCGTAGGGGATGAAGCGGCCGTCGCAGGGCGGATGGTCCTGGGGCACGGCGACGCCGTCGATCTCTCCGAGACCCGGGTCGGCGTGCACGATCGTCATCTGCCCCAGCGCGTCGAAGCGCAGCACCGACGAGTTCTTGACGGTCACCAGCAGTGAGCCGTCGCGCGCCAGCTTCACGTCGTTGGGACTGAACATGTACGGATCGTCGCTGAAGATCTCGGTCGCGCCGGTCTCCACGTCGATGCGCACGATGCGGTGGTTGCCGTAGTTGGCCAGGAACAGGTTGCCCGCGCCGTCGGCCGCGAGCCCGCCGGGCTGACCCAGCAGACCCTCACCGTCGGTGACCAGGCTGATCGCGCCGCCGGGCTCGATGGCCACGACGTTGGTGCCGACGTTGTTGCTCACGTAGAGCACGCCGTCGAGATCGAAGGCGATGCCGCCGGGGCCGTCGAGCAACCCGCCCGAGGTGACCGCGTCGTGGACCAGATGCTGGGTCCCGTCGGGATCCACGCTGGCGATGGCCTGGTTGTAGAGATCGCTGACGAAGATGTTCCCCGAGAGCGGGTCCTGGGCCACGGTCACCGGCGTGCTCACGAAGCCCCCCGCGGTGAAGGGGATGATCGTGCCGTCGGCCTCGATGGCGAAGACCGCGCCGAGCGTGCGATCGGGGATGTACAGCCGACCGTCCGTGGCCCACACGCCGTAGAACGGGATCGACAGGCCGACGGCGAAGGGCTCGACGGTGAGCGTCTCGGAGTCGAGTCGGTAGATGCCGCCCAGCGCCGGGATCGACAGGTAGTAGTCGTCCTCGTCCAGGGCCGACGCGGGCGTCGCGATCAGGGCCGAGGCGATGCAGGCGAGGACCTTCGCGCGGGTGGGCGCCATGGAGACTCCGGAGGGGCATCGCCGAGGCTCTCGGCGGGTGCCTGGCCGACGCGGGCCGGCCGAGGTGTGGTTCTCGACTTCATCCTAACCGGCGCGTCCGGGCGCTCGTGTCACCCGGGCGGTTGCGGACCCCGGTCCGGGGCGCAGAATGGCTCGATGCCCCCGTCGCCGCCCCGCCGCACCCCCGCGCCGCCCCCTTCGGGATCCGCCGGTGCGGGCCCGGGCGCCCCCGACCTCGGGGCGGTGCGCGGCCCGCTGCTGGCCTGGTACGACCGCAACCGGCGCGACCTGCCCTGGCGTCGTACGCGCGACGCCTGGGCGATCCTGGTCAGCGAGATCATGCTGCAGCAGACCACCGTGGCCGCGGTGATCCCGTACTGGGAGCGCTTCCTTGCTCGCTGGCCCGACCCGGCCAGCCTCGCCTCGGCGGACCTGGACGAGCTGCTCGGGGAATGGGCCGGCCTCGGCTACTACCGCCGCGCGCGCATGCTCAGGCAGGCCGCCTGCGTGGTGGCCGAGGGGACCGGCGAGCTGCCGCGCGACGCCGCGTCCCTGCGTGGGCTCCCGGGCGTCGGCGAGTACACGGCCGCTGCGGTGGCGTCGATTGCCCACGACGAACCGGTGGCCGTCGTGGACGGCAACGTCGAGCGCGTCCTGACCCGACTGTTGGCGCTGCCCGGCGACCCACGCAAGGCGCCGACGAAGCGCGCCGTCCGCGCCGCGGCGGCGGCGTTGCTGGATACGCGCCGGCCCGGGAGCTTCAACCAGGCGGTGATGGAGCTCGGCGCGACGATCTGCAGACCGAAGCACCCGCGCTGCGCGGAGTGCCCCCTGGCCCCGGGCTGTCTCGCGCGCATGGGCGGCCGACCCGAACGCTATCCCGAGTCCGCGACGAGACCGAGGCCGACCGCCGTGTCGCGCCTCGCCGTCGCCATCGAGCGGGGCGGAGCCTGGTTGCTGGCGCGCCGCGAGGAATCGCCCAACCAAGGCTTCCATGAGTTGCCCGGCGTGGCGGTGGAGTCGGAGCCCGGCGCGCGTTCCATCGCACCGGATCCCACCGCGATCGTCACCCATCTCGACGCCACCCATGGCCTGAGAGTCAGGCTGGGCGCACCCCTGCCGACACATCGCCACAGCATCACGCGTTGGCGCATCACCGTGCATGCCTTCCGCGCCGAGCTGCTCGCGGGACGGCCCGCGGCACCCCTGGCCTGGACGCGGCTCGACGACCCCGACGTGCCCGTGACGACCGCCACGCGGCGCATCCTCGCCGGCGCGTCGCAGCGACTCTTCGAGCCCTGACTTCAGGGAAGCCGTGGCCGGGGACGCAAGCTGTAGCGCCGGCCGTTGAGGTTCGGATCACTGTTGTCGGACGTCGCGAAGTACAGGTACTCATCCCAGATGCAGTGCGCGCCGGCTCCTTCTCGGCGACTGGTGTCGTGGAGAGCCTGAGGCGGCCCGAGCGGAGTCCCGTCTTCCCAGAGCGAGAAGCCCTCCCAGGTCTCGCCCACCAGGGGCGGCAGCTTGTAGAGATGGCAGCAGCCCTGCTCCCGCTTCGAGTCCCCCACGTCGAGACGAACGATGCGCCCATCCTGCTCCCGGACCACGGGGTCCAATCGCCTCGCGCGCGGAGACCGCGGTCCTCGGCCGACGGATCGAGTGGCGGTGCAGGCCACGGTCTCCGTGAGCAGCTCGTCCCGGTGGAAGCCCGGCAGACCCTGCAGGATCTCGGCCGTGAGCCGGTCGCCGCCGCGGTCGGGCGTGGACGCAGCGGGAAGCCACTCATCGATCACGAAGTGCTCCCGACGTGCTGAGGGCGAAGGTGGTGTCCGCTCCAGGAGTAGTAGTTCCCGTGGACCAGGTAGAGCCGGCCGCCCGGGCACATCGACTCCGCCAGCCGAGCCAACTCCTCCTCCGGCCGGGGTAGGTGCTCGGTCACCGTGAACATCAGGGCGATGTCGAACGAGCCCGGCTCGAGCTCCGCGTCCAGGATGCCGCGGGGAATGACCGAGCAAGACGGGTAGCTGTCCAACCACGCGTCGAGCGTCAGCGGTGCCGCCGTGGTCGCCCGGTCGTCCGAGTGGACACCGGCGTCCGTCTCGAGGTTCGGGACTTGCCGGGTCGAGCCGTCGAAGTGAGGCTCGATCCCCGTGTAGGAGGCCGCGCCGAGCCCGAGGACCAGCGGGGCGTGCCAGCAGCGTCCACAGCCGACCTCGAGGACCCGCTTTCCTGCGAAGTCGAGGTGGGACCGGGCACTGGTCAGGCTCCACGTGTGTCCGAGGGCGATGATCTGTTCCAGGACACGCGAGGTGTCGGCGCGACAAACCAGGGAGCCGCGCACGCCAAGCGGCCTGCTGCGGCGGCCGAGCGCGAATCGGTATGGTGTCCACAACAGCCCGGTCACCGCGCTGACGCCCCCTCCGAGCGCGGCGGCCCCCTCCTCGCGTTCTCCGAATCCGCATGACCGCCGACGTCGAGCACCTCACCGCGCTCCGCGAGAACTGCGGCGTCCTCGTGCCCGGCCAGCGCCTCGCCCTGCGCGTCACGGGCGGCGACCGGCTCGCCTGGCTCGACCGCATCGCCAGCAACCCGGTGGCCGGCGAACCCGTCGGTCGCTGCGTGCTGGCCACGCTCATGGACGGCAAGGGCAAGCTGCGCGCCGACGTGCGCATGCTCGTGTTGGAGGACCAGATCCTGCTCGACGTTCCGCTCGCGGCGCGAGCCGGCCTGCTGCGCGTGCTCGACCTGTACATCATCAACGACGACGTCGTGGTGACCGACCTCGGCGACCGCACCGCGTGGATCTCGGTGATCGGGCCGAAGACCGGCGAGTGCCTGGAGGAGGCCGGACTCCCGGTGCCGGGGCGCTGGACGCGGCGCGCCGATGTCGACGCCGAGACGGCGCCCGACCCCGAGGCTCCCGACGTCGTGCACTCCGAGGCCGCCCTGGCCGTCGTCGGGTCGGTCCTCGCCGGCGAGCCTGGCGTGGACCTGCTCGTGCGCGCCGACGACGTCGCGACGATCCTGGAGCGCATCCACGCTGCGGGCGGGCGGGCCGTCACCGTCGAGGCCCTCGACATCGTGCGCCTGGAGGAAGGCGTGCCCTGGTTCGCCAGCGAACTCGACGGCGGCGTGATCCCCCTGGAAGCGGTGCTCGACGACTGGGTCTCGGTCGAGAAGGGCTGCTACCCGGGCCAGGAGGTCGTGGCGCGCATCCGCAACCTGGGCCAGGTGGCGCGCAAACTGGTCAAGCTGGTCGCCGTGGGTGAGCACGCCTTCGCGCCGGGCGCCGAACTGATCGCCACGGGTGATCGCGAGGGCAAGACCGCCGGTGCGATCACCTCGGCCCGCTTCGATCCCACCGCCGACGCGACCCGCGCTCTGGGCTTCGTGAAGCGCGCCTTCTGGAAGAGCGGCACCGCGCTGGTCTGCGGCGGCGTGCCCGTCTCGGTCGACAGCATCACCGACGACTGACCGGGGACCCGCGTGCGCTTCGATCCCCCCCTGGTGCCGGTCACGCTGCTGCGTCGCTACAAGCGCTTCCTGGCCGACGTGCAGTTCGAGGACGGGCGCGTGGAGATCGCGCACTGCACCAACACCGGGCGCATGACCGGCTGCAGCGAGCCCGGCTCGAAGGCGATGGTCTCGCCGGCCACCAACCCCGATCGCAAGTTGCGCTGGACGCTGCGCCTCGTGGCCGCGGGTCGCACCTGGGTCTCGGTCGACACACAGGTGCCCAACCGGGTCGTGCTCGAGGCCCTGCGCCGCCGCCGCGTCCCCGAGCTTGCCGCGTACGACGTGGCCACGCCCGAGGTGCGCTTCGGCCGCGACCTGAAGAGCCGCATCGACGTGCTGCTGACCGACTCGGCCGGACTGCTGCCGCCCTGCTACGTCGAGGTGAAGAACGTGACGCTCCGTCGGGGGCGCACGGCGCACTTCCCCGACGCGGTCAGCGAACGCGGACTCAAGCACCTGCACGAACTCGCCGGCGAGGTGGCCCGAGGGCATCGCGCGGTGCTGCTCCCCTTCGTGGCCCGAGCGGACTGCGACGCCTTCGACGCGGCTCACGAGATCGACCCGGCCTGGGCCGAGGCCTTGGCGATCGTCACCGCGGCCGGCGTGGAGCTCTTCCCCCACCGCGCCAGGATCGACCGCCACGGCGTCTCGATGGGCACGCGGCTGCCGTGGATCCGGGCCGCCGCGACGGCCGACTGACGTCGCCGAGTGCCTTTCGACGGCCAACTTCCGGCCTCAGACCCGGACCGCGATTGCAAACGCCTCGGCGCCCTCGAAGAATGGTCAACCTCGGGACGAGCCGACAGCCGGCCGCGGCCGCCCGTTCCCGTCGGAGAAGCAGATGTTGCTCGAGGGCAAGTCAGGCGTCGTGTTCGGCGTCGCGAACAAGCGGAGCATCGCCTACGCCTGCGCGAAGGCGGCGTCCGCTCACGGCGCGCGTCTGATCCTGACCTACCAGGGCGAACGCCTGGCCAGGGGCGTGGCGGAGCTGGCGGACGGTCTGCCCGGCGAGGCCATCGCCCTGCCCTGCGACGTGAACACCGACGAGGCCATGGACGAGAGCGTGGCCGCGATCAGCGAGCACTTCGGCGGAAAGGTCGATTTTGCCGTGCACTCGATCGCCTTCGCCAACCGCGAGGAGCTGGTCGGGCGATTCAGCGACACCTCGCGTGAGGGTTGGACCACCGCTCAGCTGATCTCGGCCTGGAGCCTGGCGGGGTTGGCCAAGCGCATCACGCCGCTGATGACGGACGGCGGCAGCATCGTGACCATGTCGTACATGGGCGCCGAGAAGGTGGTCCCGCACTACAACGTGATGGGTCCGGCGAAGGCCGCGCTCGAGGCGTCGGTGCGCTACCTGGCCCACGACTTCGGGCCGAGCAACGTGCGCGTCAACGCCGTCTCGGCGGGCCCGGTGCGAACGCTCGCGGCCCAGGGCATCAGCGGCTTCTCGACCATGCTCGACATCTGCGCCGCGCGCGCCCCGCTGCGTCGCAACATCGAGACCAGCGAGGTGGCCGACGTGACCGTGTTCCTGCTCTCCGACATGTCGCGGGCCATCACCGGCGCCACGATCCACGTCGACAACGGGTTCAGCATCACGGCGCTGTGACTCGGGTGGCCAACGCCGCGCCGCGCGCTCACGCTCGCTGATCACGTCTCGCGGGTGACCACCTGCAGGGCATCGGTGGCCACGAAACCCAGGCGGGCGGCGAGCGCGAGGCTGGCCGCGTTGTCGGCCTCGGCGCCCCAGACGGGGGCGAGCCCGACGCCGGCCAGCTTGCCGGCGAGGTGCCGGAACGCCGCGGTGGCGAGGCCTCGGCGACGGAAGCCGTCCAGCGTGTCGACGGCCACGTCCCAGAGCGTCTCGGTGCGATAGGGAGCGCTGCAGAAGGCCACCGCGCGCTGGTCGAGAAACGCGGCCGCGATCGGCGCGGTCGGCAGCAGGTGCAGGAGCTCCTCGCGCAGCTCACCCGACGTGAGTACCCGGAGCATCGGCTCGTCGCTCGGGGCCAGCAGCCGCACGACGGGCGCGGCGCCACGGGCGGGAGGCGCGACGCCATCAGCGTGAGGCGCGACGGCTCGCGCGACGCCGGCGTGCGCGGTCTCTGCCGCGGCGATCTCGGCCAGGGCCCCGGGCGGCAGCTCGTGCAGCACGGCCGCCTGCGCCTTCCAGTCGGGCAGCGCGCTCAGCGCGTGCGGCAGCGAAGCCTCCTCGACCAGCAGCGTCGCCGCGTCGGACATCGCCGCCACCACGGCTCGCACGGTGCCGAGCCCCGGCTCGCCCACCAGGACCACCAGGGAGTCCACCGGGTGCAGGATCAGGAAACCGTGACCTTCGGCTTCGGCTTCGACGACCTCGCAGGCCACCTCGCGCAGCATGCCGCGCGCCTCCACCCAACGCGGACGGTCCGGAAGGAGGGCCAGCGCGCGACGTCGGCGTTCAGGAGTCGTGGGCGCGGAGAGCGGCGCTCCGCCTTCAGCGTGCATCGACCAGCGACGCGGGGGCGCCACCCTCGTCGCGGGGCAGACGCAGCAGCTGCACGGCGCGCGGGCGGGCCACGGCGCCAGCGCCGTCCTCCCGCGAGACGAACTCCAGCAGATGCCCGCCCGGGCCGAGCCATGCCGAGCCCAGCTCGGCCACCACCCGGCGCTGCGTCGGTCGCCAGGCGTCCCGCGGGAGCCCCAGTCGCCTGCCGTCGAGCAGCAGCTCCATGAGCACACCGTCGGGCCCCGGTTCCCAGTCGAGGCGCAGGGCATAGGTTCCCGGCGCATCGATGCTGAACACGGTGGACCAGTGCACGCCACGCTGCTCGTAGACGAGGCCAGCGCCCACCCCGGTCTGCTGGGTCCGCCCATTGCGCTCCCACACGGCGTCGCCGAGTTCGACCATCCGATCGCCCGGCCGGCCGCCCGGCAGGGCACCCACGGTGGCCCGCGTGCCGGGCAACGGCGGCGAGACGTTCGACGCCGGCAGGTCCTCGTCAGCCGGCACGACGACGCCGGGAACCGCCTCGCCGCCGCTCGCACAGCCCGGGCAGGCCAGGCACGCCAGCCAGAGGAGCAGCAGGGTGGACACGCGGGAGAGCCCTGCTCGGCTGGTCAAGACGACACCCTCTCGGGAGTGGCCGCGCGCCCCGCGGCGAAGGGCACGAGGTCGACGGACGGTTCTCGACCGGCCACGAGGTCGGCGACGACGGCCGCCGTGATCGGCGCCAGCAGGATCCCGTTGCGGAAGTGGCCGCAGGCGAGGATCAGCCCCGGGGCCTGCTCGACGGGGCCGAGGTAGGGCATGCGGTCGGCGGTGCCGGGGCGCAGTCCGGCCCAGGCGGTCTCCTCGACCATCCCGGCCGCGGCGGGCAGCAGGCGGCGCGCCGCCGCGCGCAGCGCATCGAGGGCCTCGGCGGTGTTGGTCGCGTCGAAGCCCACGTCCTCCATGGTGCTGCCCACGAGAATGCGTCCGTCGCGGCGCGGGACGAGATAATCGTCGCCGTCGATCACTCCGGGGACGAGCACGCCGGGCTCGCCCGCCAGCAGGAGGATCTGCCCGCGCACCGGGCGCACGGCGACGTCGACGGCCGCGCTGGCCGCCAGTCGTCTCGACCACGCCCCGGCGGCGAGCACCACGACGTCGGCACCGAGCACCTGGCCGCCGGCCGTGATCGCCCCGGTGACACGGTCGCGGTCCCGCGCGAAGCCGACGACCTCGCACTCGCTGACCAGCTCGACTCCGAGTTGGCCCGCGCGGCGCACCAGCGCCTTCAGCAGGCGTGGCGGCCGGATGCGCGCGGCACGCGGCTGCCAGGCCGCGCCCGTGATGCCAGGGCCGAGCCCCGGCTGCAACGCGTCGAGAGCGTCACGATCGAGCAGCTCCAGGTCGAAGCCCATGGCCCGGCGCAGGCGCATGGCCTGCTCGATCTCGCCGGGCGGCGTCGCGCTCCCCGACGGGTACAGCATCCCGCACGCGTCGTGTTCCGGGTCGATGCCGGTGTGTTCGTGCAGGCGGGCCGCGAACTCCGGGTAGAGGCGCTCGGAGGCCAGCGCCAGCTCGAGCAGCGGCGGCGGGTACTTCCACGGGCTGGTCGGCGTGAGCAGGCCCGCGGCCACCCAGCTGGCGCGCTGCCCGGGACGCTCGCGCTCGAGCAACTGCACGACGTGACCCTCCTCGGCAAGCGCCACGGCGCAGCCGAGCCCCTGGATTCCGCCGCCCACCACGAGGACCTGCATGGCGCCCGTTCTAGCAAACCCCGGCCAGGACCCTCGCGTGCTCGGTCAGTCGCTCACTGGGAGGTGTCGGGGGAGATGTCGGCCCGGCGGATCCCCTCGGCGCGCCCCGGCGTGCAGTCATCCGAGAAGCAGCCGGTGAAGCGCCAGCGCGTTGCCTCGCACTCGCGGCGGCGCTGGTCGACGCTCGAAGCGTGGGCCGCTGCGCGCGGGCCCCAGGCGGGGTGCCGGGCCGCGCCTCGATCGAGCGCGGCCAGAGCGCCTGGTGTCCCAGCAACGGGACGGCCGGCGTTCTCGAGGCGCCCTCGCCTGCAGAGCACTTCGCGCACGGGCTGCTACAGGTAGCCGAGGGCCGCGAGCTTCTCCATCGCCGCGGTGTCACCCGATGCGGCCTTCTTCTTGGCCAGTTCACCGAGCCCCACGGCCAGCTGCTCGAAGGCGGCCCTGTCGTCGGTGAACCGCTTGGCGCCGGCATCGAGCAGGTCGATGGCGCCGAGCAGGTTGGTCTCCTTGGCGTAGCTGGTCAGCTTGGTGTAGAGCGCGGGCGTGATCTGGGCGCCGTAGTCAGCCGCCAGCCGCTGGAGCTCCTTGACCGTCTCCTCCGCGTTGCCGGCCTTTGCCAGGGCCTGCAGGCGCAGCTCCTCGAAGGACCACAGCGTGGCCTTGTCGGCGGACTCGACCCTGGCCTTGGTCAGGCCCGCATCGACCGCGCTCAGCGCGGCGACAGGGTCACCGGAGGCGAGCGCCGCCTTGGCTTCGGTCTTGAGGTCGTCGAGGGAAGCGCTGCCACAGCCGGTGAACACCAGGCCGGCCAGCAGCAGAAGAGAGGTGAGGGCGCAGCGGGTCATCGGTCCGGGTTCCTCGAGAGAGGGGTGTGTGGTTCGCGGGAAAGCGCTCTGGATGGGATCGACCGCAGGCCGGTCCCGACACGAGAGGCGGAAGGATACCGGGGCCCGGCCGGTGAGGCTCCAGTCGGAGTCTCGATCCGTGGGGTTCGGCCGAGCTCCGGTCGAACGAGGCTGCGGGCAAGGATTCGGGCTCTCCCGGGATCCGAGGCATGGAATTCGATCCATCAGGGCTTGCCAGGGACGCCGATCAGTGTACTCTCTGCACTCCTTTCGACGCTCCGATTGGAGTGTCATTGGAGCCCAGGTCGTCTTCAGCTGCCCGGACAGGGTGGCCGATATACGCGACTTCCCCCTCCCTGTGGGTCCGAAGCGATGAACAACAAGGTCACCTTGAAGATCCCGCGGCCGCTCTACGAGCGCATCCAGCAGGTCATCGGGGACTCGGGATTCAGCTCCCCGACCGACTTCATCGTGTTCGTGCTCCGGGACCTCGTGGGGGATCGCGCGCTGGAGAAGGCGAACCCCGAGGCCGATGTGCGCCCGAGCGTGACCAACGACGAGATCGCCGAGATCCGGCGCAAGCTCGAGAACCTCGGGTACCTGTAGTCGCGCACCCAACCCCTTCTTCCCGCTTCCCGAAGCCGAACGAAACCAGGAGAGAACCTCAGATGATCGCTGCCCACGGTGGACGCCTCGTAAACCGCATCGCCGAAGGCGACCTGCGCACCGAGTTGCTGGCCAAGGCCGAGAAGGCCCCGCGCCTGACCCTGAACTCGCGCGAGGTCTCCGACCTCGAGATGCTCGGCATCGGCGCCCTGAGCCCGCTGGACGGCTTCATGGGCAGCTACGACCTCGGTTCGGTCGTGAAGAGCTGCCGCCTGGCCAACGGCACGGCCTGGCCCCTGCCGGTCACCCTGTCGAACAAGGGCGTCGCGCTCGAGGAGGGCAGCGATCTGGCCCTCGTCGACGCAGCGGACAACCTGCTCGGCATCCTGCACCTGCAGGAGAAGTACAGCTTCGACAAGGACTCCGAGGCGCAGGGCTGCCTGGGCACGACCGACGAGGCGCATCCCGGCGTGCAGTACCTCAAGAGCATCGGCGACGAGTACCTGGCCGGCCCGGTGTGGGTGCTGAACATGCCCACCTACGACTTCGCCAACGAGCATCGTCTCACGCCGCGTGAGACCCGCGTGCTGTTCAAGGCCCGTGGCTGGGAGACGATCGTCGCCTTCCAGACACGCAACCCGATCCACCGCGCCCACGAGTACCTGACCAAGTGCGCGCTCGAGCTCGTCGACGGCCTGATGATCCACCCGCTGGTGGGCGAGACCAAGAGCGACGACACGCCCGCCAAGGTGCGCATGGACTGCTACGAGACCCTGCTGGCCAGGTACTACCCGGCCGACCGCACGGTGCTCGCGGTGTACCCGCAGGCGATGCGGTACGCCGGCCCGCGCGAGGCCATGTTCCACGCGCTGATCCGCAAGAACTACGGCTGCACGCACATCATCATCGGCCGCGACCACGCCGGCGTGGGTTCCTACTACGGCACCTACGACGCGCAGGAGATCTTCGAGAACTTCTCGACCGAGGAGATCGGCATCGTGCCGATGAAGTTCGAGCACGCCTTCTGGGACAAGGTCGCCGGTGCGATGGCCTCCAACAAGACGGCCGCCGCCACCAAGCCCGAGGACAAGATCTTCCTCTCCGGCACCAAGGTGCGCGAGATGCTCACCAACGGCGAGCGCCCCCCGGTCGAGTTCACGCGCCCCGAGGTCGCCGACATCCTGATCGACGCGATGGCCAGCAAGGCCACCGTCTGACCCGCTTCCTTCCCGGTCGCTTCACGGCACGCACGGAGCTGTTTCCATGGGCGTTCTCGACAGCCTGCTCAAGCCCTTCAAGGCCCCCCCGCGCAACGTGCAGTCGCCGACGCGTCCGGGGCCCGGCGCCGCGGCCGTGAAGCGCGCGACGCCCAAGGCGAGGAACAACTACATCGTCATCACGCTCGACAGTTGTCGGTACGACTCGTTCCTGGCAGCCGAGCCCAGGAACATCCCGATGATCATGGGCGGGAAGGTCGAGAAGCGGTACAGCTACGCCACCTGGACGGCACCGAGCCACTACAACCTGCTCAGCGGGCTGCTGCCTCACGAGAGCCCGCAGAACGTGTTCGCGTCGGAGTACTACAAGGACGACTTCCTCAACTACAACACCCGCTTCGGCACCGACGGCATGGAGTTCGCGAAGCTGGTGCCACAGATGTGGATGCCGTCCTTCCTGCGCGAGGAACTCGGGTACACCACCCACGCGCGGGTGTCGCTGCCGGTGCTCAACTCCACCACGGGCGTGAACCGCGGCTTCGACTCGTTCCAGCTCATGGACAGCCACAACGACATGGCCGCGATGCTGGACACGCTGCACTTCGACACCGAGCGGCCGTCCTTCCACATGCTCAACGTGGGTGAGACGCACTACCCGTTCGTCACCCCCGATCAGGACCCGAGCGAGTGGCCCCGCATCAGCGGCGTGCACGGTGTGTTCAAGCACCTCGACAAGCACGTCAAGGACGGCAAGCTGCTCAAGGACGACGACGCGCCGAAGTTCTTCGACCAGGACAAGCTCGACAAGCTGCGCGAGATGCAGATCCACACCGTGCGGTACCTGGACACCGAGGTCTTCCCCAAGCTGTACGACCTGGTGCCCGAGAACACCTACATCACCGTCACCGCCGACCACGGCGAGCTGTTCGGCGAGTCCGGCTACTTCGGACACGGCCCGATCCTGCACGACAAGGTGATGGAGGTGCCCTTCATGGAGGGGCGGGTCAAGTAGGCCCGCCCTCCAACGACCGGACGCCGCACCGCGTGTGTGGGGCCGATCGCCACGACCCACCAGACCCATTCCCCACGACGCGGCGGCCCGCGGGCTGCCGGACGACAAGAGAAGAAGAGAGCGATGGCCAACAAGGGCTTCACCATCTGGTTCACCGGTCTGTCGGGCTCCGGCAAGACGACCCTCGCCAAGAAGATCGAGCGCGAGCTGCTCACGCGCGGCCTCGGCGTCGAGATGCTCGACGGCGACGTGGTCCGCACCAACCTCAGCAAGGGCCTGGGTTTCAGCAAGGAAGACCGCGACACGAACATCCGCCGCATCGGCTTCGTCGCCAACCTGCTGGCCCGCAACGGGGCGGTCTGCATCTGCGCCGCGATCTCGCCCTACAAGGACATCCGCGACGAGGTGCGTCACCTGCACCAGGACTTCGTCGAGATCTACACCGAGTGCTCGCTGGACGCGCTGACCGAGCGTGACACCAAGGGCCTGTACAAGAAGGCGCTGGCCGGCGAGATCACGGGCTTCACGGGCGTCGACGACCCCTACGAGGCCCCCGAGGACGCCGAGATCACGGTCAACACCGAGACCGAGTCGATCGATCAGAGCCTCGACACGATCATGGCGCACCTCGAGAGCAAGGGCCTCGTCCCGCCGGCGCCGCAGCAGGACATGTCCGCCGACGAGGAGACCGCCATCCTCGCCAAGCTCAAGACGCTGAACTTCGTCTGACCTCGACCCCGGGGGCCGGCCGATGGGATGATGCCGGCCTCCGGGAGCTGTTCCCCGCCAGCCCCCCGCGTCCCGCCGTTGACGAGGATCGAAGTGATGCGCCGCAACCTCCGCCTCGCCGCTCTCGTCGCCCTGTGGGTGCTCTTCGCGGGCCCCCGGGCGGACGCCTACATCGGCCCCGGCGCCGGCTTCGCGTTCGCAGGCTCGGCCTTCATCATCGTGGGCACGATCGCCCTGGCCTTCAGCACGATCCTGCTCTGGCCGCTCAAGCTGATCTGGCGGCTGATCGTCACCGGCAACCCGTACAAACACGCGCAGGTGAAACGCGTCGTGATCCTGGGCCTCGACGGCATGGATCCGGGCCTCACGCAGAAGTTCATGCGCGAGGACAAGCTGCCCAACTTCAAGCGCCTGGCGGAGAAGGGCGTGTTCCGCCCGCTGGCCACGAGCTACCCGTCGATGAGCCCGGTGGCCTGGTCGAGCTTCAGCACCGGCGTCGACCCTTCGCGCCACAACATCTACGACTTCCTCACGCGCGACCCCTGCAGCTACATGCCGATGCTGTCCAGCACGGACATCGGCAACGCCAAGAAGGTGCTCAACATCGGGAAGTACGTGATCCCGATGGAGAAGCCGAAGATCAAGCTGCTGCAGAAGAGCCAGGCCTTCTGGAAGCTGCTGGGCGAGAAGCACATCTTCTCGACCATCCAGCGCGTGCCGATCACCTTCCCGCCGGTCAAGTTCAAGGGCCTGCTGCTGTCGGGCATGTGCGTGCCGGACCTGCAGGGCAGCCAGGGCACCTTCTCGTTCTTCAGCACCCGCACGAGCGAGAGCGGCCAGGCGGCGTTCACCGGCGGCGAGCAGACCGTGCTGCGCCGCAAGGGCAACGTGATCCGCTCGCGCATCATGGGCCCGGGCAACTCGATGGTGAAGGACGGCGGGTTCATGACCATCCCGTTCACGCTCACCATCGACGACGCCGCCGGCACGGCGCGTTTCGAGATCGACGGCATCAAGAAGCCGGTGACGCTGAAGGTGGGCGAGTACAGCGAATGGCTGGAGCTCACCTTCAAGCCGGGCATGGGCATCAAGGTGCACGGCATCGCGCGCCTGTACGTGACCTCGCTGTCGCCGGACGTGAACGTCTACATGACGCCGATCCACATCGACCCGGAGAACCCGGCGATGCCGATCAGCCACCCGGGCGCCTACGCGGTGTACCTGGCCAAGAAGCTGGGCAAGTTCGCCACGCTGGGCCTGGCCGAGGACACCTGGGCGCTGAACGAACGCGTCATCGACGAGAAGGCCTTCTACGAACAGGCGCTGCTGATCTGTGACGAGCGCATCGCCATGTTCAAGGACGCGCTGACGAAGACCCGGAAGGGCCTGGTCACCTGCGTGTTCGACACCACCGACCGCGTGCAGCACATGTTCTACCGCTACCTGGACCCGACCCACCCGGCCAACGAGGGCAAGGACACCGAGCAGTGGAAGGACGCGATCCCGTCGGTGTACCAGCGCATGGACGCGCTGCTGGGCGAGATCTGGGAGGACGTGGTCGAGGACGAGGACACCGCCCTGATCGTCATGTCCGACCACGGCTTCACCAACTTCCGCCGGGGCGTGAACCTCAACAGCTGGCTGCGCGACGAGGGCTACCTGGTGCTCAAGGACGACAAGCACGTCGGTGGCGACTGGTTCGAGGACGTGGACTGGAGTCGCACCAAGGCCTTCAGCCTGGGCCTGACCGGCATGTTCATCAACCGCAAGGGGCGCGAGCGCAGCGGCATCGTCACCGAGGGCCCGCAGTACCAGGCGCTGAAGGTCGAACTGATCGAGAAGCTGCGCGAGCTGCGTGACCCGCAGACGGGCGAGAAGGCGATCCTGGACGTGTTCGCGGCCGAGGACTTCTTCGACGGCCCCTACCGGTTCGACGCGCCGGACCTGCTCGTGGGCTACGACGGCGGCTACCGCAACAGCTGGGAATGCGCCACGGGCTCGGTGACCGAGGAGACCTTCACGGACAACACGCGCAGCTGGAGCGGCGATCACTGCGTGGATCCGCGCATCGTCCCGGGCATCTTCTTCAGCAACCGTCCGATCACGAGCACCGAGCCGAACATCGTCGACATGGCGCCGTCCGTCATGCGCTTGTTCGGCCACGGGCCGGCGCCCTACATGGTCGGCAAGCCGATCTACGCCGAGCCCGGTGACACGGCCGAGGTGACCGGCGCGTTCGACCCGCGCATCCTGAGCCAGTCGGGTTCGGCACCGGGCGCACGCATCTTTCCGGAAGGCACCAACACGTCGGCCGCGTCGGGCGTGAAGGCAGGCGTCCCCGCGAGCAAGGAGAACGGATCGTGATCCGCCTGGCGTCGAGCGCTGCCCTGACCGCGCTGTTGACCCTGCCCCTCGCGAACGCGCAGGTCGCGACCGTGACGGTGGCGACTCCCCACGTCGCCGCCACGGCCGTCACTCCGACTGCCGTCACTCCGACTGCCGTCCATCCCGCTGCCGTCACCGCGAGCGCCTCGCCGCCCGGCGTCTTCGTGCTCGGCATCGACGGCATGGACCCGGAGATCCTGACCCGCTACATGGCGGACGGGTCGATGCCGCACTTCAAGCAGCTCGCGAGCGAGGGCGGCTTCCAGCAGCTCGGCACGAGCAACCCGCCGCAGAGCCCCGTGGCCTGGTCCAACTTCGTGACCGGCATGAACCCCGGTGGCCATGGCGTCTACGACTTCATCCACCGGGACCCGGCCACCTACGCGCCGATCTCGTCGGCCCTCGCGCCGCCGTCGCCCGATGCCGACCCGATCTCGGCGCTCGAGATCTTCGGGTACTACATCCCCATGGGCGGCGAGGAAGCGGTCAACAACCGCACCGGCATCCCCTGGTGGGACGTGCTCACCGACCACGGCGTCGAGGTCGAGGTCTACCGCATGCCGGGCAACTACCCGCCCACGCCCAGCGAGGCCCTGACCCTCTCCGGCATGGGCACCGTCGACCTTCGCGGCAGCGCCGGCACCTACACCTGGTTCACGGACGAGCCGATCCTCGACCGCGACCTCAAGGGCGACCTGCAGCTCATCACCGTGGACGACACCGACTTCGACGGGACCCCCGACACCGTCGAGAGCTTCCTGCGCGGCCCGCCCGACTTCCTGCGCACCGACCCGGTGCACCCGCCCTCCCCGACGCCGTACCTGACCGTGCCCGTCATCGCGCACCTCGATCCCGAGGCCGACGTGGTCTGGATCGAGGTCGGAGACGCCGACGCGATCCTCGCCGAGGGCGAGTGGAGCGACTGGCTCACGGTCAGTTTCGACGCCGTGGGCGGCGGGCTGATGCCGCTCGAGGGCGCGGTGCGCTTCTACCTGAAGGAAGCGCGGCCGGTGTTCCGCCTGTACGCGAGCCCGGTGAACATCACCGCCTCGGCCCCGGCCCAGCCGATCACCACGCCCGACGACGATGCCGCGGTCATGCTCCAGGCCGAACTCGGTCACTTCTTCACGCAGGGCATGCCCGAGGAGACCAACGCGCTCAAGGACGGCCTCTTCGACGACGACGACTACGTCAAGCAGGTCGCCCTGGTGCACGAGGACGGCGCGCGCATGCTCGAGTTGGCCCTGCGCCGCTTCGATCCGGGCGACACGACCTTCGTGTACCTGTCGGACATCGATCTGCAGTGCCACATGCTCTGGCGGCACGACAACCCGAAGGACCCGAGCGCGCCCCGGCACCCCGCCTTCGATCCCGCCGTCGCCGACAGGCACAAGCACGACATCCCCGGCTACTACCGCGCGGTGGACGAGCTGCTCGGCGAGGTCCGCGCAGCGCTGCCCGAGGACGTGGTGTTGATCGTGATGAGCGACCACGGCTTCCAGCCCTCGATGCGGCAGTTCGAGCTCAACGCCTGGCTGCGCGACGAAGGCTACCTGGTCATGAAGGCGCCCGAAGGCGACGCCGCGCCGAAGAACACCGGCATCCTCGCGCTCGACGTGGACTGGTCGAAGACGCGCGCCTACGGCCTGGGGTTCAACGCGCTGTACCTGAACCTCGCCGGTCGCGAGGGCGAGGGCATCGTCGACCCGGCGGACGCCGACGCCCTGCTGGCCGAGATCTCCGCCAAGCTCCTGGCCTACGAGGACCCCAAGGACGGCAGCCGGATCATGCGGCGCACCTTCACGCGCGAGCAGGCCTACACGGGCGCTCGGGTCGCCGAGTCGCCCGATCTCGTGCTCGGCTACGACGCCAACTACGGCTGCTCCGACCATTCGACCCTGGGGCGCATCACCGAGACGCAGATCAGCGACGTGCTGGTCGGCTTCACCGGCAGCCACCTGATGGATCCGGCCGTGGTCCCCGGTGTGCTCCTGTCCAACCGCCGCATCGGCGGCGAGGGCCACGACCTGACCGACCTGACCGTCACGATCCTGGATCACTATGGGCTGCCGGCCGCCGCAGGCATGGTCGGCGAGGCCTTCACGCTCCAGGATTGAGCTTTGCCCGGCCCGGGGCCGATACTGAGGCCCACCCCCAACCCTTCCCCGATTCCGAGCCCGTGCGAGCCGCGCGGGACCCTTGCTGGAGACACCGATGTTCGGCGCCACCAAGGTCCGACTGGACAAGGATCTCGTTTCCCGCCTCAAGCGGGTGTCCGACACCGCCGGTTACGCCACGGTCGAGGAGTTCATCACCCACATCCTCGAGAAGGAGCTCTCCAACTTCGGAGGCGACGAGAGCGACGAGGACATCAAGAACAAGCTGCGCGGCCTCGGCTACATCAGCTGACCGCGGGCCCCATGAACGCGTTCAACTCCATCTCGACCGCCCTCTTCGACGTGCTGCTCGCCCCATTCGGCGGGACGTCCCTGTGGCAGGTGTGGCTCTCGCTCATCGTGTGGTCGTCGATCTTCGGCGTGCTGGCGATGGTGGCCTTCAAGTACTGCTCGTTCCAGGGCGCCATCGAGAGCACCAAGAACCAGATCAAGGTGCACCTGTACGAGATCCGGTTGTTCAGTGACGACATCATCGGCGTCGTGGTGTCGACGGTGAAGATCCTGCTGAAGAACGTGCTCTACCTCAGCAACACGCTGCTCCCGGTGGCCGTGATGATGGCGCCGATGGTGGCCATGCTGGCCCAGCTCGAGGCCAACTACGCGTTCGACCCGGTCGCCGTCGGCACCGAGGCCGTGCTGACCGTGAAGCTGGACCGCGAGGTGACCGACCTCCCGGCGACCGCGGTCGAGCTCAGGCTCCCCGCGGGCGTCGAGATCACGCGTCCGCCGGTCCGCACGCCGGGTGGCGAGATCGCCTGGCGCGTCAAGGCCACCCAGGCGGGCGACCACGTGCTCGGTATCGCCGTCGGCGGCACCGTGGTCGACAAGGGCTGGGCCGTGGGCGGCGAGCCGCGCAAGGTTCCGGTCCTGCGGACCAAGAGCCTGTGGGGCTACCTGTACCCGGGGGAAACCCCGCTTCCCGCCGACTCTCCGGTCTACTCCGCCGAACTCTCCGTGGCCGGCTTCGCGCGCGGATACCCCGAGCGCGAGCTCGGCGAGGGCGACATCATCCTGGTCTTCATCCTCGTCTCGATGGCCGTCGGGTTCGTGCTGATGAAGGCCTTCGGGGTGAAGTTCTAGCGGACGCGAGCTCGGCACGGTGGCGCGTCGTCGGGCGCCGAGACACGTGCTCACGACCCGACTCGGGGACGGGCGGACTGGGGGTCGACACGGTTGCGAGTCGTCGGCTCGCCGAAACACGTGCTCACGACCCTACTCGGGACGGGCTGCGCCCGGCCCTGCGCACGGTCGCTCCGCGCGTGTTTCGGCGCCCGACGACGCGCGACCCGCTCACTCCGTCTGGGCTGGAGGGGGCTGGTGGAAGCCTGGGTGCCGGGACCCGGCGCGACAACGGGTGGCCACCCGCGCACCGCACGCATTTGAACCGGACACGTTCACGGTCCTCCAACCACCGACGCGACGAGCGGCCCTGTCTCCAGCAAGCGACGAGGGGAGTCCGTGCGGGAGCGGCGCCGTGAGCGCGTGCCGGCGGAGCGACCCTTTGCAGGGACGGCCGCAGGCCGTCCCGAAACAGGTCGTGAGCAAGGTACGCGCTCGCGGCGCCGCGGACGCCCGCGCGTGTTTCGGCGCCCGACGACGCGCGACCCGCTCACTCCGTCTGGGCTGGAGGGGGCTGGTGGAAGCCTGGGTGCCGGGACCCGGCGCGACAACGGGTGGCCACCCGCGCACCGCAC
>JAJDER010000171.1 GCA_029259725.1 Planctomycetota bacterium | reverse complement strand
GTCTGTACATCAAGGTCAAGCGTTCGCTGCAGACGCCGATCCTGATGGCCTTCGACCTCGCCGACACCGACCAGACCTGCCCCGTGCGCTTCACGACCACCCAGCCGACGCAGGCGCTGACGCTGCTGCAGGGAGACTTCGCGCGGGAGATGGCCGCGGCGTTCGCGGAGCGTCTGCTGCGCGAGGCGGGCGACGATCCGGGGTCCCAGGTGCGCGCGGCCTACCGCATCGCGCTCGCCCGGGAGCCGACGCCGGGCGAGCGGGCCGGCGATGTCGCCTTCCTGGCCGAGCTCTCGGCCGCCGAGGGCCTGACCCCGGAGCAGGCCCTGTCCGACTACTGCCTGATGTTGCTCAACCTGAACGAGTTCGCGTACCTCGACTGAGGACGAGATCCATGACGCGAGGCCCACACCCCGACTTCACGCGCCGCCGCTTCCTGCGCCAGGGGTTGCTGACCGCGGGGGCCGTGCCCCTGCTCGGGACCGCGCCCGCGTGGGCCGCGCCGTTGCTGGGGACCGCGCCCGGCTGGGCCGCGCCGCTGCCGGCGGCCGGCGACACCGATGTCGAGGGCGTGCTCGCCGACCCGCAGCTCGCACGCCGGCCGCACCACGCGCCGCGCGCCAAGGCCGTGATCTTCCTGTTCATGTACGGGGGCCCGAGCCAGGTCGACACCTTCGACTACAAGCCGGAGCTGTATCCGCTCGACGGCAAGACGGTGAAGGTCAAGACGCGCGGCCGCGGCGGCGCGAAGAGCGAGGGGCGCATCGTCGGGCCGAAGTGGTCGTTCAAGCAGTACGGCGCGAGCGGCAAGTGGGTCAGCGAGCTGTTCCCGCACCTCGGGCGGCGCGTGGACGACATCGCCTTCCTGCACTCGATGTCGGCGGACTCGCCGATCCACGGCTCGGCGATGTTCATGATGAACAGCGGGTCGTTGTTCAGCGGGCATCCGTGCCTGGGGTCCTGGCTGACCTACGGGCTCGGGTCGGCCAACCGGGATCTGCCCGGCTACGTGGTCATGCTCGACAGGACCGGTGGGCCGATCAGCGGTGCGAAGAACTGGAGCGCGGGGTACATGCCGGCCAGCTACCAGGGCGTGGTGCTGCGCAGTCAGGGGTCACCGATCCTCGATCTCGGATTGCCCGAAGGCGGCACGCGCCCGCGGTTGCGGCGGCTGCTCGACCGGCTGAAGGAGCACAACACCGAGCACCTGGCCGCGCGCGCGGGGGACAGCGACCAGGCCGCGCGCATCGAGAGCTACGAGCTGGCCTACCGCATGCAGGCGGCAGCGCCGGAGGCACTCGACTGGGAGAGCGAGTCCGACGGCACCAAGGCGCTCTACGGTCTCGACGCTCCCGACACCGAGGACTTCGGGCGCAAGTGCCTGCTCGCGCGGCGGCTGGTGGAGCGCGGCGTGCGCTGCGTGCAGATCTACTCCGGCGGCGCGCACAACGACGACAACTGGGACGCGCACGGCGACCTGTTCCTCAACCACGAGCGTCATGCGGGTCGCACCGACAAGCCCATCGCCGGGTTGCTCGCCGACCTGAAACGCACCGGACTGCTGGACGAGACGGTGGTCGTGTGGGGCGGCGAGTTCGGCCGGCAGCCCACGGCGGAGTACGAGACCGGCACGGGCCGCGATCACAACGCCTACGGGTTCACCATGTGGATGGCCGGCGGCGGCATCCCGGGTGGCGTCTCGGTCGGCGCGACGGATGAACTGGGCAGCATCGCCGTGGAGGACCGCTTCCACGTGAAGCACCTGCACGCCACGATCCTCTGGCAGCTGGGGCTGGATCCGAATCGGCTCACCTACCGCCATGGCGGGCTCGACCGGCGGCTCGTGGGCGTGGAGGGCGCGGCGCCGATCGGGAGGTTGGTGACGTGAGCGAGGGGATCGTCCCGGTGTCGTGGGCGACGACGAGGACGTCGTCGCCGTCGCTCGCTTCGACATGGATCGCGCCTACTACCGCGCGTTCGTCGAGGACTGGGTGCGGCACAGGAGCTGGTTTCGCCGCTGGGAGCTCCGACTTGGGATCCTGCTGATCGCCTTCGCCTTCGCGGTGTTCATGGACGACGCCGAAGGCGTCGTGCGCAGGTTCGGCTTGTTCTGCGTCGGCGCCGGTGGCTTCTCGGTCTACGTCCCGTTCGCGAGCGTCGAGCCGCAGGACGCGCTCCCGCGCGTGCTCGAGGTGGTGCGACCGCGAGGGTCGTGATGACGACGCAACCCCGCGTCAGCCCGTGACCAGTCGCAACCCGTTGCTCGCCGTCACGCCTTGCGGGCCGCCGCCGTCGGCGAGCCAGAGCTGCAGCACCAGCTCGGTGCCGGCGGGCGTGCCGAATGGAATCACGGCCGGCAACGTGAACGCGCCGACGCCGTCCGTCGTCATGGGCACCTCCACGATCACCGGCACCGGGTCGAACACGCCGCCCTTGAAGGGGATGTCGCCCTCGCCGAGCCCGACGAAGAGCACCCCGGCCGTCGAGGGCGCGGCCAGCCGCACGAACAGCTCGAAGCCCGCGCCGCCCGCGCCGAGGTCACCCTCGCCCGTGAGTTGCGGCACGAGGCCGGTCGCGGTGCTGCCGAGGCCCGGGCCCGTGAGCTGAAACGCCCCGGGCGGCCCGTCGACGACGATCGGGAAGGCGTTGCTCAGGCTGCTGCCGCCGGCGCCCGGGACCTTCACCAGCACGTCCCCGCTCTGAGCGCCCGCGGGGACCACCACGACCAGTGCGGTGCCGCCGGCCGTCGACACGAGTCCGCTGACCTTGACGGGGTCTCCGGTCGCGGCCGCCGCCGTGAACCAGACCTCGTTGCCGCTGCTCGCGAAGCCGGTGCCCTGCACCGTGAGCGCCCCGCCGGTGAGGGCCGCGCCACCGAGTCCGGTCACCTGGGGCTTCGTCAGCGACAGCACACCGTAGATGGCCTGGATCCCGGCCTGGTCGTCGGCCTCGATCGAGCGCAGGTTCTCGGGTGCCCCGGACAGCGCCGGCGCCATGGTCGGGTTGCCTCCCGCCGTGCTGTGCCCGAGCCCCAGCGTGAACCCGATCTCACGCGTGGCGATGCCCTGGAGATCCAGCGCGCCGGCCACCGCCGGCCCCGGCCCGTCGTCCCAGGTGAACTGATCGCAGTAGACGATGCGCCAGCCGCCGCTCACGCCGGACTCGACGTACGCGACGACGCCGCCCGCGCAGGCGCCCCCGATCATGGCCGTGTGCACGTTGCCGTCGATGCCGGGCAGGCTGTCCGCCAGTCCCTGCCAGGTGTTGTCGAAGTTCGCGCCGCCGCTGCCGAGCACCGGGTTGCTGGTCAGGCCGTCGCCGAGACCGTTGCCGCCCACGGGCAGGCTGCCCCACTCGGCGTGGGCCTTGCGGATCGCGAGAGCCGCGCCGACGGAGCCCGGGAAGTTCGGGTGCGGCACGGTGTTGTCGTTCGCCGTGGCGTCGGCGAAGGAGTCGAACACGCGCACGTCACGCTCGTCGATGCCGAGCGACTTGCCCGTGAGCGAGAAGGCGGCGGTGTGCTGGGCGGGCCAGGACAGGGCGGCGACCAGACTGAGGGCGAGACCGAGGGCGAGGGCGGCGGTCGCCCGGGCGGCGGTCGCGCGAGCGGCGGTCACGCGGAGGGTGGTTCGGCGAGCGTCGGGGGAGGTCATGGCGGCCGTCCTGCGGAGCGGGGAAGGGGGGAGCACGGAGCACTCCCCTTCACTCCATGCGCGATCGCGACCCGGGCCGGCTCAGTCGATCACGAACCAACCGAAGGGCACCTGCGCCCGGGCCGGCTCGGCCAGCTCCAGCACGAACGAACCGGCATTGCGCGCGGAGACCCAGGAGACACTGCCCGGGTTGTCGTGGAAGGTGATCTGCACGTGGGCGTTCGCCTGCAGCGCCGGGTTGAAGACGGTGACCGTCCGCGCGCCGCTGCCGATCGTCGCCGTGCCCGAGAGCGCGGCGGGAGCGGACGGCACGGCGGCGGCGTCGCCGAGCGGGGTGCCGGCGTTGCGATCCACGTCCACGAAGGCGACCACGCTGTCGCCGCCGGTCCACGCTTCGAGGGCCACGCCGATCACCGGGCCGGAGCCGGTCCAGCGCGCGGCCAGGCCGGGCGCGACGCCCAGACCGAGCCGATCGCCGGCGAAGATCGCGCCACCCGAGGAGTCCACCAGCACGGGCACGCGACCCGAGAGGGCCACGGGCACGCGGTCGGTCCGCTCGGCTTCGCGGGTCTCGAGTTCCGACAACAGCACATCCGCCAGGGCGTCCTGACCGGCCACCACGGCCGCGTCGTAGGCGGTGCGCAGCTCGGGGTTGCCGTCGCCCAGCCGACCGCGACCGATGAGCAGGCCCGGCTTCGTCGACACGATACCGAGCACGCCGGCCGAGGTGTTCGCGTCGGCGGCGAGCACGCCACCGGGCAGACCCGCGTCGATGGCCACGACGGCGCCGGGGCGCGCGGCGAGCCACGGGTCACGCGTCGCGTAGCTCTCGGCCAGGTCGGCACCGGCGGCCACGAACTGTCCGGAGACCGAGAGGTCGCCCTGGCTGTTGAGCAGCATGCGCTGGCTCGAGGTGACGGGCAGCGGGCCGTCGTACCAGCGGTAGCTGCTGCTTCCGGGCGAGGAGGCGTCGTCGTCGGTGAAGAAGCGCATGTTGCCGTTCGAGCGCATGACCAGGCGCTGGGTGTTGCCACCGGTCGCGCGCAGCGTGGCCTCGGCCGCGCCCTGGCCCGCGCGCAGCTCGGCGGTGGTCAGGAACTGCGTGGCCTCGACGGTCTCGAACACGGGGTTCGGCTCGATCGGTCCGGGAGGTCCGATCTCACCCTGCGGTCCCTCGGGGCCGACGTCACCCTGCGGCCCCTGGTCACCCTGCGGCCCGATGTCACCCTGCGCACCTGCGGGACCTGTGTCGCCTGCGGGGCCGGGAACTCCCATGTCGCCTGGCAGGCCTTGCGGTCCGGGATCGCCCTGCGGACCCGCCGGACCCTCGGGGCCGACGTCTCCCTGGGGGCCGGGGTTGCCCTGCGCGCCGGGCAGGCCCATGTCGCCTTGCGGGCCCTGGGAGCCGGGAACTCCGGGATCGCCCTGCGGTCCGGCGGAGCCTTCGAGTCCCTGGGGACCTTGCGGACCCTCGGGGCCGGGGGGGCCCTCGGGGCCTTGCGGACCCTGCTCGCCGCCGAAGCCCTCGGTGGAGCCGACCCAGTTGCCCTCGCGGTCGATGACGAGGGCCCCGTTCACGGCGAGTTCGAGCGGGTCGAGGCGCTGGCCCTGGCTGTAGCCGCCGACGCCCAGGAGCTGCGGCGGGCTCTCGGCGTGGGTCTTGGTGATCGCGCCGGTCTTCTTCGAGATCTGGCTGGTCTCGGTCGTGAACCAGACCTCGCGCGTGAGCAGGTCCGCCGGAAGGTCGACGCTGGCACCCAGGGTCAGCTCGATGCGGCCCTGGCTGATCTTGGTCGCCGCGCCCACCTGGCCGGTGGCGGGCGTGCTCGGGGTGAGCGTCGCCGGCGTGATCGTGAGCGTCTCCTCCCAGGGGGCACCCAGGCCGTCGAGCAAGGGTGTGCCGACGGGGTCCTCGTACAGCCGGATCGTGACCTGGACCGGGGCCTTGGTCGACAGCGCCTTGAAGGAGGTGGCCTTCTTGTTCGACTTGAGCAGCTCCACGCCGACGCGGATCGGTGCGGGCGGATCGGTCGGCGGGGAGCCGTCTTGCGCGGCCGTGCAGCCGGCCAGGGGGGCCGCGAGCGGGGCGGCCGCGATCAGGGGGGCCGCGAGCAGGGCGGCCGCGAGCAGGGCGCTGGCCGAACGGGTGACGAGCATCGACTTCTCCTCCCGGGCGTGGGGAGGCCAGTGGCGTCACCCCCGTCACGCGCATCCGTCTGTGGTACCCGCACGCCCGCGCGGGTGGATCCAGTCCGGAGCATACCGCCGATCACGAGGTCGGTGGGGAGCCGCGCGAGGACTCGAATGGGCCGAGAGCGCGTGAAACCCGGCGCCAATGCGTGAAACGGGAGTTCTGCGCACGCGCGGGAGCGCGACGCGGCGCCGCCGGCCTACTTCTCCAGGACCTCTTCCTCGCCGACGGAGCCGATCGTCTCTTCCAACTCGTCCCGGAACACGGGCGGGTACAGGAAGCTCACGTTGTCGGCCACGATCGAGGCCACGGCCGGAGAGCGCGCGGTCGGGTAGCTGCTGCTCACGAACTCGAGCCGGTACGCGTAGGGCACCACCAGCGTGAAGAACAGCGTGGCGTTCACCAGGCCCACCAGCGAGCCCATGTAGTTGTTGTAGACCTCGGCATCGCCGGTCTTCTTCTTGCCCAGCGGGCCGCCCAGGAGCTTGGCCACCAGGGGCAGGCCCAGGACCACCGCCGCGATCGAGCCGTAGGCCGCGAACTGGCCCCCATCGGGGGCGTCCCCGCCGCTGTTGGGCATCCACTCGATGATCCGCGGCGCCAGCGACTTGCCCAGCCACATGGCGGCGACGAGCCAGAGCAGGATGGCGAAGACCTTCCCCAGGCCCTTGTTGAAGCCCATGAAGAGCCCGCCAAGCAGGAGGGCGATGGCGATCCAGTCGATCACCGCCATCTCGAGGGTCCAGGTCTCCACCGCCGTGTCCTCCATGCCGGGCGGTCTCCGGGACTGCCGGTCCCGCAAACCTCTTCTTCTTCCTATACTCCGGGGCTCGGCTGACCAATCAACTTTCCTCTGTGACCGACCCATGAGACCCGCCTCCGAGTTGCGCGAAGAACTGCCCTACTGGGTCAAGACCGCCGATCTGGTCGACCAGTGCATCGACATTGCCCTGAACCTGTCCCAAAGCGGCCATCCGGGCGGTTCTCGCAGCAAGGTCCATGCGCTGCTGACGCTCTTGCTCTCGGGCGCCATGCGCTGGGACATCCAGCAGCCGGCGCGGCGCTTCGCGGACCGGTTCGTGCTGATCGCCGGCCACACCAACCCGGTGGTCTATGCCGCGCTGGCGGTGCTCAACGAGGCCCTGCGCCTCCGTTTCGAGCGCACCGGCGACGCGCGCTTCGGCTCGCCGCTCGGGCCCGCCTACACCCTGACCCTGGACGACCTGCTGACCCTGCGCCAGAACCGCGGGCTGCCGGGGCACGCCGAGATGGAGGGCAAGACGCTCTTCTTCAAGGCGAACACCGGACCGTCGGGCCACGGCGCGCCGATCGCGTGCGGCGAGGCGCTCGCGCTCAAGCACGCCGGGGCGGGCGAGGTGAACGTGTTCGCCATCGAGGGCGAGGGCGGACACACCGCGGGCGCGCACCACGAGACCAAGAACAGCGCCTGGGGCCTCGGCCTCGGCAACCTCGTCTACCTGATGGACTGGAACGACTGCGGCATCGACGACCACCGCATCAGCAGCGTGGTGCACGGCACGCCGCAGACCTGGTTCGAGAGCTACGGCTGGCGCGTGGCCGGCGTCGACGACGGCAGTGATTTCGCGCAGCTGCTGCCGGCGTTCGAGCAGATCGTCGGGGAGCGCAACCACGATCGCCCGGGCTGCATCTGGTTCAAGACGCGCAAGGGCCGCGGCTACCTCAAGTACGACAACAAGTCCCACGGCGCGCCGCACAAGTACAACGACGACAACTTCTGGCAGCTGCGCCGCGAGTTCGGGGAGCGCCAGGGCGTGGCCTTCGAGGGCTTCGACCAGCCGGTGCCCGGCGACCGCGCCAGCCGCCTGGATCAGTCGCGGGACTTCATGGCCGTGGTGCGCTCGGTCATGCAGGACGACGAGAACTTCGTCGATTTCCTTTCCGATCGCCTGGTGGACGTCGGGGACGACGTGCCGCGTGAGTTGCCGACCTTCACCTGGGACACGACGCGCGATCCGCTCGACGACGAGCGCCTCACGGACCCGGCCGCGCTGCCCGACGAGATCTTCTTCGCGCCCGGCGAGCAGGCTCCCAACCGCGCGGGCTTCGCGAAGTTCGGCGCCTACGTCAACGCGATCGGCAAGCAGGACTACGGGCGCCCGCTGTTCCTGGCCTGCGCCGCCGACCTCGCCGACAGCACGAACATCTCGGGCTTCGGCAAGGACTGGGGCGACAGCAAGGGCTACGGCTGGATGCATCGCACCGGGAACCCGGGCGGCGCGATCCTGCCCCAGGAGATCACCGAGTTCGCCAACGCGGGCATCGTCTGCGGAGTGGCCTCGGTGAACTTCTCGGAGACGCCCTACGAGAACTACCGCGGCTACTTCGCCGGCTGCTCCACCTACGGCTCCTTCAGCTACCTGAAGTACGGGCCGATGCGGCTGTGGAGCCAGATGAGCCAGGACAGCCAGATCAAGCTGGGGCGCGTCCTGTGGGTGGCGGGGCACAGCGGACCCGAGACGGCCGAGGACAGCCGCACGCACTTCGGCATCTTCGCGCCGGGCGTGACCTCGCTGTTCCCGCGCGGGCACGTGTGCAACCTGCACCCGTGGGAGGCCAACGAGGTGCCGGTGGTGCTGGCCGCCGCGCTGGGCAGCGACATCCCCGTGATCGTGCTGCACCTGACGCGTCCGCCGATCACCGTGCCGGACCGCAAGGCCCTGGGCATGGACGACCATCGTCTCGCGGCCCGGGGCGCCTATGTGATCCGCCCGTTCGACCCCTCGCGCCCGAAGCAGGGGACGGTGATCGTGCGGGGCACGTCCTGCACCAGCAACCTGGTGGACATCCTGCCCTGGTTCGACGGAGCGGGCCCCAACGTGAAGATCGTGGCCGCCATCTCGAGCGCGCTCTTCCGGCTCCAACCGGCCGAGTACCGGCGGCGGGTGCTGCCCGCGAGCGAGTGGGCCGACTCCATGGTCATCACCAACACGGCCCGCTGGAACATGTCCAACTGGATCCCGCACGCCGTCGCGGCCGACTACGTGCTCTCGCCCGACCACGACGATCAGTGGCGCACGGGCGGGACGGTGGACCAGATCGTGGCCGAGTCCGGACTCGACGGGGACAGCCAGAAGGCCGGGATCAGCCGTTTCGTGGACGAGCGCGACCTGCGCCACGACCGCATGCGCGAGCTGCTCGGACAGACCGGACCGGGGGCTGCCGTCGGAACCTGAGTCGCGGGACCCGCAACATCGCCCCTGGACCGATCGTTCCGGTCGGGGGCCCGGACGGCCCGGCGGTCATCGCCACGGTCTGGGCCGGACCGCCCGCCGCGCTCGGAGTGTCGCGCGGGCCGCCACATGCAGGTCACGGCGACACGGGTCACCCGACCCTATGCCGCGGCCTTCTCACCTTCGAAACAGAGACCGACCTCACATGCTCCGTGATCCGGAACCCGCCTTGGCGTCCACACCCAGGAATCTCGGCTACACTGGCGACCCGCCGCACATGGCGCGCGCAGGCAGGGCCCTCGGGTCCGCGCGCCCGCTCGGTGATGTCCAGTATGGTCCGACACGGTTCCTGGGAGGGGGTCGGCGGACATGGCACGGGGGGGATCGAACATGAGCACGCTTTCCACTGAACACACGCTGCGTATCACCGAGCACGTGCCGCAGGCCGTGGCGCTCGCCTTCCTGAAGGGCGACCCGCGCGAGAACGTCTACCTGATCTCGCGCATCCGCCGGTCGGGCATGGACAACATCCGCGACCCGGCGCACGGCACCTTCCTGGGCGCCTTCGACAACGACCAGTCCCTGCGCGGCCTGTGCTTCATGGGCAACGGCGGGATGCTGGTGCTGAGCGTGGACGAGGCCTGGGTGGCCGGCAGCTTCGCCGAGCCGCTGCTCGAGCGTGGCCTGGCGTTCTCGCTGATGGTCGCCGAGAACGAGGCCAGCCGTGAGTTCCTGTCGGAGTATCGGCGGGGCGGCGGGGTCAAGCCGGTGCTCGACCGCAAGCAGCCCTTCTACGTGCTCGACGCCAAGGGCCTGAAGAAGGGCCTGAAGGAACTCGACGTCGAGCAGGCCAGCCTGGACTCCATCGACGAACTCACCGAGCTGGCCTGCCTGATGGTGGCCGAGGACCTCAAGCTCAACGAGGCGCGCGTGGATCGTCGGCACTACCGCCTGCGCATGACCGAGAAGGTCATGGACGGCCGCGCCTTCATCTCGCGTGACGACGACGGCCGCGCCATCTTCAAGTGCGACTTCGCCGTGCTGGGCGTCGACGGCGGTCTGCTCGAAGGCGTCTATACGGCCAAGGATGCGCGCAAGCAGGGCGTGGCCACGCGGGCCATCTGGTCCATGTGCCGCGACTTCCTGACCGGCAGCGACGTGCCCTTCATCGCCCTGCACGTGGACGACAAGAACAAGGCCGCGCGCAAGGTCTACGAGAAGGTCGGCTTCGAGCACATGGGTGACCTGCGGCTGATCCTGATGCCGCCGCGGCATTCCTGAGGGGCGGTTCGCGCGGCGATCCTGGCGGCGTGCCGGAGGAAGGCGAGCGCCCCACGGCACCCGGAGTCGGTGTAGGGTCGAGAGAGCGTCGGGGCCCCGCCTCGCGATCGCTCTCGGGGACGACGATGGGGTGCCTCCCGACGATCTGATCGTGGGCGAAACGGCGGGGTCACCCGCGCAGCCGAGCAGCGATGGCTCCCTGTACATCTACTCTGGCAGCCCGACGTTCTCATCCGTGCCATCGCAAGTCATCCCGAGCCCTGGCACGGGCTCGCTCTACACCGGCTTCGCACACGCCGTCGCCACTGCCGACTTCAACGATGATTCGTTCACCGACATCGCGGTGAGCATCAACAAGGCGTTCGTCGCGGGCCAGTTCGAAGCGGGCCGGATCGACGTGCTGTTCGGACCCAGCTTCCAGACCGTCTTGCAGATCCCGAACCCCGAACCGGAGGCCGATGACGGCTTCGGGTCGGCCCTCGCTGCGGGCGATGTGAACGGCGACGGCATCGCGGACTTGCTTGAGTCCTCGGGTAGCGACAACTTCGGAGGCATCGACAGCCTGGGGAGTTTCCACGTGTTCGCGGGGCCAACGCTTCAACTCGTGGCCAGCGCGCCGTGCCCCGAACCCGCGGGCGACGGGACGGCCTTTGGCATCTTCATGAACGGCGGAGACGCCAATGGAGACGGCCTTACCGACCTGATCGCCGCCGACCTG
>JAJDER010000018.1 GCA_029259725.1 Planctomycetota bacterium | reverse complement strand
ACAAGGTCTTCCCCTACGCGGCCACGCCCCTCAACGGCCGCACGCACGAGCACCACTGATCGGCGAGCACCCCGAATCGACCGAGACGGACGAAGACCCCGGGTGGATCGAGGGCCGCGGCGCACCGGGCGCCGCGGCCCTCCCTCGTGGCCGGCGCGAGCCGGGTCGGAAGGCCGCGCGAGGCGGTCCGCGGACCGCCGGGAGAGTCAGCGCTTGCACACCAGCGTGAGCGGGTTGTCCGGATCCTCGGGGTCCACCTCCATCACCGGGCCGATGCCGAACGCGTAGGTCTTGATCTCGGTCGAACCCGGCTCCAGCGGCGTGAAGTCGAGGGTCTGCACGCAGTTCTCGAACTCGCCGCAACCGGGGACCTCGACGTCGATGCCGACGAAGAGCACCGTGCCCACGTCCTCGGCCTCGTCCAGGAACCACTCCTGGCGCCAGGTCGTGTTCTCGACAGGGTCGGCCCAGACCAGGATGCCGGCCTTGGCGTGGTCCTGCCCGTGCAGCCACGAGCCGTCGAGCGTGGCCAGGTAACCGTCCTCGTACTCCTCGGCGACCTCGCCGAAGTACCAGATGTTGCCGTCGCCGTCCTGGGCGTAGTAGTCGTCGGTGTCCTCGATGAGTTCGCCTTCTTCTTCCAGGCGGCCGTCCTCGTCGCGCCCGAACAGCGTGACCACGTCATTGACGATGCGACACTCGACGCCCTCGATCTCGCGCGTCTCGTCCAGCACGGTCACGACGATCTCCTCGAGACCGTCCTCGGTCTCCTTGTGGTAGACCCACGTCGCACCGATCGGCATCGGCCAGTAGGGGTTGTCGAGGTCGCAGGTGTAGTCCTTCGGATCGATGTCCGGGTCGTACGCGCCCTCGCCGAGCTGCAAGCACAGCGCGAGTCGCGCCTCGAACACGGCGTTGGCCTCGGCCACGCCCTCCATGTAGTCGGCCTGCGCGTCTTCCAGGCACTCCTCCTGCTCCTTCTCGTCGAGCAGGTTGGCGCAGTTCGCCCAGGCGATCACGCGGTCCTCGTAGAGTTCCCCGCGCGAGGCCTGCAGGGCGAGCACGGCCGTGACGGAACAGATCGGATCGCCGTCGCCGGGCGGCGCGACGAAGGCGGACAGCAGGATCAGGCTGGTCAAGGTCAACATCGGTTCTCCTCCCGTGGCTCGAAAGCGAAGGGAGCGCGCTGCCGCATGCCCGCGGCGCTCGCTCGACACTCGCGAGGCTAGGGGAGCTCGCCAGGTGAAGATGACGCCCAGATGATGGAAGCCCATCGCATCATCTTCACGTCATCTTGGCGCCCCCGGCGCCGATGCTCGGGCGCCGCCAAGCTCACATCGCGGAGGACCCGGCGTCACTCCTGCTCGGCGTCGCCCACCAGGTGCTGGAGCTTCCAGCCCTGGTCGTCGTGACGCACCCAGCGCGCCATGAACGGGAAGCGCACCACGCGTGTGGCCTGGCCGTGCACGCGCACCGGCCCGACGATGGTGCCAAGCTCGTAGACGACATCGCCGTGCGCGGTGAGCGCGACCGTCGTGTGCTCCACCCCCGGGTGCACGTCGCCACTCGCCAGCGACTGCCGTTCGTGCGCATCGAGCGCCGCACGCCCGCGCAGCTCCGTACCCGAGACGCTGTAGACGATGTCGGCGTCGTAGATCGCGAGGACACCGGCCAGGTCCTTCTCCTGCGCCGCCTCGATGTGCTCGCGCCAGAGGCGACCGATCTCCGCCTGCGCGCGGTCGGAGGCGCGTGCTTGCGAGGCCGAGGCTTCGGACGTCGAGTAGAAGGCCGCGTCCTCGGGCCGCTGGGTGTAGGGAGCTTCACACGCACAGAGCAGGACGAGCAGCGGTGCGGTGAGCGCGAGCGAGGCGTGGAGGCGGAGCGGTGTCACGGCGTTCTCTCGATTCGAGGGCGCCCGTCATGGTACGCCGCCCGCGCGCGCGCTTCCGCTGTACAGTGGTGCGACTTCCGGCGGCGGACAAGCCCGCGCCCATCGAACCCCCGCCGGATGTTGGAGCCGCGCCATGCACACCGTCGGGAAGATCCTCAGCCGCACCCTTCTCGCGCTCGGCGCGCTCACCGGCATCGCCGCCGCCGCCGACATCCTCGTCCCCGGTGACGCGGCGACGATCCAGGGCGGCATCGACCTGGCGGCCATCGGCGACACCGTGCTGGTCGCCGCAGGCACCTACCCCGAGTCGCTCGTGATCACCAAGCCCATGACCCTGCGCGGCATGGACGGCGCCGGGCAGACCGTGGTGGACGCCGCCGGCCTGGGCACCGACGGACTCGTCATCGACGGCGCCGGCGCCCAGGGCGTGAACGTCATCGGCCTGACCATCCGCGGTGCCGACGCGATCGGCGTCGAGGTCTCCAACGGTGCCTCGGCCATCCTGCGCTCGATGATCGTCGAGCAGTCCACCAACCGCGGCATCTTCTCGCTGGACGGCACGACCACGGTGGTCGACAGCCTGATCCGCGACAACGTCGGCGGCGGCGGCACGGCGGGCGCGGACCTGATCGGCTGCGTGCTCGAGAACAACGTGACCGCCGGCACGGGCGGCGGGGCCTTCGACGGCTTCGCCACCGACTGCCTGTTCCTGGGCAACAGCGCGGGCAACGGCGGCGGCGCGGCCCAGGTGTTCGCGGACGGCTGCACCTTCCGCGGCAACCACGCCACCCAGACCGGAGGCGGCCTCTGGATCGACGTCAGTGGTCCGCCAGCGGACATCATCGTGCGCGACTCGGTGTTCCTCGACAACACCGCCGGCATCCGCGGCGGCGGCGCCCGACTGCGGGCCACCTCCGTCTCGATCATCTCGGCCGGCAAGGCCTACCTCAAGCGCTGCACCTTCGCCGGCAACGTGGCGCCCGAGGCCGACGGCGTCTACAGCGACACCTCCGGCGGGTTCGGCGGCCTGCTCGCGTTCACCTTCGTCGAGGAGTGCACGCTGCAGGGCGACAGCGTCCAGTCCACCTCCGCGCTCGTCGTCCGTAACACGATCGCGCGCGGCACCGCCAAGCCCTTCATCGGCAACAACGCCAGCGTGACCTATAGCAACGTCGACGGCGGCTTCCCCGGCGAGGGCAACATCGACGCCAACCCGCTCTGGGTCGACTCCGGCAACCGGGTCTACGCCTTGCTGCCGGGCTCACCCTGCATCGATGCCGGTGACCCGCTGACCGACCTCGACCCCGACGGCTCGGTGATCGACATGGGCGCGGTGGCCTTCACATCCTTCGCGACCGCGGGCACGCCCCTGATCGGCGGCCAGGGCCTGCCGCGCGCCTCCGGGACCGGTGACCTGACCACCGGGTCGCCGGTGACCCTGACCCTCGACGACGGCCCGGCCGACGCCACCGTCTTCCTGATCCTCGGCGCCGCCCCGCTCTTCGCACCGCTCCAGGGCGGCGTGCTGGTTCCCGACCCGCTCTTCATCCTGGCCGGCCTGCCCACCGACGCCACGGGCCACCTGGACGCCGCCGGCACCTGGCCCGCCGGCGTCCCCTCCGGCTCGGTGATCTGGACCCAGTTCTGGGCGGTCGACGACTTCGGGCCCACCGGCTGGAGCAGTTCCGCCGGCCTCGCGCTCGTCGTGCCCTAAGCGAGACTGGCGGGGCCTTCAGGGCTGGACGACGACCTCGAGCGCGGGCGTGGCGCAGAAGCCGCCCGCCGCACACCCGTCGGGCCAGAACATCTGGGCCTGGAAGGCGGTCCCTTCCAGCACCGGATCGTCGGGAATCGCAAGGCGCAGCTCGACGTAGCCCACGTCGTCCGAGGTGAGCGCGGCCAACGCGATCAGGTGGCCGAAGTCCACCCAGGCCGCCGCACCCGCCACGAACAAGGGGTCCGTCAGCGCTTGCTCGGAGACCACGAGGTAGCCGCTCGTGATCGGCGGTGCGTTGGAGCCGGTCAGCTCGAAGTCGTGCGACCCGACCCGCGCCCAGGGCGCTGCACCGATGATCGGATCTCCGGCGCATCCGGCCGACGCCGTCCCGTGGCGGGTGACGCCGGTCGCGAGGAGATCGAGCCGCGAGACGAACCCGTCCGACTGCTGCGGCTCGGTCTGGAAGGCTCCCGGAGTCACGGGGAAGTCCGGTGAGTTCGTGTTGCCCCCGACGACGACCGAACCGTCCGCGAGGACCGCGACCGGCGAACGGGACGATGAGGCCACAAGCTCGTTGCCGATCCCACCGAGGAACGTCGAGTAGACGAGTCGGCTGCCGTCCTGGTGGAGCTTGGTCACGAAGGCGTCGTCGCTCCCGGCCTTGAGCCGCTCCGAGAGCGCACCGGGCGTGGTGGGGTAGTTGAAGCTCGTCGTCTTGCCCGTGAGGATCGGAGCCCCGGAGACGTCGATCGTCATGTCGAGCGTCTCCTCCTCGAAGCCGAAGCCGCCCAAGAAGGTCGAGTAGACCAGCGCCGACAGGTCCGGCGTCAGACGCGTCACCGTCGCGTCGGGGCCGCAGATGATGCAGCCGTCGTACTCGGTGTCGAAGGCGCCCTCGGTGACCGGGAAGTCGTCCGCCCGTGTGGCTCCGAGGACGATGACGTCCCCGTCGGGTGCGAGGCCCACGCGGTAGGACCTGTCGATCGCCAGGCCTTCCGAACCGCCCAGCAGCGTGCTGGCCACGAGCGTGGTCCCGTCCTCGGACAGGCGCACGACGTAACCGTCGTTCTCCGAACCGATCAGGGTCTCTTTGAAGGCCCCGGACGTCGTCGGGAAGTCGGGCGAATCGGTGTGCCCCACGGCCAGCAGGTGGCCTGACCGGGGGTCCTGCGCCAGGCCGCGCAGAGACTCCGCTTCGTCCCCGCCGATGTACGTCGAGAAGAGGAGCTGGTCCAGAGCTGGCGAGAAGCGCGCGATGTAGCCCTCGCTGAAACCCGAGAACTGCGTGTCGAAGGCGCCAGGCGTGAGCGGAAGGTCCGCCTCCAGCGTGGTGCCGGCGACGAGAATCGATCCGTCCAGCCCGACGATGACACAGTTGGGCTCGGTGACGGACGTCCCCCCGCCGAAGAAGGTCGAGGACTCGATGGATGAGCCATCCGCAGAGATGATGGCGATGAAGACGTCCCCAATGCCGTGGATGGATTCCTGGTATCCACCTTCACCCAGTCCGATGTCGGTCGACCACGTCCGACCGACGACCACGATGCGCTCGTCCTCGAGCAACACCACGCTTTGCAGCCAGTCCACCCCCGAGCCGCCCAGGTAGGTGGAGTACACGAGCCGACCGTGGGCGTCGAATCGCGACATGAAGCCGTCCTGGTTCTCATCGCCCGGATCGCCTCCCAGAGCGCCGGGCGTCGTCGGGAATCCGATGGAGTCGGTGTTCCCCACGACGAGCACCGATCCGTCCGCCGCGACCGTGAGCCCCGTGACGTACTCATCGAAGTGCTCGCCGCCCAGGTAGGTCGACCACACCAGACCCGGGTCGACGTAGACCGGTCCGGCCGTCGGCCCGACATCAAGGCCGAGGACGAACTCCCCGCGGGTTCCGACCTGGCTCTCGACTTCCTCGCCATCCGGCACCGACCACGCCACCGGAGAGCCGTGCAGGAGGACTCCGCTCGGCGTCTGGAGCGCCAGGGCTGTGCCCAGCTCACCGGAGGCGACGCTGTCCACGCCTTCGAGCAGGATCCGCGCAGCCTCAGCGTCACCACCGTCTTCGGCGAGCAGGTCGTAGTGCACGCCCGCGTCGTCGGCGAATACGACCACATCCACGCCGTCGAATGCCCCGCGGAACAGGACGCCGGCGTAGATCCGGGCTCCGGTCGCGCGGCGGCCCGCGCGCAGGTCGTGGAGCACCCCGGGCCGCGGCCCCAGACCCTCGACGTCCGTCGCCGCGCGCCCGAAGGACAGCCGGACGGGCTGCGCACCGCGCTCCCTCCGGAGCGTGAAGCCGTCGCGCTCGATGGACAGGAAGCCGTGACGTGTCGCCCCTGCGAACAGGACCTCGGCGGGCCACTGCCCCGTGTTCTCGGCGAGGGACACCGAGGACTGCGCAACACGCTCGACGGCCTGCTGCATCAAGGCGTCGTCGTGCCCCGAGAGGACGCAGGCCGCAGCGAGGATCGAGCCGACGAACCTGGCCATACCCGGCCTCCTCGAGTCATCCACCACCGCCAGCATAGAGTACCCCTCCGGGACTGGGGCACTCGGCCCGCTGCGGCGCTCCCGCCTGACGCCTCCGGTTTTCCCTCTCGCCTCATCCGCCGCTGCTGACACCGCCTCCGCCCCGCGATACGCTCCGGCCCCCGTAGGCTGGAGGCAGGCGTGCAACTCGGTTTCGTCATCGACCACAGCCGGTGCATCGGCTGCCACGCCTGCACCGTCGCGTGCAAGTCCGAGAACGACGTCCCGCTCGGCGACTTCCGCACCTGGGTCAAGTACACCGAGGAGGGCTCCTTCCCGGACGTGCGCCGCTCCTTCGCCGTGCTGCGCTGCAACCAGTGCAGCGACGCGCCGTGCGTGGAGATCTGCCCGGTCACCGCGCTGGAGAAGCGCCCCGACGGCATCGTCGACGTGGATCACGACATCTGCATCGGCTGCAAGGGCTGCATGCAGGCCTGCCCCTACGACGCGCTGTACATCAACAGCAACACCGGCACGGCGGAGAAGTGCCACTTCTGCGCGCACCGCACCGAGATCGGCCTGGCCCCCGCCTGCGCCGTGGCCTGCCCCACCGAGGCGATCATCCCCGGCGACTTCCACGACCCGGCCAGCGCCGTGTCGCAGATGAAGGCCGGCGGCGACCTGACCGCGCGCAAGACCGAGGCCGGGACCGGGCCGAACGTCTGGTATCGCGACGTGGCCCCGGCGGGCGTGGACCCCTGCTCGACCAACCGCTCCGGCGGCCTGATCTGGGCCAACAACCACACCGGCCCGCAGCTGGACGCCGAGACCTTCCTGGCCATGGAGGAGCAGGCGCAGGCGCGCACCGTCTACGACACGCCGCACAAGCCGCTCTGGGGCTGGAAGATCACCGGCTACCTGTGGGCCAAGTCCATCGGCGCCGGCGTGTTCCTCGCCGCGGTGCCGCTGCTGCAGCCGTTCGGTGCGGGGCCGGCCGACGACCGCCTGGCCGGGATCATCGTGCCGATCCTCGCGCTCATCGCGCTCACCGCGACGGCGGGCCTGCTGGTGGGCGACCTCAAGCGCCCGGACCGCTTCCTGTCGATCCTGCTGCGGCCGAACTGGAACTCCTGGCTCGCGAAGGGCTCGTTCATCATCACCGCCTACGCCGGGCTGATCACGCTGTGGCTCGCGCTGGGGATCTTCGAACTCGAGCTGAACCCGGCGATCACCGGCGCGCTCTCGGCGGTGACCGCGGTGCTCGGCGGGCTCAGCGCCTGCTACACGGGCTGGCTCTTCGGCCAGGCCAAGGGACGCGTGCTGTGGATGAAGCGCTTCCTGTGGGTGCAGCTGTTGGCGCAGGCGTTCCTGGCCGGCGGCGCGACGCTGCTCATCTGGGCCGCCATCGCCGGGGCACCTTCGGCCGTCTTCGGGCTGCTGGCCTTCACGCTGCTCACGGGCCTCGGCGGGCAGTTCGCCTTCACGCTCGCTGAGAGCGCGCTGGCTCCCGAAGGCCGTCGCACCGAATACGAGCGCGCCGCGAAGCTGCTCACGCACGGACCCTACGCGCGCACGCACTGGTTCGTCGGCGTCGGCCTCGGCATGGTCGTGCCGGTCGTGTTGATCCTCGCCTTCGCCTCCTCGCCGCTGGCCCTGGCGGCCGCCGGCGTCCTCGCCTTGGTGGGACTGTGGGTCGAAGAGGACCTGCTCGTCCGCGCCGGCCAGGCCCTCCCGATCAGTTGAGGTCCACCTCGTGACCGACACCACCGACCGCCGCGGCCCCGCGCCCGACTCCTCCGCCTTCAAGCCGGGGGACGCCGGCCCCGACCGTCGCGGCACACCCTGGGACTTCGCCGTCGGCCCGCCGCCGGAGCAGTGGGACGACTGGGTCGAGCTCGACGGCAAGGCCTGGCCGCGCCGCGTCGAGAAGCACTTCCGGTGCGTCCCCACCATCTGCTTCAACTGCGAGGCGGGGTGCGGGCTGCTGGCCTTCGTCGACAAGCAGTCCGGCAAGATCGCCAAGTTCGAGGGCAACCCGGTGCACCCGGGCAGCCGCGGACGCACCTGCGCCAAGGGCCCGGCGACGATCAACCAGGTCCAGGACACCGAGCGCATCCTGGCGCCGCTCAAGCGCGACGGCCCGCGCGGCAGCGGCAGGTTCCGCGAGGTCTCCTGGGAAGAGGCGCTGACCGACATCGGCGCGCGCATCCGAACGGCCCTCGACGAGGACCGGCGCGAGGCGATCATGTATCACGTCGGTCGCCCCGGCGACGATCACTTCGTCATGCGCATGCTGGCGGCCTGGGGCATCGACGGGCACAACAGCCACACCAACGTGTGCAGCGGCGCGGCGCGGCTCGGGTACGCGACCTGGTTCGGCGCCGATCGTCCGTCGCCGAGCTACGACGGCACCAGGTTCATGCTGCTGCTGTCGGCGCACCTGGAGACCGGCCACTACTTCAACCCGCACGCCCAGCGCATCATCGAGGCGCGCAACGCCGGCGCGAAGATGGCCGTGGTCGACTGCCGGCTGAGCAACACGACCACCCACGCCGATCACTGGATCTCGCCCTGGCCCGGCACCGAGGGCGCGCTGCTGCTCGGCGTCGCGCGCGAGCTGCTGCGGCGCGGCACCATCGACAAGGACTTCGTGCGCCGCTGGTGCAACTGGAAGGACTGGCTGGCGGCGAAGCACGCCGACGGTCCGCAGGACTTCGAGACCTTCCTGGCCAGGCTCTCCGAGACCTACGACGAGTTCACGGTCGCATGGGTCGAGCAGGAGTGCCGCGTGACGCCCGGCACGGTGCTGATGCTGGCCGACGAGATCGGCGCCGCCGGCAGCCGCTTCTCGAGCCACCTCTGGCGCAACGCGGCGGCGGGCCACCTGCACGGCTGGCAGATCGCCCGCGCGCTGATGCTGCTGCACGTGCTCACCGGCAGCGTCGGCACGCCGGGCGGCCTGAACCCGAACGCGTGGGACAAGTTCGTGCCCAAGCCCTCGGAGAACCCCGGCCCCGTCGGCCACTGGAACGAGCTGATCTGGCCCAGGGAGTTCCCGCTCGCCCACTACGAGATGAGCTTCCTGCTGCCGCACCTGCAGCGGAGCCAGGGCAAGTCCATCGACGTCTACTTCAGCCGCGTCTACAACCCGGTCTGGACCAACCCCGACGGCACCTCGTGGGTGGACATGCTCGACGACGAGAGCGCCGTGGGCTGCCACGTCGCGCTCACGCCGATCTGGTCCGAGACCGCGCAGTGGGCCGACTACGTGCTGCCCATGGGCCTGTCGCCCGAGCGGCACGACATCATCAGCCAGGAGACCCACGCCGGCACCTGGATCGGGTTCCGCCAGCCGGTGGGCCTGCAGGTCGAGCGCGCCGAGGGCCGTGACCCCAAGGGCCCGCTGGGCTCCACCCTGGGCACCAACCCGGGCCAGGTCTGGGAGGAGGCCGAGTTCTGGATCGCGCTCACCTGGCAGATCGATCCCGACGGCTCGCGCGGCATCCGCAAGTGGTACGAGAGCAAGCAGCAGCCCGGCACGCCGATCTCGCTGGACGAGTACTACGCCGACATCTTCGATCACTCCGTGCCCGGTCTGCCCGAGGCCGCCGCCAAGGAGAGCCTCTCGCCGCTCGAGTACATGCGTCGCTACGGCGCGTTCGACGTGCCCTACGGCGGGCAGGTGCGCTACGAGGCGGACGCCGCGCCGGACGAACCGGGCGTGGACCTGGAGGGCGGCGATCGCAAGGCCGGCTTCGGCACGCCGTCGGGCAAGCTCGAGTTCTACAGCAAGACCCTCGAGGACTGGGGCTGGGCCGACCACGCCATCCCCAGCTACCACAAGACGCACGTGCACCACGGCGACCTCGACCTGGCCAAGGGTGAACGCGTGCTGCTGCCGACCTTCCGGTTGCCGACGCTGATCCACACGCGCTCGGGCAACGCCAAGTGGCTGCAGGAGATCTCGCACACCAACCCGCTCTGGGTCTGTCCCGGCGACGCCGAGGCGCTGGGCCTGACCAACGAGGAGCTCGTGCGCGTGTCGACGGGCATCGGCTACTTCGTCGCGCGCGCGTGGATCACCGAGGGCATCCGCCCGGGCGTGGTCGCGTGCAGTCACCACGTCGGTCGCTGGCGGATGCACCGCGAGATCGGCGGGCAGAAGATGGCCAGCTCGCTGGTGGACGTGAAGCGCGAGGGCGACACCTTCCTGCTGCGCCAACGCGAGGGCGCGGTGCCCTTCGCGTCCAGCGACCCCGACACCAGCAAGCCCTGGTGGAAGGAGGTCGGCGTGAACCAGAACCTGACCTTCCCGGTGCAGCCCGACCCGATCAGCGGCATGCACTGCTGGCACCAGAAGGTGACCGTGGAGCCCGGGCACGCCGGAGACCGCTTCGGCGATGTCTACGTGGATCGCGCCGCCAGCCGCGCGGCCTTCGACACGTGGATGGAGCAGACCCGCCCGGCGCCCGGGCCCGACGGCCTGCGCCGCCCCCTGTGGCTCAACCGGCCACTGCGTCCCGTCGAGAGCGCTTTCCGCCTCTGATGGCGGGGCCGCCCCTCCGGCGAGGATGAGTCCCCTCAGACGGCCCCGCCCCCCGCGAGGTACCATGTCCGGTCCCCGAACGGAGTGGCTCCCATGCGTTGGTTGCAGGTGGCCTTGAGCGTCGCCGTGCTCGTCCCGCCGCTCATGGCCCATGGCGGTGAGGGCGGCGGCAAGTACCTGACGCCCAGTGATATCGCGTTGCCGAACAGCCCCAGCGGTGGCTCGCAGCCTCCGGGCCCGAGCTCCAGCGGACCACCGGGTGCGCTCCCGGGTGCGGGCGCCACCTCGGGCGTCGCGGGCAGTCGCGCCGGCACGGGCAGCGGCAGCACGCGAGGCGGCATGGGCGCGCGCACCGGGTCGCCGGCGCTCGACCTGTCGAACGCCTTCGACGGCTGGGAGTACTGGTGGCAGTACAACAAGGACGCCTACCTGAACCTCAAGAGCAAGCTGGTCAAGACCAGCAACGTGTCCGGGTCGCTGGGCATGCTCACCGGCCGCGGCCGCAAGAACGAGAGCAAGGGCAGCCGCCGCCCCACACCGCAGGCCGTGCTCGAGCAGATCATCCTTCCGCTGGTCGCGGTGCTGGACCCTGACGGGGATCGCGACATCGTCGATTCCGCCGTGCTGGCCGTGGCGCGCTCGGCCCGCGAGGGAACGGCGCGCTCGGCGCTGGACGCCACCCTGCCCCTGCTCGGCCACCACGAACAACTCGTGCAGTCCTCGGCCGCGCTGGCCCTGGGCATCCTCAGGGCGCCGCAGGCCACGCCCACCCTGATCGACCTCGCGGCCGACACCAGCAACGGTCGCCGCATCACCGGTGGCGGCGAGGTCCCGCGCCTCGTGCGATCCTTCGCCGCCGTGAGCCTCGGGCTGATGAACGACCCCGACGGCGTGCCGGCGCTGATCGACCTGTGCGACAAGCTGCCCGACGCCGAGCGCGACCTGAAGGCCTCCGCGCTGGTGGCGCTCGGATTGATGGACAACCAGGCCAGCCCCATCGCGATGCAGTACCTGCTCGAGCGACTCGACGACCGCAAGCTCGACGTGGTCCTCAAGAGCTACGTGCCCACGTCGTTGGGCAAGCTCGGCCTGCGTGAAGCGCTGCCACCGATGCTCGAGGCGCTCGGCGGCCGGGACACCGATCACGCCGTGCGGCAGTCGCTCGTGCTCGGCCTGGGCCGCCTCGCGACCATGGGCGACCAACCCGCGCTGGATGCCCTCATGCGCCTGGCCGTGGACGGCAAGGACGTCATCACGCGGCACTTCTGCATGGTGACGCTGGCCAAGATCGGCGCCCGTGACGAGGACCCGCAGGCCCACGCGGAGGCTCACGCGCTCGTGTCGGCCTTCCTCTCGGACCGCATCCTCGACCCCGACCGCAACTCGCAGATGCCCTGGGCGGCGGTCGCCTCCGCGATCTACGCGCGCGAGCGCCCCGAGGCCCAGCCGCCGATCATCGAGCGCCTGCTCAAGGCCTACGACGACGAGAAGAACCCGTCGTACCGCTCGGCGTTGGCGCTCTCGCTGGGCCTGCTGCGCGTGCGCGGAGCGGCGCCGATGCTGCTGCAGGACATGACCGAGAGCAAGGACTACGACTTCAAGGGCTTCGCCGCCCTGGCTCTCGGCCTGATCGATCACCCGCCCGCCATCGAGCCGTTGCGCCGGCTGTGCGCCGAGCGCAACATCCCGCCCACGTTCCGCTTCCAGGTCGCCACCGCGCTGGGGCTGATGAGTGACGAGGCCGCGATCCCGCTGCTGCTCGCGAACCTCGACGACGCCGCGCACGTGGGTGGAGCCGTGGCCCAGGCCCTGGGCCTGATCGGCGACGCGAGCGCCATCGAACCCCTGCAGGTCATGGCCCTCGACACGAACGAGAAGAAGCTCACGCGCGCGTTCGCCTGCGTCGCCCTCGGCATGGTCGGTGAGCGCACGGACCTGCCCTGGAACACCCCCATCGCCGTCGACAACAACTACGTCTGGAACGTCGACGCGATCAACATGGTGCTCGAGATCTACTGAGCGCGTGATGCCGCGGATCCTCTTCCTGGCGCTCTGCGTGGCGTCCCTCGCCCTGGCCGCGTGTCACCCCGACGCGGACGGCGCCCCCGCCGACGGGGTCACCCATGCGACCGACGCCTTCACGTTCGTCGGTCCCGCGGACCTGGTCGCGCAACCCCTGCGCGGCATCGACTCGCTGGTGGGCCACTGGCAGGGCGCGGCCCTGGAGCTCACCTTCGACCACGGCTTCTACAGCGACAGCTCGTTCGCGGGACGGCGCGACCGCGGCGACCTGGTGATCGAGTCGCTGCAGCTCGACGGCCACGCGGCCGAACTGGCCTGCTGGGACGACGACGAGGTCGCCGACGGCCGACCGCTCGCCTGTTCGCTCTACGCGCCGTCCGTCGGGCCCACCGAGAGCGAGCTGCCCATGGACGTCCGGCTGCAGATCACGGTGCGCTTCGCGGATCCGGCCCTGCGTCCGGCGGCGCGGGCGCTGCTGCGTTCGATCCGGTTCCGCTAGGCGCACTCTCGTCCGACGCGCTCTCGTCGGGGTTGCCGTCGCGCGGCGCGCTCCCGTCGGGGCTCGTGAGGCGCGAGCGTTGGTACAGGAACGAGGCGCCGACCAGCAGCACGCCCAGGGCCAGGAAGCTCCCGATGCGGTAGGCCGTGTCGAGCTCGGACAGGTCGAACAGGAACACCTTCGCGAGCGTCAGCAGGAACACGCCCAGGCCCGCCCAGCGCAACCCGGTCCGCTGACGGCGGAAGCCGAGGCCCACGAGCGCCGACGCGTACAGCGCCCACGTCGCGGAGATGATCACCTGCGCGCGGAACTCGGCGGCTCGGCGGGTGAGGCCCTCGGCGAGCGGCGTGGTCTCGCCCCAGGTGTGGATCTCCGCCGTGAGCAGCACCAGCAGGAAGATCACGCCGGAGAAGAACGCCACCGGCCGGAGCGGCCCGCGCGTCGTGCTGCCGAGCACGAACGCGGCGAGGGTCACGGCGAGGCCCGCCCCGAAGATCGCGTTGAAGAGCACGCTGAATCCGCCGCTCCCGAGGCGCACGTCCGTGAGCATGGCCAGGCCGACGAGCACCGCGGCGGCCAGGGGCCCGAAGGCGAGTCCGCTCCACAGGGGCGCGCGTCGTCGGGTCACCACCGCGAGCCCGGAGGCGAACAGCGCCAGGGTCACCGCACTGCCCGCCAGACCGTGGGCCGGGAGCCCGGCCTGGGAACCCAGCAGGTCGAAGTGGCGATACGGTTCGAGCCCGAGCAGCAGCGCCGCGCTCCACACGCCCACGTAGATCAGCACCGGCACGACGCCGGGACCGAAGCCCGGCCGAGGCGTGCGGGGCGGCCCGGCCGGCGCCGTCGACAGCATCGCGGCCAGGGCCACGAAGCTCACCGACGGCAGGATCGAGAGCAGGAAGGGCAGGTTGAGGAAGGGGGTGAAGGCGTCCTCGTGGAGCGGCAGGCTCGAGAACACGTGGAACTGCGCGGCGATCACCGTGAGCAGACCGCCCACGGCCAGCACGTCGCCGCCCACGCGGCGATCGGCCCACACCGCCACGGCACCGAGAGCGGCCCACGCGGGTGGGATCCGGAGCGGATCGTCGATGAGCAGCGGCACCGAGGCGGCGATCCACGCCAGCGCGAGGCCCAGCAGGACCTGCGCCTCGCGCCCGCCGGAGCCGTGGCGCTTCGAGAACAGCGCGGCCAGGCCCGCGTGCACGACTCCCGCCGCCAACCAGGCCAGCCCGAGCCGCGTCTCGAACGCCGGGTGGAACAGCTCCAGCGACACCAGCAGCGACAGGAAACCCGCGCCGGCCGCGAGGAACAGGCCCAGGAGCGGGACGCGACGTCGACCCAGGAGCGCGGGCGACAGGCTGACCGCCAGCACGCCGGCGAACAGGACGGTCAGGCACGTGGCGGCGATCGGCTCCTGCCCGGCGTGGAACCAGCGGTCCATCCAGAAGGCGAAGTAGAGCACCGAGGCCACCGACCCCAGGGCCTCGAGCCCCGACCAGGGCCGGCGCGCGAGCACGAGCACGACACCGACCTGCAGGATCGACAACCAGGCGGTGAGCGGGCCCAGGACGTCGTTGCCCTCGCCGAGCAGGGCCGGCGCGAGGAAGCCGCCCAGGAAACCGAGCCAGGCCAACAGGGGCGCCGAGCGCAACACGGCCCACGCGGCCCCCGTCGCGGTCAGCACGCCGGCGAGCACGAAGGCCGTCGGGCGTCCGATGAAGCCGTAGCGCACGCAGGCGAAGTGATCGCACAGGTAGAGCGCGCCGAGGCCCGCGCCCATGAGCGAGTGACCGTAGGTGGTGAAGCCGCGGGCGCGCATGCGGTCGCCGCCGGCCAGCAGGGCCAGTCCAGCGACCACGCCCAGGCCGATGCGCAACCCGGGTCCGATCCAGCCACGGTCGATGGCCACCTTGAGGAAGAAGGCCAGCGCGAACAGGACGGCGATCACGCCGGCCACCAGCAGCACGCGCCCACCGAGGAACGACTCCAACGAGGCGACCGAGGACGGCGAGCCGGGTGCGGGCACCGCGGCGCCCGGCGCGCCCGGTCTCGGCGCCGGCGTCGGTGCCCGAGCCGGCATCGGCGCCGGTGCCGGTCTCGGTATCGGGGGCAACGCGGGCAGCGGCGCGGGCAGCGGCGCGGGCTGGGACCGCTCCGGCGTGCGCCTGCGGCCCTCCAGTTCCGCCTGCCGCCGCTCCAGGTCCCGCAGGCGTCGGTGCAGCATGAAGACGATCGGCGCGAGCACGAAGGGCGCCAGGACCACGATGACGGCGAGCAGGACGGCGACGGCTTCCATCATGGACCTCCCGGGGGCCGCGACCGTCGCCCGACGGCCCGGTGACCCCCTCCCTCCGCGCAAACGACCTCGGAGCCACGCAGGCGAACCCGCGTCCCCTCGGCTCGACCCCTTTGGCGTACGATTCGGGGCCGCGAGACGCCAGCCCCCGATCCCCGATCGGCCCCCGCCTCGCCGTCCACCACCCCGTCTGGAGGGAACCGATGTCCGACACAGCCGCTGCCGCCGCCACCAAGCCCATCACCGAGGACAAGTCCTTCCACGACGTCCTCCGCGCCCTGGTGGGCAAGATCGTCACGACCGTGAACCCCGAGTCCTACGAGCACGCCCCGGTGGGCTTCCAGATCCGCTCGGGGTTCTACCGCGCCAAGGTCGTCGGGGTGGGCCGGGACTACCTGATCCTGATGACCGAGTTCCCGACCAACCCGCGCGACAAGGAAACCGGCGAACCCGTGAAGCAGTTCATCCCGCTCGGAAACATCAAGCGCATCAGCGTCATGAAGGGCGAGGTGCTGCTGCACCTGTAGAATGCCGGATTGCCCCTGTCCCGGTCGCCCCGCCCATGCCACGCCCCTGCGTCGAACTCGACGGCATCGAGAAGCTCTATCGCTTCGGCGAGGACACCGTGCGCGCGCTGGACGGCGTGGACCTGTCCATCTTCGACGGGGAGCACGTGGCCATCGTCGGACCGTCCGGCAGCGGCAAGAGCACCCTGCTGCACCTGCTGGGCTGCCTGGACTCGCCCACGGCCGGAGCCTATCGGCTCGACGGCGAGGACGTGAGCGAGCTGTCCGAGTCGCGACTGGCCGAGGTTCGCAACCGCAAGATCGGGTTCGTCTTCCAGGGCTTCCACCTGCTGCAGCGCGCGACCGCCATCCGCAACGTGGAGCTGCCGCTGGTCTACGCCGGTACGCCCACCACCGAGCGCGGGGACCGCGCCGTCGCCGCGCTGAAACGCGTCGGTCTCGGGGACCGGCTCACGCACCGCCCCGACCAGCTCTCCGGCGGTCAGCGTCAGCGCGTGGCCATCGCCCGCGCCCTGGTCACCGAGCCGGCGCTCCTGCTGGCCGACGAACCCACGGGCAACCTCGACACCCAGACGGGCGCCGAGATCCTCGATCTCTTCGACGAGCTGCGCAGCCCCGAGCGCGCGCTGGTCATGGTCACCCACGACTCGGCGCTCGCCCGCCGGGCCCTGCGCCTCGTCGCCCTGCGCGACGGACGCATCGAGTACGACGGCGTTCCCTCGGGATCGCCGGAGGAGTTGCTGCACGCATGAAGCCCACGACCGAAGCCCGCCCGCGCCCCGAGCGCGGCTCGACCTCACCGCTGCTGCTGCTCATCGTCGGGATGCTCATCGTCACCGGCGCCGCCGGCCTGTGGTTCGGCTGGGGCGACGACGGCGCCCGGTTCGTGGATCCCGATCGCGTCGTCATCGCCGAGCAGCGCGACCTGCTCGACGCCGTCAACGCCACCGGCCGCATCGAACCCCTGGCGCGGGTCGCGGTCATGAGTCGCGCCAGCGGCATCCTCGAGAAGCTGCTGGTGGAGGAGGGTGACGTGGTCGCGATGGGTCAGGTGCTGGCCGAGCTCGATCGTGAGCAACTCGAGGCCCAGCTGTTGCAGGACGAGGCCGACCTCGCGTCCGCCGAGGCCCGGGTGCTCGCCGCGATCGCGCGCCTGGCCGAGGCCAAGGTGGACCTGGAGGACCCCGAGCTGTCGTTCAAGGCCAAGGAAGTCGCGCGCATGGAGCATCTGCGCGAGAAGGGCGACGTCTCGGAGCGCGAGTACGACGACGCCCTCGCGGCGTTGCGCGTGGCCGAGCACGGCATCCGCCTGGCCGAGGCGCAGATCCCGATCCTCGACGCGTCGGTGGCCGAGGCCCGCGCCAACCTCGCCTCCGCCGAGGCCCACGTCGAGCGGTCCCAGACGTCCCTGCGCGAGGCCACGATCCTGTGCCCGATCGACGGCGTCGTGCTCGTGCGCGACAAGGAGGTCGGCGACGGCGTCTCCTCGATCCTCACCGCCGGGGGCAACGCGACCCAGGTGATGATGCTCGGCGACCTGTCCGAGATGTTCGTCGAGGCGCGCGTGGACGAGGTCGACCTCGGCCGCATCACCGTGGGCATGCCCGCCCTCGTGACCGTCGATGCCCACCGCGGCGTCGAGTTCACCGGCAGCGTGGAGCGCATCGCGCCCGCCGGTTCGGTGGACAACAACGGCATCGTGACCTTCGAGGTGCGCGTCACCGTCGCCGATCCCGAGCGACGCCTGCGCCCGGACATGACCGCCGAGGCGCGGCTGGTCCTCGGGCGCCGCGATGGCGCGGTGGCCCTGCCCCAGCGCGCGGTGACCCGCGGGGCCGGCGGCAAGTGGGTCGTCGACAAGGTGCTCGGGACCGGCGATGAAGCCCGCATCGAGCAGGTCGAAGTCAGCCTGGGCCTGTCCGACGGGCTCATGACCGAGATCACCGAGGGCCTGACCGCCGGCGACCGCGTCTCGCTGCCCGGTGGCGGCGGTCCAGCTCGGGGTGCCGGCCGGCCGTGAACCCCGGGCGGCTGCTCGTCGAGTCCTGCACCTCGATCGCGAGGGAAGCCCGGCGCATCGCGCCCATGGCCGCCGGCATCGTCTGGGGCGTCGCCTCGGTCTTCGTGCTGGTCGCCATCAGCCGCGGCTTCGAGGCCACCCAGCGCGCCCAGCTGGAGGCCTACGGCGACGGCTTCCTGCTGCTGCGCGTGAACAAGGCCACCGTCAACCGCACCGACATCCGCGGCGCCGGCTTCATCCTGCTCGACGGCGAGGACATGGACGACCTGTCCGCGCACACGCCGTCGATCTCGGCCATCTCGCCCAAGGCCAACAACTGGTTCATCAACGGTTTCCGGGGCGGTGAGTCCGCGCGCATCACCGCCGTCGGCGTGCGCCCCGAGTACTCCGAGATCTGCCACGTCCCGCTGTTGCCGGGCAGCCGCTGGATCGACCAGAACGACATCGACCAGGAGCTGCCCGTCGCGGTCATCGGCCCGAACGTGCGCGAGCAGCTGTTCCCCGAGGGCGAGGACTGGCACGACAGCCAGATCGACCTGGTGTTCTCCCGCGACGGCGCCGAGGACTCGGTCGTGCGACGCGTGCGCGTGATCGGCGCCATCGCCGACGAGGAACTCTCCAGCGACGAGGTCTACACCAGCCACCGCCGCGTGGTCTTCCTGCCCTTCACGACCTGGGAGCGCTTCTCGCCCCGGGGCTTCCAGTTCTTCGTCATGCGCCCGACCTCTCCCGAGCTGAAGCACCAGGCCCTGGCCGAGGCGCGCCAGGTGCTCGGCGTGCGGCACGGCTTCGACACCGAGGACCCCGGCACGCTGGTGCCCTACTTCGACGCCATCGAGCGCGCGCGGCAGATCGACGCGGTGTTCGGCGGCATGGAGATCTTCTTCGGGGCCGTCGGCGCGCTGATCCTGCTGCTCGGCGCGGTCGGCGTGGCCAACGTGGTGCTCATGTCGGTGGCGGCGCGGACCTTCGAGTTCGGGCTCCGACGCGCGCTCGGCTGCAAGCGGCGCTGGATCTTCGGGCAGGTGTTCCTGGAGGCGGCGCTGGTGTGCATCGTCTCCGGGCTGGCGGGGTTCGTGGTCGGCGCCGGCGGCGTGGCGCTGATGGGCTCGGTGGCGCTGCCCGAGGGCTTCGCGGCCCCGCGGGCCGAACTCGGCGCGGCCCTCCTGCCCGGCGTCCTGCTGCTCGTGACCAGCCTGGGCGCGGCGGCCTGGCCGGCCTTGCGGGCCGCGCGCATGCCCGTCGTGACGGCCCTGCACGGAGCGCGGTTGTGAACGCCGACGTCGCGCTCTCGGTGCTGCGCGAGGCGCTCAGCAGCCTGTCCGCACACCCGCTCCGCTCGGCGCTCACCGCGCTCAGCGTGACCTTCGGAGCGGCCGTGCTGCTGGTGCTGCTCAGCTACGGCACCTCCATGCCCGACACGACCAGCGACATGCTCCGCTCCATGGGCTCGCGCGAGTTCGTCGTCGAGCCCGAGCGGCGCGGCGGGAGCCGCGGGCGACGCATCCAGATCCGGTACGTCGACCTGCCCGCGATCCACGACGCGTGCCCGTCCATCGCCACCATCGCACCGGTCTACAGCACCGGCCGCGGCGGCCCGGTCTTCGCCACGCACCGCAGCTGGCCCTGGGCGCGCATCTCCGGCGTGGGCAGCGACTACAAGACCGTCACCGAGCTGCGCGTCGTCGAAGGCCGCTGGTTCCTGCCCCAGGAGGAGGAGCTGGCCGAGGAGGTCGCGCTGATCAGCCTGCCCCTGCGCGACGGGCTCTACGACGGCTACTCGCCCATGGGCGAGGTGATCGACGCCGGCGGCCGCCGGTTCCGCATCATCGGCGTGTTCGAGAGCCAGTCGGTCTTCGCCTACTCGCTGTTCGTGCCCTACACCACGGCCATGGAGATGGGCGACACGGGCGGGCGCTTCGTGAGCGAGATCGCCTTCCAGCCGCGCAGCCAGGCCCTGGCGACCGAGGCCATCGACGAGATCAAGCAGGCCCTGGGCACGCTCTACAGCTTCGACGCCGACGACCCACGCACGCTGGAGATCAAGGAGAACACCGGCTTCGCTGCCAAGGTCGAGGCGGTCTCGATGGCGCTCGAGTGGTTGGTGCTGACCATCGCCGGCGTGGCCCTGGTGCTGGGCTGCCTGGGCGCCGCCAACGTCGTCGGCATCGCCGTGGCCGAACGCACGTCCGAGCTGGGGTTGCGCAAGGCCCTCGGCGCGCCGGCCGGGCGCATCCGCGCCGAGGTGCTGGCCGAGACGCTGATGCTGTGCCTCGCCGGGGGCGTGATCGGGATCGTGCTCGGCGCCACGGCCATCGCCGCCCTCGGACCGCTGGAACTCACCGAACTCATCCGCCTGGAACCCCGGGCCGACGTCGGCCTGCTGATCCTCTCGCTGATCGTGCTCGTCGTGACCGCCACGGTGGCCGGCCTGCCCGCCGCTCGCCGCGCCGCCTCGTTGGACCCGGTGGTGGCGCTGCGCGAGGAGTAGGCGATCATGGGTCGCCCCCCCACGGAGCCGTCGCCATGTCGCGTCTCACCCTGACCGCCGCCGTCCTCGCCCTGGGCACGCTGATCCCCGCCTGCGGGCCGGGCACCGCGGCGGACGCCCACACCCATGCCGCCGAGGGCGAGGCGCGGCTCGGCGAGGTCCAGATCGAAGGCAGGGCCGGCGGCCTTGACGCCGTGCTCGCGATGCACGGCCAGCCCGCGCCCGCGTTGAGCGTGACGTCCTGGGCGAACGGCGAGGCGGTCACGCTCGCGGATCTCCAGGGCAAGGTCGTGTTGCTCGACTTCTGGGGCACCTGGTGCCCGCCCTGCCGCAAGCTGACACCGCTCATGATCGACCTCGCGAACAGGCACGAGGACGACGGCCTGGTGGTGATCGGCGTGCACACCTCGCGCGGCGGCGCCACCGCGTCCGCCTATGCCGACGAGCACGACATCCCCTACCGCGTGGCCGTCGACGGCGACGATGCCACCGTGAAGGCCTACCAGGTCAACGGCTACCCGGACATCTACCTGATCGACCGCCAGGGGCGCGTGGCCTACGCCGACGTGCAGCAGGCACCCTTCGAGAACGTCGAGCGGGCCGTCCAGAAGCTGCTCGCCCAGGAGTGATCGTGGGCGCGGGCGGCGTGAGCTCCTCGGTCGGGTCCTCCGGTCCCGCCGGCCTGCGCGGTGGCCTGTGCGGTGGCCTGCGCGGTGGCCTGCGCGTCGGTCTGCTCGTCGTGGGCGTCACCGGCTGCGCGACGACGGTCCCGGGCACCGGCCCTGGCACCGGCACCGACCGCGGTCCGGACGGGTCGGCCGACGCGGCAGCCCAGGCGGCCGCGCCGGCGACGCCTTTCCAGCCGTCGGAACGTGCCGTCCGCCAGCGCGCGCCCGTGGAGGGCGGTGAACTCTCCTACGTCGATCTGGGCCACGGCCCGGCGCTCGTGTTGCTCCACGCCGGCAACGTCGACCTGCGCCTGTGGGACGACGACGTCGTGCCGCTGCTCGACGCCGGCTACCGCGTGATCCGCTACGACCTGCGCGGCGCCGGGCGCTCCACCCTTCCGGCGGGACCCTTCCAGCACCAGGACGACCTGCGGCTGCTGCTCGACCACCTGGGCCTGCCCGCGGCCACCCTGGTCGGCTCCGGCCTGGGCGGGCGCGTGGCGCTCGACTTCGCCGTCGAGCACGCCGAGCGCGTGCGGGCGCTGGTGCTGCTCGCGCCGGGCCTGTCGGGATTCGACTGGTCGACCCAGGACATGCGCTGGTTCGAGCCGATCTACGCGGCCATGGTCGTCGCCGCGGACCCCGACCTCGCCGCCAGGCTCTGGCTGCAGTCGCCGTACCTCGCGCCGGCCATGGGGGATCCGGTCCTGGCCGAGCGGCTCGAGCGGCTGGCGCTCAACAACAGTTTCCAGTGGACGCCGCGCGTCCACGAACTGCCCGTCGCCCCGCCGGCTTCCGAGCGGCTGGCCGGCATCTCGGTGCCGACGCTGCTGCTGCTGGGTTCGCGCGACGACCCGGGCCGGCGCGCCATCGCCGACACCCTGCAAGCCGGCCTCGCCGGACTTCAGCGCATCGACATCATCGGTGCCGGGCACGTGCTCAACCTGGAACGCCCGGCCGAGGTCCACGAGGCGCTGCGCCTGTTCCTGGAGCGGAGCGCGCCCGCTCGGTGAACGCGGCCGGGGCTCACGCCCGTCACCTCGGTGCCCGTCGCCTCGGTACCGGTCGCCTCGGTACCGGTCGCCTCGTTGCCGGTCGCCTCGGTGCCCGCCGTCCGGTGCCCGTCAGTCCGGCGCCAACCGCTCCGGCGACCAGACGACCACGTCGAGCCTCCGCGCGAAGTGCAGCAGGGGCGCAGCCTGCGGCGCCGGCAGACCGAGCGGCGCGACCATCGTGTCCTGCCCGATCTCGGCCCAGGCTGCCTGCAGCGGCCAGGGCTGGTGATGCACCTCGCTCCGGCTCAGCGCCCCCTCACGCGAGCGCGCGTAGAGGCAGTAGCGCTCGGTCAACCAGTGTTCGAGCGACCCGGGTGTCGCCCGGAACACCGGCGACGACGGGCCGTAGCGCGCCGCGAACCTCGCCTTCGAGCGCAGCCGCGCACAGCCGTACTCCAAGCCCGGCCCGGCGCTGTCCGGAGGCTCGGCCGACGGATCGAGGGGCCGGCACGACATGTCCGCGAGGTGATAGGGCAGGTCGAAGAGCCGCCGCGCCGCCCACACCGCCAGGGGCTGGGTCGCGTCGAGGCTGAAGAACCAGACGCCGGGCTTGCCGTCACGCACGACGTAGGTGCGCACGTTCAGTTCGGGAAACGCGCTCAGCCCCGGTACGTCGGGCAGGGGGCGGCGCATGACGCCCTCCATGCGGAACGGCACGACCCCGATCCAACCCTCAGCCCCGAAGGTGTCCAGCTCCAGTCCATCCGGAAGGCACGCCGCCAGCAGCTCCGGCGCCAGGGGCCAGTGGGCGAAGAGCAGGTCGCACCACGACTGCCGCCAGGACCAGGGCCGGTCCGGCAGGGGCCAGGGCCGGTGAGCGGTGTGGTCGAGGGCGGGGTGGCTGGGAAGCCCCGTGCCGCCGGCGCCCATCCGCTCAGAAATCGTCGTCGGCGGGATCGAAGAGCACCAGGCCGACGACGAAGTCCACCAGCTCGAACGGGTCGACGCCGACGGCGAAGCCGAGGATCACGACCTGGGAGCTGAGCCCGAACTCGTAGGTCCCGTACAGCGGGGCGTCGGTGAAGGTCTCGCCCTCGGCGGTGGCGTCGATCACGCTGACCTCGGCGCCCGCCTTGGACTCGATGCCCACCGGCCAGCGCGGCGTGCGCTGGCCGCGCGGCCCCGGCAAGCCGACGTAGAAGGACCCGTACCCACCGATGAACACGTCGGCGAACTCGGTCGCCCGGGCGCCGAACGACAGCCCGGGGCCGACGCGCAGCCTCGCGCGCACGATGTCGAAGAGGTCGAGGATCCGGTTCGGGATCCAGAGCAGCAGGCCGTGGCCCACGCTCGGGTCGTCCTCGTCATCCTGCGGGAACGCCAGCAAGGCCGGGCCGGGGACGGAGGCCATGGGCACCACCGTTCCCGGTGCGACCTCGGCCAGGGCCAGGTCGAAGCCCACCGCCGAGGCGCCGAAGCCGCGCGGAGCAGGACTCGCGCAGCCGGCAAGAAACAGCGTGACCACGCCGAGAAGCAGGGTCCGGGAGGTGGGCATCTCGATCTCCGAGGGTGACGCGACGACCTCGCGCCGCTGCGCGATGGTAGGTCACCGCACCCGCGTGATTCGAGCGTCGTTCAAGTCACCGGGACCCGATCCCGACAGATTCCGTCGAGTGAGCCCCCCCGACACGACGGACCGGAGACACCGGTTGGAATCGCTGCATCGATGTTCCCTGCTCGCCCTGGCGGTGCTCCTCGCCGCCCCGGCGGCCGACGCGCAGGACCCCTTCGTCATCTCCGCACTGCCTTCCGGGAGCGGTCCGCGCGACCTCGCCGCCGGTGACGTGGACCTCGATGGGCACGTGGATCTCGTCGTGGCCAACCAGTTCGGTGGCGACCTCTCGCTGTTGCTCGGCGACGGCGCCGGGGGCTTCGTCCTGGCCGGGTCCTTCCCGGTGGGCGGCCAGCCCCAGGGCGTGGCTCTCGTGGATCTCGACGGCGACGGCCGCCTCGACGCCGTGAGCGCCGACAGCGGCTCGTCCTCGGTCACGGTGCGGCTCGGTGACGCGCTCTCCGGCTTCGGTCCCGCCGTCGCCACGGCGGTCGGTGCGCAACCGGTGGCCGTCCTCGGCGACGACATCGACGGGGACGGTTTCCCCGACGTCGCGCTCGCGCACGACAGCGGCGCCACGCCGGTCACGGTGCTCTTCGGCGACGGCGCGGGCGGCTTCTCGGACAGCCAGGTCATCGGCAGCGGTTTCTGCGCCAAGGCCCTGGCCTCGGCCGACCTGGACGGGGACGGCCTGCCCGAACTCGCCGTGGCCGACGTCACCGACGTGCAGTTGCGCATCTTCAGCAGCTCGGCAGCCAACGGCGTGTTCGCCGAGATCTCGTCCTACCCGGTCGTGTCCGAGCCCCGCGGCCTGGCCCTCGGCGATCTCGACGGTGACGGTCTGCTCGATGCCGTGGTGGCCAACACCGACGGCGACGAAGTGTCGGTCCTGCCGGGCCTCGGCGGAGGGCAGTTCTCCTCGCGCCAGGACATCCCCGCGGGCTCGCTTCCGGCCGATGTCGTGATCCTCGATGTCGACGGCGACGAGATCCCCGACCTGCTCACGTCCGACCTCGGCGGCAGCTCGGTCTCGGTCATGGTCGGCCAGGGCGACTTCGCCTTCGCGCCGCCGCAGTCCTACGCGACCGGCACGTTCCCCCAGTCCCTGGTCGTGGCCGACGTGGACGCGGACTTCTTCGACGACGCCGTCGTGGCCAACGTGTTCAGCAACAGCGTGTTGTTGCTCGACGCCCAGGCCGGGCCCTTCGTGGAACTGCCGGGCGGACTCGAGGGTCCGTGGGGCGAGGCCCTGCTCCTGGGCAGCGGCATTCCCGCGGCCGACCTGCAGGTGAGCCTGGTCAACACCGGCGTGCCGCAAGAGAACTGGGGTTACCTCCTGAGCGGCCTGGAGAAGGCCAACGCGGCCTTCAAGGGCGGCGTGATCGTCCCCGACTTCGACTTCGGCGCGGTGCTGCTGATGCGCTCCCAGGTGCCGCTGGTGTTCCGCTGGCCCAAGGCCCTGGACCCCGGTGTGGACATCTACATGCAGGCCTGGTTCCGGGTCGACAAGACCATCGTCGGGACGCACGGCCTGCGAGTCGTGACGCAGCACGCGCCGTAGCCTCCGCGGCACGACCTCCGCCGCGCGGCCTCCGCGGGACGCGCTGACCCGGTACGCTGCCTGCTCCGGGCACCGTGCGCGCCCGGCCGGAGCGCGCGACATGCGGGAGACGGAGGGGCGGGCGGATGTGATCGTGATCGGTGCCGGCATCGTCGGCCTCGCCACGGCGCGCGCGCTCCAGCAGCGTGACCCGGCCGCGCACGTCCTCGTGCTCGAGCGCGAGGCGGCGCCCGCGCTGCACCAGACGGGCCGCAACTCCGGCGTGATCCACACCGGGCTCTACTACACGCCCGGGTCGGACAAGGCGCGCCTGTGCCGCCGGGGCCACGCGAGCATGCTGAGCTTCTGCGAGGAGCACGGAGTTCCCGTGCGGCGCTGCGGCAAGGTCATCGTGGCGCTCCAGGAGAGTGAGCGGCCAGGACTGGCGGCGCTGGCCGAACGGGCGGCCGCCAACGGCGTGCCGGTTCGCATCCTGGATGCTCGGGCCCTCGCGGAGATCGAACCGCACGTCGCCGGGGTCGAGGCCCTGCATGTGCCCGGGGCAGCCATCACCGACTACGCGGCGGTCGCGCGCCGGCTTCTGCGGCTGATCGAGCACGGTGGTGGCGCGCTGCACACGGGCGCGGAGGTGCGGCGCGTGACCGAGACGCGGGCCGGCCTGCGCGTCGAGACGCCCCGGGGCACCTTCACGGCCCCCGCGCTCATCGCCTGCGCCGGCCTCGGAGCGCGGCGCGTGGCGCACGCCGCCGGGGCGCGCCCGACCGAGCGCATCGTCCCCTTCCGCGGACGCTACCGGGAGCTGGCGCCGGCCGCCGCCGACCGCGTGTCCGGGCTGGTCTACCCCGTGCCGGACCCCGAGCTGCCCTTCCTCGGCGTCCACCTCACACCGACCCTCGACGGGCGCGTGTTGTGCGGGCCCAACGCCGCGCCCGCCTGGCGGACCGGGCCGGCCGACGGTGTTCAGGATCCCTGGTGGCGGCTGCTGGCGTGGCCCGGCGCGTGGCGCCTGCTCTGGCGCCATCGCGGCGCGGGCTGGCGCGAGTGGCGCCGCGCCGCCGAACCCGGGGCGTTCACCGCGGCCGTCCGCCGCCTGCTCCCGTCGCTGCGTGAGGACGAGCTGCGCGAAGGACCGTCGGGCATCCGCGCCCAGGCCGTGTCGAACGCCGGCGCCCTGCTCGAGGACTTCCGCATCATCCACGGCGGCGGCGCGGCCGGGCAGGTCTGGCACGTGCTCAACGCGCCGTCCCCCGCGGCCACGGCGGCGCTTGCCATCGGGGAGGAACTGGCGCGGCGCGTCCTGGACCCGGCCGCCGCGGCCGACGCCACGCCCCCTGGCGGCGGCCCCCAGCGGTAGACTCGCGCTCACGACCTGGCCGGGCCCGGGGGCGCACCCGCCGGGCAGCTGCCTCGGAGTCTCCACCGATGTCGATGTTCACCGCGGCCGAGTCCGGCGAGAGCGTCTCCAAGCAGGTCCACGACAGCGTGGTCCCGGAGCTTCGCGAGGCGCTGCTCATGGCGCAGCACGAGCTCAAGTCGAAGGACTATCCTCTGCTCGTGCTGCTCGACGGCGACGATCGCCCGGGTTGCAACGACGTCCTCAACCTGCTCCACGAGTGGATGGACGCGCGCTTCCTGACCGCCGCCGCGTTCGGGAAGCCGACGCCTGCCGAGCGCCGCTTCCCCCCGTTCCAGCGATACTGGCGCGTGCTCCCACCGAAGGGGCGCGCCGGGGTGATCATGCGCGGCTGGGCCGTCGACGCCGTGCGCGAACGCGTCCTCGGTGACCTCGACGACGACGGCCTCGACGACTGGATCGGCCACATCCGCTGCCTCGAGGAGATGCTCCTCGACGACAACGCGGTGATCGTCAAGCTCTGGTTGCACCTCCCCAGGGCGGAGCACAAGAAACGCCTCAAGAAGAAGCGCAGCCTGCGCGGTTGGCGCCTCGACAAGACCGACCGGCTCATCTACGAGCTCTTCGACAAGGCCCTCGAAGTCGTCGAGCACGTGCTCGAACGCACGACGGCGAACTCCGTGCCGTGGCGCGTCATCGACGCGACCGACTCGCGGCACCGCGACCTCTCGGTGGGACGCGCCGTCCTCGACGCGCTCCGGGCGCGCCTCGACACCGACGGCACGGCCGCGCGTGATGCGGCCGACCGCGTGACCGTCGGCGTGACCGCTGGCGTGACCGCCGGCGCCGATCCGCACCCCGGCCCCGCGCACGAGCCCGCCGCCGTGATCTCCGCGGAGGGGCCGCGCGGCCCCGACGGGCTCACGGTGCTCGACGAGTTGGACCTGACGCTCTCGCTGCCCAAGGACGCCTACAGGCAGCAGCTCGCGGCGCAGCAGAAGCGCCTGCTCAAGCTGGGCCGCAAGCTCGGCAAGAAACGTTCGCTCGTGCTCGGGTTCGAGGGTTGGGACGCGGCCGGCAAGGGCGGGGCGATACGGCGCATCACCAAGGTGCTCGACGCGCGCTTCTACCGCGTCGTGCCGATCGCGGCCCCGACCGAGGAGGAGCGCGAACACCACCACCTCTGGCGCTTCTGGCGGCACATCCCGCCGCGCGGACGCGCGACCCTCTTCGATCGCACCTGGTACGGGCGCGTCCTGGTCGAGCGCATCGAGGGCTTCGCGACGCCCGAGGCCTGGCGCCGCGCCTACGCGGAGATCCGCGACTTCGAGGCGCAGCTCATCGAAGCCGGAGCGATCGTGCTGAAGTTCTGGCTGCACATCGATCCCGAAGAGCAGCTGCGTCGCTTCGAGGCCCGCCGCAGCATCCCCTACAAGGCCTACAAGCTCACCGAGGACGACTACCGCAACCGCGAGAAGTGGCGCGCCTACGAGCAGGCCGCCGACGACATGGTGCGCGAGACGCAGCGCCCCGAGGCTCCCTGGGTGCTGGTCCCGGCCAACGACAAGCGCTGGGCCCGGGTCGCCGTGCTGCGCGCGGTCTGCGACCACCTTCAGGGCGCCCTCTGACCGGCGCGGACGCGCCGGCCGGTGCTCGTCTCCCGGCCGGGGCGAGCGAAGCACGGACGGCGGTGGACAGCAGGCCGCCGCGCACTAACCTGGGTGGATCGCGCGCCGCCTCGCGCTCCCTCGCCAAGGCTCCCCATGAACTGCATGGCCGTCGATTCGTTCTACGTCAAAGCCAACGGCGAGGTGCCGTGCTGGTGCTCCCCCGGTGAGCACCACCCGATCCTGCAGATCTCGGAGGAGAGCCTGGCGGGCAAGGACGTCGTCGACGACGTGCTCAACGGCGAGGCCTTCCGCCGCATGCGCACCGAACTGCACGCCGGGCGGCTGCCGTTCGACTACTGCCGTGGCTGTTCCTTCCTGCGCAACGATGGCGAGGCCGCCTGGAAGAGCGTCGACACCGCGACCGGCGTCGTGCGCGCGATCGACACGCTTCAGGTGGAGTCGAGCTTCCTGTGCAATGTGGACTGCCCGCTGTGCGTGCGCTTGCCGGTGCGGCGCCAGACCAAGGAGCCGCCGTATCAGCTGGAGCTCGGCTTGTTCCGCAAGGTGGTCGACGATCTGTCCGCCCACGAGATCGCCGTGCGCGAGGTCTGGTTCTCGGGGCGCGGTGAACCGTTGATGAACCCGGAGTTCCCCGAACTCGTGCGCCTGGGCAAGGACAGGCTCGGCGCCCGGGTCACGGCGCACACCAACGGCAACTTCGGCTTTCGCGAAGAGCTGGTCACGTGTGGGCTGGACGAGATCGAGATCGCCTTCGACGGCGTCGACCAGGAGACCTACGGTCGGTATCGGCGGGGTGGCAAGCTCGAACGCGTGGTCAAGTTCGCCACCGACTTCGCCGCGGCGCGCAAGCGTCTCGGGTCCGCCACCCCGGAGCTGGTCTGGAAGATGGTGCTCTTCGAGTGGAACAGCACGGACGAGGAACTCGAGCGCGCCGTGACCTGGGCCGAGGAGATCGGTCTCGATCGCGTGTTGCTGATGAACACCGACACGCCCGGCGGCATGTCCTACCGCGATGGCGGGGCGCGCTTCGAGCAGCTGGAGCCGCTCGTCAAGCGCCTGGTCAGCGAGCACCCGACCGTGAAGGTCGAGCTGCACGGCTACCATTCGACGTACTCCTCGCTGCCCGAGGTCGAGGCCAGCCTGCGCACCGAGGTCGTCGAGGCCGACCGCACCGTGGTCATGGGCCGCCTCTTCAACCACATGCTCGAGACCCGCGCGGTGCGCGTCAGCCTGCGACTCCAGGACGAGATCGGGGGCGAGGACCGCACGCTGGTCGAGGTCCCGCTCGAGCTGCCCGAACGCACCGAGCTGGTGGAGTCCTTCGGTGTGCCGCACGAAGGCCTGTCGCCCGGGACCTACCGCGTCTGGGTCGCGGTCAGTGACGCCGAGTCGGGCAAGCTGCTCTCGGACGCGGCCTGCGACTTCGAGCTGAGCTGAGGCCTGTGGAACGCGCGGCGTGCCGGGTCTGCTGCGCTCTCGCCTGCGCCCTTGCCCTGGTCGGGTGCGGCGACGCCGAGGTCGCTCCGGAGCGCGCATCCACGGCGCCGGCGGGGGTCCCGCTCCAGCCGACGGGCGGGGCGGCCCTGCTCGAGACCGACGAGGGGTCGCTGGCGCTCAGGCTCACCCTGCACATCCCCGATGACGCCTGGCAACCGACCGGCGACGGGGCCTGGTCGGCGCCGCACCACGTGCAGGACTTCGCCCTGCCCCGCGGCGGGCTGCCACCCAAGGTGCGGCTCGACGGCCGCAAGGTCCGCGAGCTGGCGGCCGTGACCAAGCGCGGTGGCGCCGAGGACCGCATGTACCGGTTCGACCCCACGGCGCTCGTGATCACCGACGCCGCCGGCCTCGGGCCGCCCACGCGCGTCGAGCTGGCGTTGTGGTTCGTCGTCGGCGAACGGCGTGCCGGACCACGGGGTGCCGGACAAGCGGACGCCGCGGCGAGCGGCCTCATCCGCGCCCATGTGGGCGGCGTGGCGACGCCGGGAATCGTCCTGGTCTCCTCCCTGAACCCCCGGGAGCACCACGTCTCCCAGGCGGGGTCGTCACCTCGATGGCGGCCGGCAGCGCGCTGCGTTTCTCCACGGCGGCGCTCGCCCCGCGGGGCTTGCTCGAGGCCGGCCCGCGCGGACGCTCGCGACCCGGCAAGACGGTCATGCTCGAGCTGACCCTCGACGAGGAGTCGCTCGCCGAGATCCCCCTCGGACTCGACTCCTCGGCGGCGACCGCCGATCACATCGTGCCGCTGCCCGCGCGGCCCGGCCCCGTCACGCTCACGTGGCGTGCCCGCGGCCCCGACGCATGCCGAAGCGCTCCTGGCCCCGGCCACGGGTGAGGCCCCCCCGGCCGCTCCCACGGACGCCGGACACGACGACCGACTGCGCGCGATGGGCTACCTCGGTGGCTTCGAGGACGGCTGATCGGGCGCGGGCTGCCTGGGCGCGAGCTGATCGGGCGTGGGTTGCTCGCTCCCGGCGAAGGCCTCGCGCGGCTCGACGAAGCCGCCCGTCGGATGGAAGTGGAGCGTCACCGACGAACTCCGCGGCGGCATGCGCTCGGGGTGGAGCGTGTAGGGCGTGTCGATGCCGCGCAGCGAGTTGCGCTCGAAGAGGCACGTCCCGCGACCGTCCAGGTAGATCGCGACGAGGTTGCCCTCGATGTCGGCCATGAAGCGCTCGACGGTGTCCTCACGACCACGTGGGATCAACGCCGTGCGCGACCCGATGTAGATCCAGCCGTCACCCTGCAGCTCCTCGCCCGTGAGCGCGTCGATCAGCATCGACTCCAGGGAAGCGCGATGAGCACGACCGCCATCATCGATCCAGGTCACATCGATCGAGGCCAACGGCCCGCTTGCCGGCGTGGTCAGGTAGTCGGGCGCCGAGGTGTCCTCGGGCGGTGGCTCGAGGAACTCGTAGCTCATGCCCGTGCCCGGCTCCAGGCCCACCGCCTGCAGGCAGGCGTCGAGCAGCTTCGGCCGCGCGCGCACGAGAAAGGCCGACTCGTAGGTCTTCCCGCGCTCGGTGGTGATCAGGTACTCGATCGGATACTCGAGCGAGCTCCGATCGTGGACGACGCCGCCTCGCACCGACACCGTCTGCGCCGCGACGTCGAGAGCGATGCCGTTCCGCTCGAGCAGCTCCGCATGCGCGTCCGGGTCGGCGGCCAGTTCCTCGGGCGTGGGAACCGGTGCCTCGAACAACCAGTACGAGCGCGACCGGAGCTGGGCCTCGGTGGGTCCCGAGGGCTCGTCATCCCGCAGCGGCTTCTGTGCCAACGCCTCGGCGTCGGCGACGTCCGGCGTGACACTGCGACCCTTCGGCTTGCCTGCCGGGCCGGGACTGCCGGACGCGCCGGGCCCTCCGTCCTGCTGGGCGGACACCGCCGACGCGAGCAGGAGCAGCGCCAGGACGCCCGCCGCCCGAGCCGCGCTCCGACGGCGCTGGACGCGACGCCGGGAGCGGGGCTCGGACGCGCTCACGACGTCAGGGCCTCGGTCTTCTCGACCGCCGCCGTGAAGGTGAGCTTGTCGGCGTCTTCCTCGGAGGGGCCATCGACGACGATGCCGGACGCTTCCTCGAAGTCGCCCTTGAGCAGCTCCTCGCTCAGCGCATCCTCGATGTAGCGCTCGACCGCACGGCGCAGCGGTCGCGCGCCCATGTCGAGGTTCGTGCCGTGCTCGATGACGAACAACTCGGCCGCCTTGGTCAGCTCCAGCGTGAGCCCCTTCTGGAGCAGGCGCGCGCGGATGCCCTTCATCTCGATGTCGAGGATCTCGACCAGGTCTTCCTTCTGCAGCGGCTTGAACACGATCGTGTCGTCGAGACGGTTCAGGAACTCGGGACGGAAGAAGCGATTCACCTCGTTCATGAGGTTGTGTCGCATGTTCTCGAAGTTCTTCTCCACGTCGGTGGACGCGAAGCCGATGCCGGTCTGGTTCTTGATGATGTTGGCACCGATGTTGCTGGTCATGATCAGCAGCACGTTGCGGAAGTCCACGGCGCGACCGAAGCTGTCGGTGAGGCGGCCCTCCTCCATGATCTGGAGCAGCATGTTGTAGACGTCGCTGTGGGCCTTCTCGATCTCGTCGAACAGCACCACCGAGTACGGGCGCCGACGGATCTTCTCGGTGAGCTGGCCGCCCTCCTCGTAACCGACGTAGCCGGGAGGCGCGCCGACGAGCCGCGACGCGTTGTGCTTCTCCATGTACTCCGACATGTCGATCTGGATCAGCGCCTCGTCACTCCCGAACAGGAACGCGGCGAGCTGCTTCGCGAGGTGCGTCTTGCCCACGCCCGTCGGGCCGAGGAACAGGAAGCTGCCCATGGGCCGGCGCGGGTCCTTCAGACCCGAACGGCTGCGGCGCACCGCGCGACTGATGGCCACGATCGCGGCGTCCTGGCTGATCACGGTCCGGTGGAGTTCGTCCTCCATCTTGAGCAGGCGCTGGGCCTCGCCCCGGTCCATGCGCTGGAGCGGGATGCCGGTCATCTTGCTGACCGTCTCGGCGATGACCTCCTCGTCCACGGTGCCGTCGATCTCGGTCGAGGAGCTCTTCCACTCCTTCTCGATCTGGTCGCGCTTCGCACGCAGCTTGTCGGCGCGGTCACGCAGGCTCGCGGCGCGCTCGAAGTCCTGCTGCGCGACGCACTCCTCCTTCTCCTTGTCCAACCGGTGGATCTCGATCTCGAGTTCCTTGAGGTCCGGCGGCGCCGTCATCGCCTTCAGGCGCACGCGGGCGCCGGCCTCGTCCATCACGTCGATGGCCTTGTCCGGGTGGAAGCGGTTGGTGATGTACCGCGTGGAGAGCTCCACGGCGAGCCTCAAGGCGCCATCGGTGATGCGCACGTTGTGGTGCTTCTCGTAGCGCTCGCGCAGGCCCTTGAGGATCTCCTGCGTCTCGTCCGGCGTGGGCGGATCCACGATCACCGACTGGAAGCGACGCTCGAGCGCCGGGTCCTTCTCGATGTACTTGCGGTACTCGTTGAGCGTGGTCGCGCCGATGCACTGGATCTCGCCACGCGAGAGCGCCGGCTTGAGCACGTTGGACGCGTCGATCGCGCCCTCGGCGCCACCGGCACCGACCAGCGTGTGCAGCTCGTCGATGAAGAGGATGATGTTCTTGGCGCGGCGCACCTCGTTCATCACCGACTTGATGCGCTCCTCGAACTGCCCGCGGTACTTCGTGCCCGCGACCATCATGGCCAGGTCGAGCACCACCAGCCGGCGGTTCTTGAGGATCTCCGGCACCTCGTTGTTGATGATGTCCTGGGCGAGTCCCTCGACGATGGCCGTCTTGCCGACGCCGGCCTCACCCAGCAGCACCGGGTTGTTCTTGGTACGCCGTGACAGGATCTGGATCACGCGCTCGATCTCACCGCGCCGCCCGATCACCGGGTCGAGCTGGTTCTCGCGCGCGAGCTTGGTCAGGTCGCGACCGAAAGCGTTGAGCGCAGGCGTCTTGCCCTTGCCCTGACGCTGCCCGCCGCTGGGCTCCTCGCCCGGCTCGCCACCGCCCTCCTCCTCGATCTCGGCCGGGTCCTGCGGCGCGCCCAGGAAGTCGAGCACCTCCTCGCGCACGTCCTCGAGCTTCACACCGAGGTTGGTGAGCACACGCGCGGCGATGCCCTCGCTCTCCTTGATCAGCCCGAGCAGGAGGTGCTCGGTGCCGATGTAGTTGTGTCCGAGCTGACTGGCCTCCTCCAGGCTGAGCTCGAGCACCTTCTTGGCCCGCGGCGTGAAGGGCAGGTTGCCCATCGGCACCATCGTCGCCGAGCCCTTCACGAGCTTCTCGATCTCGGTCCGGATGCGCTTGAGGTCGATGCCCATGTTGCGCAGCACGTTGGCTGCGACGCCCGACCCTTCCTGGACCAACCCGAGCAGGATGTGCTCGGTGCCGATGTATTCGTGGTTGAGCCGCTGGGCCTCGCTCTTGGCGAGATTCATGACCTTGCGGGCGCGGTCGCTGACGCGATCGAACATGACGGAGTTCCGAGGTGAGAGGGCGCTCGGGCGGGCGGAGACCCGCCGTTGTATCGGCAGGGCCGGGTCCTAGCACACAAGCGATCCTGCCATACAAGGGGCGTGGCGTGCACGCAGGGCCGGTGCTTCCCGCGTCCCTGTCCGATTCG
>JAJDER010000170.1 GCA_029259725.1 Planctomycetota bacterium | reverse complement strand
ACCGCCCAACGCCGCCCCGCCGCCGACAGCAACGCGGCCAGGGCTCCGACGAGCAGCGGCCCGAGACCCCGGCGCGTCGCCGCGAGATTGCCGACCTCAGCCAGCTCCGAACGTGCGACCGGTGCCCCCAGCACCACCGAGAGGTGCGTCTGGACGGGCTCGTCCAGGTAGCGCTCGAGGAAGAGGGACTGCTGCTCGGTGCCGCAGCGCGCGCCGATCACTCCGAGAGGCCGGTCACCATGGGCCAGGCCGAGCAACCAGGGGAGGTGGTGGCGCAGGCGCGCTCCGTGAGCGCGAGCGTAGTGCGCGCCCACAACGCCTTCGCAGGCGCCCCGCTCGGGGGCCGCAGCGGAGCCGCAGCCCGGCCCGGTGAGCAGGATCCGCCAGCGGCTCGCCGGGCTCTCAGCGCCCAGGCGGCCGGTGCTCACGGATCTCTCCGTGGCGAAACGAGCGGCAGGAGGCAGCCGGAACGACGTGGTGCCGGGACGAAACGCGGTGGGTCGGGTCTTGGCCAAGGGTCGCCTCGCGATGGGTCCCCCATGCATACGGCCCGCGAGGCCCGCGACGGCCTGACACTGCGATGACCGTGCCGTCATGCGACCACCGCGAGACCCGGCGGTTGTGCCGGGCGGCGGCGGACGCCCAAGATGATGGAAACGTCACCGAGGGCGCGGCGCGCAGCCGGTATAGCCGTAGGGACGCTTTCTACTCGCGGAGTCGCACCGTGCGCATCCTCATCGTCGATGACGACCCGAAGTACCGGGCCTTCGTCTGCAAGGGCCTGACCGAGTCGGGCATGGAGTGCGCCGTCGCCGCCGACGGCGAGGACGCGCTGAAGGTGTTGCGGGAGCGGACCTTCGACCTGGTCCTGCTCGACGTGAACCTGCCCGGGCTCCAGGGCTGGGACGTGCTCGAGGCGATGCACCGCGAAGGCCTGGGCGTGCCCGTCATCTGGGTCACGGCGCGCGACGCTCTCGACGAGCGCATCCGGGGCCTGCGCATGGGCGGCGACGACTACATCGTCAAGCCCTTCGCCTTCGCCGAGCTGGTCGCGCGCATCCACGCCGTGTTGCGGCGCCGCCGCGAACATCCGCGCTGCCGCGTCGGTGATCTCGAGATCGACTACATGGAGACGCTCGCCACCCGCGACGGCGAAGCCCTGGACCTGACCCGCACCGAGTTCGCGTTGCTGCGCCACCTGGCCGAGAAGCAGGGCGAGACGGTCACGCGCACGGAGCTGCTCCAGGCCGTGTGGGGCATGGGCTTCGATCCGGGCACGAACATCGTCGACGTCCACATCCGCCGATTGCGCAAGAAGGTCGACGAGCCCTTCGGCAGCCCGATGATCCACACCGTCCGCGGAGCCGGTTATGCCCTCGCCGCCGACGACTGAGCGACGCTGGTCGCTGACCCGTCGGCTGACCTGGCGCTTCGCCGCCACGACGGGGGCGTTGTTGATCATCTCCAGCTTGGGCTCGGGCTACTTCGTGTTCGACACGCTGCGCGCGGAAGCCAAGCTGTTCATGCTGCACGAGACCGAGGAACTCTCCCACAACATCCAGGCGCACCACGATTCGCCGGCCCGGATCCGCGAGACCGTGCTCACCCTGGCCGCCGCGATCGAGCACCCCGCCTGTGCCTTCCGCGTCCGCGACGCCGACGGCCGGCTGCTGGCCGAGGGCGGGAAGGCCGATCTCCTCGCCAAGGTGGATCAGCCGATCCCCTTCGACACGGTGTGGCGCAAGTGGCTGCACACGCGTGAGCTGGTGGTCATGGCCCGGCCCATCACCGGAAGCCCCGGCCTGGCCGTCGAGATCCTCGTGGACGGGAAACCCTACCTGGAGCGCATCCGCTCGTACGCGCGCTCCTCGCTCCTGGCCTTGGCGCTGGGGCTCGTGCTGGCCGCGTTCGCCGGCTGGTTCACCGCGCACCACGGTCTGCGGCACCTGCGCGAGATGGTGCGCCAGGCCGAGGCCGCCGACCCCGTGGCGGGCGGCACCCAGATCGCGTTGGTCAACGCGCCCGAGGAGATCCGCGCCGTGGCCGAGGCGCTCGACCACCTGCTGCGCCGCATCGACGCCGGCCTGTCGCGCATGCGCACCTTCACCGCCGGCCTGGCCCACGAGCTGCGTTCCCCGCTCCAGAACCTGATCGGAGAGACCGAGGTCACGCTGCTGCACGGCCGCGAGCCGGCCGAGTACGCCCGTGTCCTGCGCAGCAACCTCGAGGACCTGTCCGACCTGTCCGACGCCATCGACAACCTCGTGGCCTACTGCCGCAGCGCCGAACCGCCCTCGCGCCGTCCGGAGCGCGAACTCTTCGATCTCGCCGACGAGGCGCGACTGCGGCTGGAGAGCGAAGGTCGCAGCGCCGCGCGGCGGCACGTGGCCCTGGAAGTCGAGTCGAGCGGTGACACCCGGCTGGCGGCGGACCGCGAGAGCTGTCTGCGGGTGCTCCGCAACCTGGTCGGCAACGCCGTGGACTGGAGCCCCGAGGGCTCGACCGTGCACGTCGTCATCGAGGGACGTGACGACGAGGTGAGCCTGTGTGTCGAGGACACCGGGCCGGGCGTCCCCGAGCACCTGGCCGACAAGCTGTTCGAGCCCTTCGTGACCAGCCGCGCACCCGGCGGGCAGCGCGGCGGCTACGGCCTGGGCCTGGCCATCTGCCGCACCGTCATGGACCAGCACGGCGGTCGACTCCGGCACGAGCCGCGACCTGGAGGCGGCTCGCGCTTCGTGGCCGACTTCCCGCGCGCCGCGTGAACGCGCTCGACGCCCTCGGATCCCTTCACCGCACCGCGCGCTTCGGGCTGCCGGAGCGCGCGGCCGACCGCTAGTCTCTGGGCATGGACACCCTGGTCTACCGCGACGACCGCTTCCTGCTGCACGACCCGGGCCCCGGTCACGTCGAGCATCCCCGGCGCCTGCTCGCGGTGTACACGGACCTCGACGCGGCCCCGATCCCCGGCACGCGCCTCGTGGCGCCGACCGCCGTCGAGACCGCGGCCCTGCGTCGCATCCACGGCGCCGCGCACCTGACCCGCGTGGCCGACACGGCCGGGCGCGATCGCGTGGTGCTCGACAGCGACACGACCACCTCGGCCGGAAGCCACGCCGCCGCCCTGCATGCGGCAGGCGCGGTGATCGGCGCCACCGAGGCCGTGGTGGGCGGCAACGCGACGGGCGCCTTCGCCCTCGTGCGCCCACCCGGACACCACGCGGAAGCCGACGCGGCCATGGGCTTCTGCCTGTTCAACAACGTGGCCGTGGCGGCCGCCCACGCCATCGACGCGGGCGGGTGCCGGCGCGTGCTCATCGTCGATCCCGACATCCACCACGGCAACGGCACGCAGCACGCCTTCTGGCAGCGCAACGACGTGCTCTTCATCTCCAGCCACCGCTACCCGTACTACCCGGGCACGGGCTGGCTCACCGAGGTCGGCAAGCACGACGGCGCGGGCTTCACCGTCAACCTCCCCACCGAGCACGGCTGGGGCGACGCGGAGTTGCTGCACCTGTGGAGCGAGGTGGCCGATCCGATCGTGGCCGAGTTCGAGCCCGACCTGATCCTGGTCTCGGCGGGTTTCGACACCTGGCACGCCGACCCGATCGGCGACATGGCCGTGACCGAGGCCGGCTTCACGGCGCTCTACGCCCTGTTCCTGCGCTGGGCCGAGCGACATTGCCCGGGGCGGATCGTGCTCACGCTCGAAGGCGGGTACGACCCGGCCGGGTTGGTGGCCGGCGTGCGCGCCTCACTCGAGTTGCTCGCCGGTCAGCGCGAGGCTCCGGAAGGCCTCGATGCGGCGCCCTGCCCGGAGGCAGCCACCATCGCCGGCCACGCGCGGTCGCTGCTCGCGCCGTTCTGGGCCTCGCTGCGCCCGACGTAGCTCGCGTGTTGGCTCGCGTGTTGGCTTGCGTCGTCGGGCACGTCGTCACGTTCGTCGGCGGCCGGAAACGAAAGCGGGCGTGATCGGCTGGGGAACCGATCACGCCCTGACTGCTTCCATGGACTGGCCCGGGGACCTCCGGCACGACCTCTTTCGCGCGTGTTCTTGGTCGTGTCGGTGGGTGTCCACCGTGTTTGCTTCGGACCGCACTCGCGGCCTCTCCTCTCTTCCCTATCTCGACCGCGAAGCCCCCCGTCTTCAGCTCCTTGCCGGACTTTCGTCATCGGGCTCTGAAGTCACGAAGGCGGATCGTTCGTTCTGGCGATCCACCGGGCGATTTGGCCCCATATGCGAAGTTCCTCGCCGATGGGCCGCACGCCTCACGCCGCGGCACCCTGTGCTTGCATCCGTGGGGCGCGGCATGCCACTCGGACGCAACACCGAACGCCCGACGCCCACCAAGCCGCCCCCAACCCACGGAGACCCCGATGCCCGCTTCGCATGAGATCGACTTCGAAATCCACGGCGACGACATGCAGTTCGTCCAGATCATCCTCGATCCGAACGAGACGGTGATCGCGGAAGCCGGCGCGATGATGTTCATGGAGCAAGGCATCGAGATGGAGACGCGCATGGGCGACGGCTCCCGCGACGACGGATTGATCGGCAAGCTGTTCTCGGTCGGCAAGCGCGCGCTCACCGGCGAGAGCCTGTTCATGACGCACTTCACGCACCACGGATCGGGACGGGCGCGCGTGGCCTTCGGCGCGCCCTATCCCGGGTCGATCGTGCCCATCGATCTGACCAAGGTCGGCGGCCGATTCCTGTGCCAGAAGCAGGCGTTCCTCTGCGCAGCCATGGGCACCTCGCTGGGCATCGCCTTCAACAAGCGCTTCGGCGCCGGCCTGTTCGGTGGCGAGGGCTTCATCCTGCAGAAGCTCGAGGGCGACGGCATGGCCTTCGCGCACGCGGGCGGCACGGTGCTCGAGCGCGAGCTGGCAGCGGGCGAGGAACTGCGCGTGGACACCGGCTGCATCGTCGGGTTCGCCGACGGCGTGGACTACGACATCCAGATGGTGAAGGGCGTGGGCTCGATGCTCTTCGGCGGAGAGGGCCTGTTCCTCGCGACACTGCGAGGGCCCGGCCAGGTCTGGTTGCAGAGCCTGCCGTTCAGCCGACTCGCGGACCGCATCATCGCAGCAGCGCCGAGGGCGGGCGGCAAGAGCGTCGGCGAGGGTTCGATCCTGGGCGGCGTCGGCCGCCTGCTCGGCGGGGACTGACAGCGCGGGGACGCCGGGAGCGGTACGATCGTGGCGACCTCACGGGAGAAGCGCCCCCATGTCCTTCCGCCTGCTCACCACCCTGATCCTCGGGCCGGCGCTGCTCGGTCTCGTCGGCCTCGTCGGTCTCGTCGGCCCCGCCGGCCACGCCCATCCCCTGGCCGATGAGCCGGAGAAGCCCGTCCGTCCCGTGGCCGGCCGCGCCGACGTCACCCGGGTCACCGGGCAGTACCACGACCTGATCCTCGCGCGAAGGCTCGACGAGACGCGCGCGCTGGTCCACGACGACCTGTTCTTCATCGACCCGACGGCGGACATCTTCCCCGGCGAGCTGTCGAAGGGCCTTCGCGGCGCCGACGACATCATCGCCCTCCAGAAGACCTGGGGCACGACGCCCTGGAGCTGGGAGCGCAGCGTCGAGTTCGTCTCGGGGAACCACGCCGTGGCCTACGGCGTGTTGAAGCCCGACGCGACGCGGGTCATGCCCTTCGTGAACATCCTGCGCGTCGAGGATGGCCTGATCACCGAGCGCATCGACTACGGCGACTACGCCGGCTTCACCCGCACGCTCGAGTCAGGCCAGGCCGGTGCCGGGCTCCAGGACGTGGCCGACACCGGGCGCGCGTACGTCGCCGCCTACGCCGCCGTGGACCTCGACGCGATCGGCGGGCTGCTCGCGGAGGACGCCGACTTCCAGGACCCCACCACCGACATCTTCGGCACCGGATCGGAAGCCCTGATCACCGGCCGCGACGCGATCGTCGGCAACCTGCGCACCAGTCTCGTCGGCCTGCAGGACTTCACCCTCGAGGTGCAGGACGCGTTCTTCACACCGAGCCACGCCGTGTTCATCACCGAGCTGAGCTGGGTCCACCCGCAGCAGCAGGGCAGCAAGCTGTTCCTGGCCAACATCCGCGCGCCGCTGGTGATCGCCCTGCGCATCGAGGACGGCAAGGTCGTCTCGCATCGCGACTTCTGGAAGGCCAGCGAGTTCGCGAAACACCTGGGCTAGGGGCCACCGAACGCGCGCAGCCGCGCGAACAGGATCAGCACGGCCGGGCGTAGGGCATGCAGTCCATCCTGGCTAGGGCACGCTGATCGTCGCGCTGCTCAGCACGCCGCCGTGGTCGGCTCCGACCACGTAGTTCCCGCGCGGCAGGTCCGGGGCGCCGTCCGCCGCGAACTGGATCGTCTGCGCGAAGCGACCGAGCAGGTTGGGCGCATTGATGGGCGGGCCGGTGAAGCCCGGGCCGGACAGCTGCAGATCCACGGGGATGCCCGTCGTGCAACGACCGGCGACGCAGATCGTCCCCTCGTCGTCGCTCTCGGGGTCCCGGCCGCCGACGAGCACGTCGAACACGAGTCCCTCCGTCGTCGGCCCGTCCACCGTGCCCGGGTTGGCCGCCGGCGCGCGCACCGACGGCGCCCGGATCACGACCTGCAACTCGTAGCCGCTCGACTTGGCGATGCCCTTGGCCACCTTGCGCGTCGTCTTCAGCACCTTGCCGCAGCTCTTGGCGACGGTCTTCTCCGCCTTGGCCATGGTCGCATCCTGCTTGCCCCCTCCACCGGCGAGCCAGCTGTCGGGCACATCACCCGCGGTGCCGAAGGCGATCGCCGCGGGCAGCACGAGGTCTCCGGCGAGCCCGAGCGTGGTCGCGCCGGCCACCGCGTCCACGTAGTCCGCGGCGGCGTCACACAGCGCCGTCGCCAGGGCGCCCTCGAACAGCGCACCGCTGGCCGCCTGCTCGGCCACGCTGTCCAGCGCGGCGAGGTAGTCGGCCTCCGCGGCCTTGAGCGCGGTCTTGAGGTTCGCCAGCGCGACCTTGCTCGCGGCGGCGGCCTGCTTGCTGGCGGCCTTGACCTCGGGAGACTCACCCGCATGCGCGGCCGTGCCGCACCAGGCGAGCGCCAGCGCGAGGCCGCACGCCGCCGCCAGATCATGAAGACGCAAAGACGACGACGACATCGGCAGACTCCCAATCGCGGGGACGCAGCGCCAGGCGCCGCCCGGGCCGCACGACGACAACAGGCTCAGAGTCTAGGAAACCCGCCTGTCCGACGCCCCCGGCCACCGGCGCGGTGCGACGGTGCGCCGAACCGCCGAACCACGGGCGATCGGCACCCCCGTTCTGCACGATCTGCCCTAACATGGACCGCCTGGGGCTCCGCGCCCTCTCCGTTCCATCACGTCGCTTCGGGAGGAAGCAGCGATGCGTCCCATCCTCAGTCTCGTACTCATCCTGGCCTGCACGGTGCCGGCCTTCGGGCAGATCCTCTTCTACGCCGACATCGAGGGCAGCCAGGAGACCCCGCCCGTCGCCAGCGGCGCCGGCGCCTGGGGCTCGTTCCGGCTCAGCGGCACCAACCTCTCCTACGAGGTCCATTCCCACAGCATCGTCATCACCGGGGCGCACGTGCACATCGGGCCTCCCGGGACGCCCGGACCGATCCTGTTCCCGCTCGCCGGCGGATCCTCGGTGTTCGCCGGCCTGGCCGTGCTGACCGCGGCCGACGCCGCCACGTTGCGCGCCGAAGGCCTCTACGTGAACCTGCACTCGGCGGCGTTCCCGGGCGGCGAGATCCGCGGGCAGATCGAGGTGCGTCCGACGAACTTCGCGGGCGCCGTGCGCGGGACCCAGGAGGTCCCGGCCAACGCGTCGGCGGCCACGGCCGACGCCAGCTTCGACGTCAACGCCGCCCTGGGCATCGACTACACGGTCCCGACCGTGGGACTCGTGGGCGGCACGAACGCGCACATCCACGACGCGCCGATCGGCGTCAACGGCGGCATCGTCTTCCCGCTCGCTGGCGGCCCCGTGCTGTGGGCCGGCACGACGGCGGCCATGACCACCGCGCAGTACGACACGCTGCAGGGCCTCGGCTACTACGTGAACGTGCACAGCGGCGCTTTCCCGGGTGGCGAGATCCGCAGCCAGCTGATCAGCGAGGGCATCCGCTACGGCGACATCGACCTGACCACGATGACCTTCGACATCACCGGCGCGCCCACCGGCCTGGGCACGATCTCCATGGAGATCTCCGGCGGACTGCCGTCCGGCATCGCGCTGGTGCAACCGGCGCTGCAACCCGGCGCGGGGATCATCAAGCAGAACTGCTTCTGGCTGAACCCGGGCACCCTGCTCGGTGGGCCGATCGGCCTCCCGCTCGACGGCACCGGCTCGATCACGCTGCCATTCCTGCTGCCGCCGGCCCTGCCGACGGTCGACGTGTACCTGCAGGCCTTCTCACCCGACTCGGCCGCTCCCGGCGGGCTGCGCGTGAGCAACGGCGTGAAGCTGCCCATCCAGGCCTTGCCCTGATCGACAGCTCCGCGCACCGCCGCGCGACGTCGGTGCTCCACCGACGGCCGGTCTCCTCCCGGGGGGCCGGCCGTCGCGTATCGTGCGCGACCATGACCGCGCCTGTCGCACCAATCGCCCGCCGCGTGCTCGTGACGGGCCGCGTGCAGGGCGTCGCCTTCCGCTGGTCCGCGCAGCGACAGGCCGACCGGCTCGGCCTCTCAGGCTGGGTCCGCAATCTCGCCGACGGCCGGGTCGAGGCCTGGATCGAGGGCGAGCCTGACGCGGTGGCGGCGATGCTCTCCTGGCTCGAGCGAGGACCGTCACCGGCGCACGTGGACCGATGCGAAGCCCTCGAAGAGGCCCCGACGGCGATCCCGGGGTTCGAGATCCGCCCCACGCTCTGCGGCTGATCCGGCCGGATCACGGACGTCCCCTCGACGCCCGACGGATTCCGGCCGAATCCGTTGCACGGTCCCCGCACGCCCTGCGCCTTGCCTTCCGGACAAGAAGCCGCCGTGTCCTCGACGGCCTCTCCCAAGCAACCCATCTCTGTCCGGAGGTGCCCGCCATGCGGCACAGCATCCTGATCCTCACCCTGGCGGCGTGCGTCATCGCCGTCACCAGTCGACCGTCCTCGGCCCAGACCCTGCTCACCTACGACGGCGCGGGCGCCGCCGTGGTCGAGATCACGGGCCCGCCTGCCGGTTGTGGCTACCCCGCTGGCCCGGTCGTCGGGGGTTTTCCCACGTTCGTTCCGTTCCCGTGCCCGACGGCCGGCCCGGTCTTCCCGCCGGCGCCTGCCGGCATCGCCGGAGGCATGGCGACGGACCGGTTCACCGACACGGTCTACGTCAGTGACGGCTTCGTGATCACGGCGTACACCGCCGCCGGCGCGCCGATCACGAGCTGGTTCCCGGCGCTCGGCTTCGTCACCGGCCTCGCCTTCGACTCGGGCACGGGCACCCTGTTCCACACCGATGGCGTCATGATCGTCGGCGAGATCCCGCCGCCGGCGCCCGGTTGCGCCGGAGCGCCGATCGTCGTCCCGCCGTGGCCTGCGGCTCCGGCCGTGTTCGGTCCGATGACCGGGCTGTCGTGGGACCCGACCACCTTGACGCTCTGGGGCGTGGACGTGGGTGGCATGGTCTACACCATCCCGATCGGTGGGCCCGGCTTCCCGGTGTACCCGTCGGTCCCGGATCCCACCGGCTGCGGTCTCGGGTTCTTCGGTCCGGTGCAGGGCATCGCCTACGATCGGTCCACTCCGGGTGCTGCCAACCCACCGGCCTTCTTCATCACCGATGGGGCGATCATCTCGCACCAGGTGCTCGGTGGCGCGCCGGCGATCCCGACGCTGCCCCATCCGTTCCCATGCATCCCGGTGCCGGCGGGCCCGATCAGCGGCATCGCCTACACCTCGCGCACCGTGACCATCGGTGTGGGCACGGATCCGACGGGGCTGCCGCTGCCGAAGCTGACCTCGACCGGTCAGTGGACCTCGCCCAGCGGCCCGCTGACGATCGTGCTGGCCGGCGCGGACCCGGCCGCCGGCACGCTCGCGGGGCTCATGTACAACTTCGCGCCTCCCTTCGGTTTCGGTGTGGCCTGCCCGGCCATTCCGGCCTTCGGCGGCAACGCGCTGTACCTGGTCCCGCCGCTGTTCGGGCCGATCGGGCCCTTCCCGACGGCTGCCGGCATGCTGACCCTGCCCGCGGCGCTGCCTCCGGGCCTGCCCCTCGGTCTGCAGATGAACTTCCAGTGGATCATCGCCAAGGGCAGCGGAGGCTTCCAGGCGTCGAACGCGATCGCCGCCACCATCGCCTTGCCCTGATCGCTTCGCGGATCCTCTTCCCGGCATCCCGACCGCCCCGTCCCCGCCGCGCGCGGGGGCGGGGCGGTCCTGATTCGCAAGACCCGGCACTCAGGTCACCCCGCGCCGACCCCGAAGAGACATTCGGGGGATTCCCCTTTCGGACCCGCCCGATCGGCGCGCGCGACAACGCTCACGGCGGCGGCCGGGCTTGTCGGCCAGTTCCCACGGAGTCAGCATGTTCGCCATGAAGCCCAGCCTGCGCCGGCGAGTCTCGCTGCATCAGGGGGACCTGACGGAGCTCGACGTCGACGCGATCGTGAACGCGGCCAACGAGACCCTGCTCGGTGGCGGCGGCGTCGATGGCGCGATCCACGCCGCGGCCGGGCCCGGCCTGCTCGACGAGTGTCGCGGCCTGGGCGGCTGTCCCACCGGCGAGGCCCGGATCACCGGCGGCTACTCGCTGCTGGCGCGCCACGTGATCCACGCCGTCGGTCCGATCTGGAAGGGCGGCGGCCGCGGCGAGGCCGAGGACCTGGCCGAGACCTATCACTCGGCCCTGCGCCTCGCGTCGGAGCGCGGCCTCCAGACCCTCGCCTTCCCGAGCATCTCCACCGGTGTGTACGGCTACCCGATGGAGCAGGCCTGCCGCATCGCCCTGAACGAGGTGGCCCAGTTCCTCGACGACCACAGCCTGCCCGAGCAGATCATCTTCTGTACCTTCGGGCCCGAGGCGACCGAGACCATGCGACGGGTCTTCGCGGAGTTCGCCGGAGACTGACCGCGAGGATGGTCCATGACCGGCGCCGACGACGAGCCCCGCCGCCGCCCGTCCCGCCGCCGCCCGCGCCGCCGGCGGCTGGGCCTGCTGTTGCTGCTGCTGGCGCTGCTGCTCGGAGCGGCCGAGGTCGCCCTGCGCGTGCACGAGAGCGGGCTGGCTGAGGAGGTCTTCATCTCCGAGGAGATGGCCGAGTACCTCGCCGCCGCGCCCTACGTCGCCGTGGACGACGACGAGCTGCCGTACCGCAACGCGCCGGGCCTGGCCACGATCGCCGGAGGCGTTCACTACCGGCACGATGCGCTCGGATGGCGGGTGGTCGAGAACGCGGACAGCCCCGCCGGCGCGGTGACCGTCGCCTTCCTCGGCGACTCGATGACCTATGGCTGGGGCGTGAACGCCGAGGACGCCCTGCCCGCGCAAGTGAGCGCTGCCCTGCAGGGGCGCATCGAGGCCCTCAACCTCGGCGTCAGCGCCTACGGCACCCTGCCCGAGGTACGGCTCTACGAGCGCGACCGCGAGGCCCTCGCCGCACGCGACGTCGAGCTGGTCGTGCTGGTCGTGTTCCCCAACGACTTCGCCGCCGGCCCCTTCGCCTGGCACGCCGGCACGGGTTTCCTGGCCGTGGACGCCTTGCCCCTGCCGGCGTGGCTGCGCAACCGGCTCGCATCGACGGCGCTCTACCGCGGGCTGGCGAGCTGGCACGCCGGCGTGGCGCGCGCACAGGCCCGCTGGGACGCCACCGATCCTCGGCGTGGCGACACGGTCCTGACTCCGCTCACGCGCCTGATCGGCGACGTGACCGAAGACGACCGCGCCCTGCTCGTGGCCTACCTCCCGGCGGTGGCGGATCTGTTCAGCGACGAGCACGCGTGGCAGTCCACGTTGCTGGCCGAGCACTGCGCCGAGGCCGGCGTGCCCTACGTCGACCTGCGCGGCGGCTACCTGCGGGGTTGGGAGGCGGCGCGGGCCGAGCGTCCGGCGCTGGTCGCTCAACGCGCCGAGACCGACGCCCTGCGCGGCTGGGCCCTGCGCCACTGGGTGCTGAGCCTGCAGGACCAGCACCTCAGCGCGACGGGCAACCGGCTGGTGGCCGACGAACTCGCCCGCGCGGTGGCCGCGCACCTCGACGGCTGACGCCCGGCGCGGGCGCGAGCGCGTCAGACCAGCGGGCGCTCAGACCAGCAGGCGCTTGGTGCGGAAGTGCGTCCCGCCGTTCACGAAGGCGATGTGGGCGACGACCTCGCCGTTCACCCACGCGAAGCACGGGTCCACGATCGGGAAACCCGGCGGGGCGCGCAGCGTCTGGCCCCGCAGCAGCAGGTGCCGCTGCGTGAGTGGGACGTTGAGCCGTGCGTGGTCCTTGAGGAACGCCTCGATGCCCAGCATGTCGCCGCGCTCGAGCTCCTCGAGGGACACGGCGTCGTCGAGGGTCAGCGGACCGACCCGCGTGCGCACCAGCCGCGACATGTAGCCACCGGTACCGAGCGCCTCACCGAGGTCGCGCGCGACGGCGCGGGCGTAGGTCCCCGGGCCGCAGCGGATGACCACGTCGGCCTCGGGCCACTCGTAGCGCGTCAGCTGCACCTCGTGGATCACGACGGGGCGCGGCTCGGCCTTCACCGGGCGACCCTTGCGGGCCTCGCTGTGCATGCGCTTGCCCTCGACCTTCAGGGCGCTGTAGGTCGGCGGGACCTGCATGACCTCGCCCTGGAACGCCTTCAGGGCCTCCTCGACCGCCTCGCGCTCGGGCGGCTCGGGCGGCGGGTCGGTCACCACGATCTCGCCCTCGCCGTCGTCGGTGTCCGACGTCGCGCCGAAGGTGACGGTCATGTCGTAGCCCTTCTCACCCTTGACGATCAGGTCCTGGATCTTGCGCGCCTTGCCCGAGACGAGCACGAGCACGCCGGTGGCCAGCGGGTCCAGGCTGCCGCAGTGCCCGATGCCGTCCAGCTCGAGCCGGCGCTCGATCTGGTTCAGCGCCTTGCGCGACGTGATGCCCGACGGCTTGTCGATCACGAAGAGTCCGCGCGGCGACTCCTCCTGGGCGGGCTTGCCGTCCGTGGGCCTGCTGTCGGCGGCCTGGCCGTGTGCGTCACTCATGACTGGGCGTCCCTCGGGGGCTCGACCCCGTGTGCAGGGGCTACAGACCGGTGCTCGGGGCGCTCCCCGTGGATCAGAGCGTTCCCGTCGCCGTGATCGTGCCGGCCTTCTGGGTGGTCAGGGTCACGGTGAATTCGCCCTGACCGCGAACGATCCACCGTAGCCTTTCCGATCCGTGTCCGGGAATACCCCGGTCGAGCTGGAGTCGCGCGGGCTCGTGCTCGACCGCATCGAAGTCGCGGAGGTCGAAACGATCGGCCCCGGCCCCGCCGGCCACGACGGTGACTCCGGCGCCCGCGAGCACGGCCACGTCCGGCGGGCCGATGCCCTTCTCCGCGGCCACGGCGGTGCGAGTGGGGATCCAGCGCGTGTTGCGGATCTCGACGGTCACGTACCGCGCTCCACCCGCGGCCGGTTCGACGTCCACCGAGACCACCTCCAGCTTGGGCATCTCGCTGGCGTGGTAGAGGCAGAAGGCCGCGTTGCGGTGCAGCATCTCCTCGATCATGAAGTGGGGCGGCGTGCGCCCGGTCATCTTGCGGAAGCCACCGACTTCGACCGTCCCGTAGTCGGGGTGCTCGACCTCGTGCCAGGGGACCCAGGTGTCACCGAACATGACCAGGTCGTCGAACGCGTGCTGCTTCTCGGTGTGGGTCACGTCGTCATCCCACACGTCCACGCCCCCGGCGCCCTCGCTGAACAGCTGACTGCTGTTCCAGAGTTCGTTGGTGAAGGAGATGATGCCGAGCGTCTCGGCGGTCCAATCGACGAAGCCACCGTGCACGGTGTAGAGATCGTCGTAGATGACCATCGAGCGGTAGAAGGGCAGTTGCCGCTCGCCCTCCGCGGCGATCGCGTCGTAGGTGCTGCGGTCCGCGCGCGGGAAGTAGCTGGTGCGCGTGTCGGCGCCGGGGCCGCGCAGGATCATGCCGCCCGCGTTGTGGAACGACTGCACCGCGGCGATGTGCGGCTTGGCCGCGATGAAGCGGCCGATGGCCGCCGTCTCCGGGTAGCTGAACGGGAAGTCACCGGCGCCGAACTGGATGTGGCGCGGCATCCAGCCCGCGGGCCAGTTGCGGTTCATGTCGTAGCCGCCGGGTCCGTCCTCGTTGACGCGGCCGTCACCGTCGTTGTCGAAGCCCTCCTGGCCGAGGAGCACGTAGTCGGCGCCCCACTCCACGAGCTTGTCCTGCGGCACGCGCTGCAGGATCCGACTGTCGTCCGGGTGCAGGCGATAGCTGCCCGTGCCGGGCTCGACACGCTTGCGCATGTTGACGATGTCACCGTCGCCGTCGAGATCGTCGGCGCCGTCCTCGTCGAACTCACCGTCGCCGTCGTTGTCCGTGGGCCGCTTGCCCGAGCGGCTGCTGTTCGGCGTGTTGGCGCCCTCGAACCACCACTGCCGCCCGTCCGGGTTGACCATCGGCAGGATGTAGAAGACGCGCTCGTCGATCAGCTCGGTGATCGCCTCGAGTTCGCCGTCGCGCTCGAGCAGGTACCAGGCCAGGTACACCGCGGCCTCACCGCCCTGGACCTCGTTGCCGTGCACGTTGCCGTCCACCCACATGGCCGAACGGCTGTCCAGGTCCGCCGAGCGGACGTCGCGCGAGATGGTCAGCAGCGGCATCGGCCGCCGCTCCTCGCTCGGGCCGATGTAGCTGAGCGTGCAGGACTCGGGGTGGGCCGTGGCCAGCTGCGTGCACAGCCGCACGATGCCGTCGTAGTCGTAGAAGCGGTTCCAGGCGATGGGCAGCTTGGGCTCGCGCACCGACTGCGCCGCCACCGGCAGGGCCAGCAGGAGCGCGGCGATCAGGGCCGGCCACCGCCGGCGCTCGGTCAGGTCTACGGTCTTCATCACAGCTCCACGTCCAACTCGACGTCGGCGACGGTGTCGGCATCGGCACTCAGGGTCAGGCGGTCACCGGGTGTGGCCGAGACCACCCAGCGCATCTCCCGGCGTCCGCCGGAGCCCTCGAGTCGATCCACGAGCACCTGCGTGGGCCCGTTGAGCAGCGCGGCCCCGTCGGAGAGTTGCAGCCGCACCCGAATCGCGCGCTGCAGGCCCGTCGTGGCACCGAAGCTCGTGTGCGTCGGCAGCACGCCGGTGTTCACCAGCGCCGCCGAGACGCGGAAGATCCCTCCGCCGGCATCCTCGACCTCGACATCCTCGAAGGTCACCGCGGGCATGACCGCGAGCAACTCGAGCACGAACGGGGCGAGGCGGGTGCCGAACTCGGCGGCCACCGAGCCCGGCGTGTTGAACAGGGTGCCGGGAGCGAGCCCACCGATCTCGACGGGGCCGAGGTCCGGGTGCTCGAACGCGGCCCACGGCACGATGCCCGCACCTTCGTGCTCCTGGTCGAGCCAGGCCAGCACGGCCGCGGGGACCGGAGAGGCCTTGTCGCTCGTGGGCTTGTCCTCGTCCTTGGCCTCGTCCTCGGCGGCGTCATCGTCGGCGGCGGCATCGTCGTCGTCGCCTTCGTCGCCTTCGTCGCTTTCGTCGTCGTCGCCTTCGTCGTCGTCGCCTTCGTCGTCGTCGCCTTCGTCGTCGTCGCCTTCGTCGTCGTCGCCTTCGTCGTCGCCTTCGTCGTCGCCTTCCTCGTCGCCTTCCTCGTCGCCTTCCTCGCCGTCTTCGTCGTCTTCGTCGTCTTCGTCGTCTTGGTCGTCTTCGTCGTCGCTGGCGGCGGCGGCGGCGGCGTTCTCCGCGTGATCGTCGGAGGCTGAGCTGGTGTCGTCCTCGTCCCCAGCGACGTCCGGGTCGGTCGCGCCGGCTTCGGCTGCCTCGGCGTCGTCACCCTTCTCGTTCTCCTTCTCCTTCTTGGGGAACTTCTCGGGCGCGGCCCAGGGCTTGACCGACAGCGGCCAGCACCCGCCCTGGTGGTAGGCCCAGGCCACGAAGCTGCCGCCGGGCAATGCCTCGGCCTTCACCTCGTGCTTGTCACCCGAGTCCTCGAAGGTCTCGGTGAAGCGACGCTGCAGCTCCTTCAGCGGGCCCAGGTCGTCCGCGAGCATGCCCTCGAAGGGCGCCGAGAAGGAGTTGCGGAAGCCACTGCGGCGCGGGTTCTTCTCCTCCTTGGGAAGGCTCGCGAAGCTGTCCTGAGGGCCGATGACCAGCACGCCGATCAGGCCCGGCGCATGGAGCATCAGCCGTGCCAGGTTCATCGACTCCGGCTCGCTCAGCGGGTAGGCGCCGGAGATCGCCTGCTGTTCCTCGAACAGGTGCGGGAAGTTGCGGTCGAGATGCACGCCGTCGCGTCCGTCCTCGCCGAGCTCGCCGTCGCCGTCGGCGTCGAGCGACTCGACGAGCAGGCGATGGGTCCCGCGCTCGCCCTCGGCACGCACGGCCTTGCGCATCGCCCGGGGGTCGTGCTCGTCGATGACCCACTCGCCGGCGGCATCGGGCACGCGCATCCAGGTCACGAGCCCGTCGCCGTCGAGGTCCGCGGGCGCGTCCTCGTCGATCCGCGCATCCCGGTCCCTGTCATCGGGGCGGCCGTTGCCGACCTGCTCGTGGATCGGCCCGTTCCCACCCAGCAGTGCCGCCGCGCCGTCAGGGTTGGCCCGGGGCACGAGGACCAGCGTGCCGTCACCGAGGACTTCGGCCAGGGCCTGCTCGTCTTCCAGCAGGGCCTCGGCGAGACGGAGCACGACGGTCGCATCCGAGGGCCGGCGCCCGTCCAGACCGCCCACCACCAGCCAACCCCGCATCGGCGCGCGGGCCTGGGGGCGCGCCGTCAGCAGCAGGGCGTTCACGTCGTGGCCGCCCACGGTCGGACCCAGCGGCAGCAGGCTGGCGAGACCGGGGTGGCCACGCACGAGTTCGGCGAGGGCCGGCAGGATCTCGTCGTTGGCGAGGTCCGGCACGTCAGGTGCCGCGTCGTCCTGGGCCACGACGGGCAGTGCCGCCAACGCCAGGGTGAACAGGGTCGCGGGCAGCAGCGCTCCGAGACCGAAGTCGAGTCTGGGCAACACGTTTCCTCTCCGGGAGCGATGCCGCTCCCTCGTGTGCCCCGGTGATGCCCTCTGGCCATCGTCCGGGGAGCCGGGCATTCTACGCGGCCCAGACCCCGGCCGTCGCCCCGTTGCCCACCCCGTTGCCCACCCCATGACCTTCACCATCGACACCCTTCCGGCCGCGCACGTGTCCGTCCCGGAGCCGCTCTCGAGGCTCAAGGAACTGGCCTACAACTACTGGTGGACCTGGCAGCGGGACGCTCGGCGCCTGTTCGAGCGCGTCGATCCCGACCTCTGGTCGCGCTACCGCAACCCGGTGCGCCTGATCCAGCTGGCCCACGAATCGCGGCTGGACGAGCTGTCCCGGGATCGGGGCTTCCTGGACGACCTCGACCGGACGCATGCCCACTTCCGGGTCGAGACGACACGCCGCGCCCAGGGCGCTCCGGTGGCCTATGTCTCGGCCGAGTACGCCTTGCACGAGTCGCTGCCGATCTACTCCGGCGGCCTGGGCGTGCTCAGCGGCGACCACCTGCGCGAGACGTCCGACATGGACCTGCCGCTGATCGCGGTGGGACTCTTCTACCGCCGCGGGTACTTCCGGCAGGTGATCAGCGGCGACGGGAAGCAACAGCACTACTACCCGGACCTCGACGCCTATCGCGTGGGCGTGCTGCGCGTCGCCGATGCCGAGGGCAACTCGCTGCGCATCTCGGTGCCGCTCGACGACCGCGAGGTGCAGTTGCGCGTCTGGGTCGCCTTCGTGGGCCGCGTGCCGGTGCTGCTGCTGGACGCGCACAACCAGGGCAACCCGCCCGAGGACCGCTTCATCACCAGCCAGCTCTACGTGCGCGGACGCGCGATGCGCCTGGAGCAGGAGGTCGTGCTGGGACGTGGCGCCGTGGCCGCACTCGATGCGCTCGGCATCGACCCGCGCGTGTGGCACATGAACGAGGGTCACTCGGCGTTCCTGGCCCTCGAGAACCTGGCGCGCACCGGTGAGGACGACATCGAACGCGCGATCGAGGCCGTGCGCCCGCGCCACGTGTTCACGACGCACACGCCCGTGCCGGCCGGCAACGAAGTGTTCGAGCACGCACAGGTGCGGCCGTACCTCCAGGACCTGTGTCGGCGCAGCGCGTTCGACGTGGACCAGCTGCTCGCCCTGGGCCACGCCGAGCAAAGCCACACACCGGGCTTCAACCTCACCGCCCTGGCCCTGCACCTGAGCGGAAAGACCAACGGCGTCTCCCAACTCCACGCCGAGGTGAGCCGCTCGATGTGGCCCGGCCACGAGATCCGCGGCATCACCAACGGCGTGCACATGGCGACCTGGCTGGGCCGCGAGATGTCGACCGTGCTGGGCAGCGGGACGGCCGACCCGCGCGTGCTCGCCGAACGCGTGAGCGAGGTCTCCGACGAGGCCCTGTGGGCGGCGCACCTGGCGCAGAAGCACCGGCTGATGCGCTTCGTGCGCGTGCGGCAGATCCGGCAGGCGGCCCGGCATGGCCACGCGCCGAAGGTCCTGCGCCGCCTCAACGACCTGCTCAACCCGAATGCCCTGACGATCGGGTTCGCCCGGCGCTTCGCCAGCTACAAGCGCGCGGACCTGCTCTTCCACGACACCGCCCGGCTGACGCGCCTGCTCACGGACACCCAGCGCCCCGTCCAGCTGATCATGGCCGGCAAGGCGCACCCCGCCGACGACGCCGGCCAGAAGATCATCCGCGACATCTGGGAGCGCGCCTCGGAGGAGCCGCTGCGTGGTCGCATCGTCTTCGTCGAGGACTACGACATGTCCGTCGCGAGGCTCATGGTGCGCGGGGTCGACGTCTGGCTGAACGTGCCCGAGTGGCCTCGCGAGGCCAGCGGGACGTCCGGCATGAAGGCCGCAGCCAATGGCGTGCTGCACGCCTCGGTGCCGGACGGCTGGTGGGCCGAGGTCGACGACGGCCTCGGCTTCACCCTGGGCGAGCAGGGCCCGCCCGATCGCGCCCGAGACGCCGAGGTGCTCTATCGGGCCCTGGAGGACGAGATCGTGCCGCTCTACTACGACCGTCCGTCGGAGGGCCTTCCAGCCGCGTGGGTGCAGCGCATGCGACGCTCGATGCAGACGTTCCTGGCGCAGTTCAGCACGCGTCGCATGATGGAGCAGTACGCTGCCGAGATGTACGACCTGGGCGCCGACTGAGCCGCCCCACGAGGGGGCCTCCTGCTGCGACGGCCGAATCGCCGATCCAGGTGGTGAGTTGACGCCGCGCCGGGCGTCGTGAGATTGCGGTCCCAGCAGGGACGCACGGGAGGTCCGATTGTCGCGCTCGTGGGTGTTCCCCTTCGCCGTCACGCTCGTCGCCGCCATGGGCGCGCTCGTGGTCATCGACTCCTTCGCGTTGTGGTCGCCTTCACCAGCGACGACGACGCGCGTGGCCGCGGCGGCTCCACGGGCCGGCCGGGCCGCACCCGAGCTGGTGGGCAACACGCCCGACGGGCGACGCGGGAGCGACGTGCTCAACAAGAAACATGCGGCGCTCTGCATGTTCGTATCGAGCCGCAGCGTCGCCGACCAGCGCATGCTCGACGACGTCCAGAGCGCGGTGGATCGACACGGTCGCCCCCAGGGGCTGGACATCGTCGCGGTCGATGCCGGCCAGGATCCGACCCACCGGACCCTCGGGCTCTGGCGCGACCAGGGCTACCGCCTGCCGCTGCTGCTCGGGCCGCGGGATGATCCCACCGCGAACGCGCGCTCCTTCGGCATCGAGCACTTCCCCGCGGCGGTCTGGCTCTCATCCGAGGGAGAGGTCGTGTCGGTCACCGAGCTCTACGGGCGCACGTCGCGCGCCGCGTTGATCGAGCGGCTGGCGACCTTCCTACCCTGAGGGAGGGGGCGTGGCGCCTGTCGTCATCACCACGACAGGGCCAGGGGGCCTGTCGCGCGGCCGCCGGCGGCGTGTCGCGCTGCCACGTCACGGTCGGCGCCACGGCGCCCCCGACACGATCGGCGCGCCACGGTGTAAGCTGGCTGGCGTGACGAGATGCACTCGCGGACGCAGCGGGGGTTTCGTCGCGCTCGACAAGCTGGGACGAGTCTCGGGCCACCACACGGCTTCAGAAAACCGCCACACGTCCGTTAGTTACCCATGCCCAAGGCGTCCTCCGACGCGGCGGACGGGTGAGATCCGGGCCTGGGCGGCCCCGGTCCGGTCCCGCCCCAGCCCCTGAAGGACCCGGGAGGGCGCTCGTGGACTCTGGTGGCTTGGAAGCGCGGCTGCAGCATGTCGCGGACCAGGGTGCGCCCGAGAGTCTCCACAGCTTCGACGCGACCAACGAGGTGCACGTCGATGAAGTCGCCCGTCACCTGCTCGAGCGCTTCCGCAGCAGCGACGACGTCGAGGCCTACCAGCTGCTGTTCGAGGTCGTGCAACCACGGCTCTCCCAGCTGGCCACCCAGATCGCGCGGCGCCTGTCCCCCGCCGCGGACCCCGACGATCTGGTCTCGAGCTTCATGGCGCGTCTCTTCGCCGACGTGCGCAGCCGGCCCCAACTCCAGGTGCGGCACTTCCTGGCCCTGGCCTACACGTCGATGCGCAACGACGTGCTCGACCAGCTCCGGCACCAGAAACGCGCGCAGGCCCACAGCCTCGACTACAGCCAGACACTGCGCGCTCCGGCGGACCCGGCCGACGCGGTCCAGGCCGCCGAGCAGGACGAGATCTACGAGCGACTCGGCAGCGAGGTCCTACGCATCACCAGTGAGTGCTTCGGTGAGCTCGACGACCGCGACCAGCAGGTCCTGATCGCGCGCGAGATCGTGCACCTGCCCTACGACCGCGTGGCCGCCATGCTCAAGCTGGCCCCCGATCAGGTGGGCATGGTCATCCGTCGCGCCCGCATGCACCTCGCCGATCGCATCGTGCACGAACTCCTGTCGCTGACCACCTCCGAGACCCCCGAGGTCGCGCCGGAGGATGCGCGCATCCTGCGCGATTCGGTCGTGGCCGGGCTGGAGAGTTCGAGTCGCGCCAAGAACGTGAAGACGTTGGTGGAGCACATGCTCGGCCAGGCCGCCCATGCGGCGACGGCCAAGCTGGCCAACCTGCTCTACGAGATGGCCAAGGCCTGCCTCGTGGAAGCGCCCGACTTCAACGACCGCATGCTGATCGAGCGGCGCCCGCGGCGCAGCGACGTGGTCGCCGGCGAGCTGATGCACCTGCGCACGCGACTCGATCAGGTCGATCCCGACGGGACCGCGCGGGTCGAACTCGAGAGCGTGGCCGCGACCCGCCCGCGGGCCAACAGCGCCATCGGCGACGCCCGTCGCTGCCTCAGCGCGCTGGCCGGCGTCGAGGGCGAGTCGGGTCGTCAGCAGGTGGCCGTGGCCCTGGCCTACATCTACGACGGCGCCCCCGAGAGCGCCGAACCGATCCTGCGTGATCTGCAGGACGCCGACCACCTCCCCGAGCCGACCCGCCGCAACGTGGCGCGCAACCTGACCCTCTCGCTGCTGCGTCAGGAGCGGTTCGACGCGGCCCTGCAGTGTGCGGAAGCCTCGGCGGACGAGTGGCCGGATGACCCGGTGCGCGCCATGAACCTCTGCTTCGCCTCGGCTCGACTGGGCGACAGGGATCGCTTCGAGACCTACGTCGGGCTGCTCTGCGGCCTGCAACGCAGGCACCCGGAAGACAGCGTCGCGCGCTGGATCGACCAGCCGCTGCGCGCCCTGGCAAGGGATCTCGGCCTCGCGGACGACGAGTTCGCCGCGCTGCTGGGAGATGTCCTCGACGGCACCTCGGCCGGGAACACCACACCATGACTCCGCAACCTGGCATCACGCTCCTCTCGCTGCTCGCCGCGCTGCTCGCCTTCGCGCCACTCACCGCCGCGCAGGGCGGTGACGGCGTGGGTGGCATCGAGCACGTCGGCGGCGCCGGCATCGACGACGACGGCGACGACACTCCGAAGGTCGGCCCGACCCTCGAGTTCGACGGCCCGGACCTCGGGAACTGGACCGACCTCGGCAACGGCCATCCCCCGACCGAGGACGACGACGAAGACACCTCGGCCCGCCTCGCGGGCCACGGCCCCGGATCGGCCGGCAGCGTCTTCGAGATCTGGGTCGAGGACGCCCAGCCCGAGGCCCTGACCCTGCTCGTGATCGGCGCCAGCCAGGTGAACTGCACGTACAAGGGCAACAGCTTCATCCCGTCGCCGGACCTGCTGCTGACCAACATCCCGCTCAACGAGCTGGGTGCCCTGCACATGATCCTGCAGATGCCGGACGACATGCCTCCCGGCGTCGAGATCTTCCTGCAGTTCGTGCTCCAGGACGACGCCGCGAGCCAGGGCGTGAGCACGACCAACGCCGTGCGTCTGGTCACCAGCTGAACGGCGAGGAGTTCGGCGCCCGACTTCGCCGGCTGCAGCGCTGGGAAGCCCTGGGGCTCGGTGAGGACCTCGACCCGCGCAAGGACGAGGACACCGACCGTGCCGCCGGCGCGCTGCTGGACCACTTCCGCCAGCACGACGACGCCGCGGCCTTCACGCTGCTCTACGAACTCTGCGAGTCCCGGTTGTTCCGGATCGCACGGCGCATCTCGCGACAGCTCGCCGTCGCGGTCGAGGCCGAGGACCTGGTCTCGGTGTTCGTGGTGCGCCTGTTCACCGACCCGGCCAAGGACGCCCCACGGGTGCGACACTTCCTCGGCCTGGCCAGCGTGGCCATGCGCAACGAGGCCCTCAACCAGCTGCGCCGCGCCAAGCGCGCCCTCGCGCGCCACGAGGCCTACGAGGCGCAGCGCCAGCAGCTCCCGCCGGTGGACCCGGCCCGCGAGGTCGACTACCGGGAGCGGCGGCAGGACCTCGCGCGGCTCGGCGCCCTGTTCCTCTCCATCGCCAGCGAGTGCTTCAACCGGCTGAACGAGCGCGATCGCCGCATCCTCGTGGCCCGCGAGGTGGACGGCCTCAGCTACGACGAGCTGGCCGACACGCTGGAGCTCCCGCGCCCGCAGGTGGGCATGGTGCTCAAACGCGCGCGGCAGCACCTCGCCGACGCGATCTCCCACGCCTTCGCGCTCTCTCCTGAGCGCCTCGCCAGGCTGGACGAAATGCCGCCCCCGGTCGACGATGACCCCCGAGGCGATCCCGCATGAACCCGACCTGCACACGACGCATCGCGGACGAGACCCTGCATCGGCTCTTCGACGGCGACCTCACGGACGCCGCCCTGGCCGAGCACGTCGAGGCGTGTCCGTCGTGCTCGCAGCGCCTGCGTCGCCTGCGCGAACAGCACCAGCTGTTGAGCACGCTGTTCAGCCGGGACGGCAAGGACGAGGACCTGTCGGCACGGCTCGGCAGCGTCCTCGGTCAACACGCTCGCGCGAGCCTGGCCGACCTGGTGTTCGAGCTGGCCGAGTCCTGCCTGGCCCGTGCGCGTCGTCGCCTCAAGCTTCCGACACCGCGTGCCCCGGAACACCTGCTGCCCGAGATCAACTCGGTGGCGGCGCGGCTGGACGGCCTGGGCGAAGGCGTGGACGTCGCGGACCTGCGCAGCGAGGCCCGCGCCGTCGCGGGCGCCCCGGACGACGACCTCGCCGACCTGCTCGCCGCGTGCGTGCGCCTGCTGGCCGCGCTCGAGGGGGCGTCCGAGCGCGTCGAGGCGCTGACCAAGGAGAGCGCGGACGAGCCCTGAGCCGAGGAGCTGGCCTGGGTGCTGGCCTAGGACCCGACGGCCGCGCCGTCCTTGCGTGACTCGCTGCCGCCGCGATAGACCCGCGCGCCCGGATCACCGCCGTGGTCGATCCAGATGCCCTGGTAGCCACCGAAGCCGCCGGGCCCCACGCTCAGCTCATGCCCGCGCGCGCTGAGCCCGGCGCCGGCCGTCGCCGCCAGCGGAGCCTCGACGTACACGACGCCGGCGCCCTGCCGCGCCGCGCCCGTGGGCTGGCTGCTCCCCTCGTGCCGCCAGCGCGGAGCGTCGCCGGCCGCCTGCACGTCCATGCCGAAGTCCAGCATGTTGGTCACGATCTGCACGTGACCCTGGGGCTGCATGGCGCCACCCATCACGCCGAACGAGAGCACCGGCCGCCCGTCCTCGGTGAGCATCGCCGGGATGATCGTGTGGAAGGGGCGCTTGCCCGGCGCGAAGGCGTTGCGGTGGGTGGGATCGAGGTGGAACAGGTTGCCCCGGTTCTGCAGCCCGAAGCCCGTTCCCGGCGGCACGAAGCCCGACCCGAAGCCGGTGTAGTTGCTCTGGATCCACGAGACCACGTTGCCCTGCGCATCGGCGGCGGTGAGGTAGACCGTGTCGCCGTCGTGCAGCACGGGGTCGCCGTGTCCGACATCCGTCGCCGCGCGCTCGGCATCCAGCAGCGCGCCGCGCTCGGCGGCATAGGCGCGACTCAACAGGGCCGTCACCGGCACGTCCGCCATCGCCGGGTCCGCGTAGAAGCGCGCGCGGTCCTCGTAGACGAGCTTCTTCGCTTCGAGCATCAGGTGCGTCGCCTCGGCGCTACCGAAGCCCAGCGTCCCGAGGTCATGGGGTTCGAGCAGGCGCAACATCTGCAGCGCGGCGAGGCCCTGCCCGCTGGGCGGCAACTCCCAGAGTTCATGGCCGCGATAGTCCACCGACACCGGGTCGACCCACTCGGAGCGATGCGCGGCGAGATCCTCGAGCGCCAGCGCCCCGCCGGCCCGCTCGAGCGTGTCCACGACGGCCGCCGCCACGGGCCCGGCGTAGAAGCCGTCGCGGCCTTCCCGCGCGATGCGCTCGTAGGTGTCGGCCAGGTCCGGATTGCGGAACAGCTCGCCCTCCAGCGGCGCGCGGCCGCCGGGCAGGAAGGTCTCGGCAAAGGTCTCGAAGCCCGCGTAGACCTCCGGCGCCCGACTCCAGTCGGAGGCGATCACCCGCGTGACCGGGAAGCCCTCGCGCGCGGCCTCGATGGCCGGCGCGAGCAGCCGGTGCAGGGGCAGCCTGCCGTAACGCTCGTGGAGCGTGAACCAGCCGTCGACACAGCCGGGCACCGACACCGACAGCGCGGACCGCAACGGGATGTGGTCGAGCCCCTCATCGGACAGGCGCTCGCGCAGGGCCGCGAGCGACAGATTCGCGGGCGACGCGCCCGACCCATTGAGCCCGACCAGCTCCTGCCGGGCCTCGTCCCAGACGATCGCGAAGAGGTCGCCGCCCACGCCGCAGCCCGTGGGCTCGGTGAGCCCGAGCGCCGCGTTGGTGGCCAGGGCCGCATCCACGGCGCTGCCGCCCTCGCGCAGGACCTGCAGGCCGATCTGGGCCGCCAACGGCTGGCTCGCGGCGACCATGCCGTGGCGCGCCAGCACCGGAGAGCGCGTCGCGAAGGCCCCGCGGTCGGCAACCGCCCGGCGGTCCTCGGTCACGGGTCGGATCGCGTCAGCGCGCGGGTCGGTTCGGGGAAGAACGCCGCGTGCAACTCGGCGATGGCCCGGTCGAGATCGGCGGCCGGGACGGCACAGCTCACGCTCACGTCGCCGGGACCGTGGGAGATCAGGTGCACCGGCACCTCGGCCTCGGCCAGCCGGGAGAGCATCAACGCGGGCAGGGAAGCATCCGACGACACGCCGTCACCGACCACTCCCACCAGTGCCGCGTCGCGCCGCACGTCGATGGTCTCCACGCCCGGCGCCCCGGCCTCCTGCATGAGCCGCAGGGTGCGCAGGGCCAGGGGGACGTGGGCCGCGTCGAGCGTGAACGAGATCGACGTCAGCGCGCTTGCCAAGACGTCGACCCGCACACCGGCATCGCCCAACGCCGTGAAGATCGCCGCCGCCACGCCCGGTTCGTTGACCATGGTCGCGCCGCGCACCCGCACGACGCCGACGTCCCGGCGCGTCGCCAGCGCCGCCACGCGCGAGTCCTCGACGGCGCGACGCTCCACCAAGCGGGTGCCGGTGACGTCCGCATCGCCCACGGGACGCAGGGAGACGGCGATGCCGCGACCGCGCAGCGGCTCGAGGCAGCGCGGGTGCAGGATGCGCGCACCGTAGTAGCCGAGTTCGCAGGCCTCGTTGAAGGACAGCTCGGCCACGAGGCAGGCGTCGGGCACGGCCTCCGGGTCGGCACTCAGGAAACCGGGGACGTTCTTCCAGAACTCGAGCGCGTCCGCGCCCAGACCCGCGGCCGCCACGCCGGCGGTGTAGTCGGTTCCACCGCGGCCGAAGAGCACGACGTCGCCTCCGGAGTCGATGCCGTAGAAGCCCGTCAGCACGAGCACACGATCGTGGAGTTCGTGGCCCATGCGGGACAGGCCGCGCCCGGAAGCCTCGAGATCGCAACGCCCCACCCGGAAGGGGCCGACCGCTCGCAGCCCGGCCTCCTCGGAGCTGACCGCGCGCGCGTCGGCGCCGGCTTCGCGCACCGCGGCCGCCACCAGCGGCGCGCTCAAGCGTTCGCCGTAGGCCAGGACCAGGTCGCGCGTGCGCGGCGTGAGCTCGCCCGTGAGCCGGATGCCGGTGAGCAGACGATCCACGCCGTCGAAGACCGGCTGGAGCCGCAACCACAAGCTCTCGCCGTCCGAGACGGAGCGGAGCGCCGCGCGATGCTGCTGCCGCAGGTCCTGCATGGCGTCGGCGACGATCTCGCCCCCCGAACGCGGGTCGAGGGCCTCGGTCGCCGCGCGCTCGAGTCGATCGGTCACGCCGCGCAGCGCCGAGACCACGACCAGCACGCGCTCGCCCGCGCGCCGGCGCCTCGCCACGGCACCTGCCACTTCGGTCAAGGACGCCGCGGACCCGAGCAGCGAGCCCCCCACCTTGACGACGGTGAGCGGCCCGGCGATCACGGCAACGTGCGCGTCAACGGCCGTCGCTCGGTGGACCTGCCGGGCATGACCGTGCGCGTGGGCGTGTGGGTGTCCGCCCCCGCGAGCGCCAGGTCGAGCCCGAGCTCCTCGACCAAGGGACGCCACAGCGACGGGTGAATCCGTGCGCTCTCGCGCAGGATGCCGCGCACCTGGGCGCGCCCGGCCGGCCCCAAGGGGCCCAACGGGCGGCGACACGTCGGCTCCACCGCGCCGAGCATCGCGAGCGCGGTCTTGATCGGCACCGGGTTGCGCACGCGCTGTGGGACGCGGCGCTCGACACCCCGGGCCACCAGGGTCTCCTCGGCGGTGATGCTGACCAGGGCGGTCAGCGGCGCGAGGGCCTCGGACAGCTCGCGCACGCGGGCCGCGTCGCCCGCGCGGCCCGCCGCCAGCAGTTCGGCGAACGCGCGCGGCACGAGGTTGGCGCAGAAGCTGATCGCCCCGTCCGCCCGGATCATCGGGTCCACCAGGACCTGACCGAGCAGGTGGTCCTCGCCGCAGTAGAGCTGAAGCGCATCGCCGCAGAGTTCGCGCACGCGCAACATCCGCGCGCGGCGGCCGGTGGCGTCCTTGACACCCACCACGGAAGGGTGGTCCTCCACCAGCCGCGCCAGATCGTCCGGCAGCAGCTCGCAGCCCGTGCGCGACGGCACGGCGTAGGCCACCAGACGCACGTCGGGAAGCGCCTCGGCGACGGGTGCGTACCAGCCCTCACGCAGCCCGGCGCTGCTCGCGCCGACGTAGGGGCAATCGGCCAGCAGCTGATCGCGCACGCCCAGGCCCAGCGCGCGAAGTCCGCGCTCCACCACCTGGTCCAGGCGACCGGCGCCGAGCGCCACCATCACGCGTTCGGGCCCGGACACACCGACCGCGATCTCGAGCAGCCGCTGGCGTTCGTGCTCGTCCAGCAAGGCACCCTCGCCCGTCGTGCCGGCGACCAGCACGCGATCGGCACCGTTCGACAGCTGGAACCGCACCAGCCGCTCGAAGGTCTCCGAGCACGGACGCGTCCCGTCCCTGTCGAACGGGGTCACCACCGCCGTCACCAACATCGCACGCCTCCCACCCGGCGTCGCCGCGGTGACCACCCGCGAGCGCGCCACCGCATTCGGTCCGCCGCCGCCGATCCTAGCAGTCGCCGTGCGTCGTCTCACTCGTGCGTCCGCCGCGAGGCCCGCCGCGTCACGTTTGCTATGACGGGAGCCATGGACGACCTCGCCGACCGCACCTGCGAACCCTGCCACGGCGGCATCCCGCCGCTCACCGCCGAGCAGATCGCACCCCTCGCCCGCGCGCTGCCCGACTGGGAAGTGATCGACGGCCACCACCTCACGCGCCGTTTCTCGCGGCCCGATTTCGCCAGCGCCCTGGCCCTGGTGAACGCGATCGGCGCCGAGGCCGAGGCCCAGGGCCACCACCCGGACCTCGAGTTGGGCTGGGGCCGCGTCACCGTCACCTGGTCCACCCACGCCATCGACGGGCTGGCCGAGGCCGACTTCGTCATGGCCGCCCGCACCGACCGCCTCGCCCAGGAGTGCTCCCCATGACCACGGCCCACCCCCACTTCGACGACCGCGGCACCCTGCACTGGGAGACCACCTGGAACGGCGCCCTGGCCCGCGCCGCCGCCGACGACCGGCTGATCTTCGTGGAACTGGGCCGCAAGCTCTGAAGCCAGTGCCGCGCCCTCGTCGAGGGCGTCCTGCCGACGGGCTCCGTCTCAGCGCTCATGGGCGCCCACTTCATCGGCCTGGCCGCCGACGCCGACGCTCCCGAGGCACCCCTTGTCGAGCTGGCCCGGGCCCACTTCGCGGATGCGATGATGCTGCCCTTCGTCTTCTTCCTCGACAGCGAGGGCGGCTTCCTCGACGGCCTCTCGGGAAGGATCGACCCCGATGCGTTCCGCAGCCGCATCGAGGCGCTCGTCGCCGGGCGCAGCTCCTGACCGGAGCGCCCAACGGTGGCCGAATCCGGTGCCTCAGCCCGTTTTTTTGTCGCCCCGCGCCCACCCTCTCCGGGGCAGTGGTAGGCTTGGTTCTCTAAAGGCAGCATCCGCGAAGGATGCTCACCAGAGGGGCTGAGGCCCCCCCAACCGGCCCGGGACAAGCGCGCGTCCCGGGCCGTTCCTATGACCGCGGCCCCGACGCGCCCACGGCCCCCGGGCGCAGCGCCCACATCCCGGAAGCTTCGAACAAGGATGGCCCGCATGAGTCGCACCTGCTCCCGCCCAAGCCTCGCCTCCCTCGCGCTGCTGCTCGCCCTCTCGCCCGCCTTGACGGCCGGCACCGAGCGCATCCACCCGGTCCTGCT
>JAJDER010000169.1 GCA_029259725.1 Planctomycetota bacterium | reverse complement strand
CGAGATCGAGGACGCGATGCAGTACGGCGAGCCCCCCGGGTGGATGCAGCCGGTGCGCCACGCCTACGGCGCCCTGCTCATGGCGGACGGCCGCCACGCGGACGCCGAGGTGGTCTACCTCGAGGACCTGGACAAGAACCCGGGCAACGGCTGGTCGCTGCTGGGGCTACAGCTCGCCCTGGCTGAGCAGGGCAAGCTGACCGAGTCGAGGGAGGCCGGCCGGGAGCTGGCACAGGTCTGGGACCGCGCCGACATCTCGCCGGGGTCGAGCTGCTTCTGCGAGCCGGGCGAGGTGGTGGAGGGCTAGCGCCCTCACGCACCGCGCTCAATCCCCGAGCTGCACCTCGATCGAGTCCAGGTCCAGCTCCAGGACCTGGTGCAACCGCACGATGGTCGCCACGCGGTCCAGCTGCACCGCGGCGATGGCCACCGACGGTCCCGACGGCACGCCCCGTCCCAGCAGCCCGCGCTCGTAGACCCGCTTCAACCACACCGTCTCCACCCGATAGACCTCGGCCACGGCCTCCAGCCGGAGGTAGAGACGGCCGTCGACGCGCAGCGTTTCACCGGTCATGACGGGTCTCCCGTGCGCGCGCCGCCGCGCACAGTGGTGCCGGCCGCCTGGGCGGACTCGCCGAGCCTCGCGAGCAGCTCGCGTTGTTCGTCGGTGAGCGCCGCCGGCAGGTCGATCTCGATGCGCACGATGCAGTCGCCGGCCGCGCCGGAAGCGTCGGTCAGGCCCTGGCCGCGCAGGCGCATGCGGCGCCCGGCGCGGGTCCCGGCGGGCACCGTCACGGTGGCCACCCCCTTCGCCGTGCGCAGGTCCACCTTCGCGCCGGCTTCGGCTTCCCACGGTGCGAGCACCAGCCGCGCCTCGAGCCGTGCGCCGACGATCCGGTACGCGTCGTCGTCGGCGAGTCTCAGGGTCAGCAGCAGGTCTCCGGGTTCGCCGCCGCCGTGGCCCGGCTCGCCCAGGCCGTCGAGGCGCAGGCGCAGGCCGTCGCGCGGGGCGGCCGGGAGGGTCAGGTCCACGGTCTTGGTCATGTGGACACGGCCCACGCCGCCGCAGGTGGGGCAGACGTGCTGCTCCAGGAAGCCGGTGCCGCCGCAGGTCTCGCAGGCCGCGGCGCCGGGAACGCTGAACCGCCGCTTGCCGCCGGCGAGCGCGTCGCCGATGGGGAGCGACAGGTCCGCCGACACGTCGGCGCCGCGGTAGTCGAAGCGGCCGTGGTGGGCAGGGCGTCGTCCGCCGAAGTCGCGGCTGTACTCCCGCCCGAAGGCCTGCTGGAAGAAGTCCGAGAAGCCGCCGCCGCTCCCGAACGCGGCCTCGAACTCCTCGTGCGACATGGTCGACTCGCCGGCGCCCGGGGCGAAGTCCTGGCCGTGCTTCCAGTGCTCGCCGAAGCGGTCGTACTTGCCGCGCTTCTCGGGATCCGAGAGGACCTCGTAGGCCTCGCTGATCTGCTTGAAGCGCGCCTCGGCCTCGGTGGCCGCGTCGCCCTGGTGGCGGTCGGGATGCCACTTCATGGCGAGCTTCCGATAGGCCTTCTTGATGGCCTTCGCATCCGCGTCGCGGGGGACGCCCAGCAGCTCGTAGTAGTCCTGGAACTTCACGCCCCGAAGCCTAGCGATCGGAAGCGCGCGGCGGGAGCGACCAGCGACGACGCGCACGGGACCGTTGTCGCGCTCGACGCGGTGTCCGCGGGCGAGATCCGGATCACGCCTCGGTGTCGTCCAGGGCGAGTCCGGCGATGCCGAGTCGCTCGGTGCGGTTCCCGATGTGCTTCCGGTGCTCATGCGCGCGGCCGCGGGTCCTCCCCCGGCGCCGCCGTCCGCTCCATCATCCGATCCACCGACTCCGACAGCCGTTCGCGGGCGTAGCGCAGGCGTGGCGCGATCTCGTCCAGTCGCAGCTCCATGGACTCGGCGATCTCGCGGTAGCTCAGGTCGTCGACATCCTTGAGCAGCAGGATGCGCCGGTCCTCGTGCTCGAGCGCGTGGTAGCAGGCCATGTACACGGCGAGCGGGTAGGCACCGAAGCGCTCCACCGTGCCCCGCGGTCGCAGCGGCAGGATCGGCGCGAGGGGGCGCTCGCGCAGCGGCTCGAGCCGTCGGGCGGCGGCGGCCTCCATGCCATCCGCGGCGGCCTCCTGCCCGATGCCGTCGGACCGGTTGCCCACCGTCCGCCCGCCGCGCGCCGTGGGCAGCCGACGGATTGCCGCGCCGACCGCCGGGACCCGCAGGGGGGCGTCGGCCACGACGGTCCGCGCGAGAGTCCCGACCATCTCCTCCGCGATCGCGCGCATGCGCGCTGCGGCCGAGGCGAGGAACCGCGGCTCGGGCTCGACGTCGGCACGCAGGTCGGTGAACAGCTCGGTGAACAACGCGACCACCAGGTGCTTCGGCGCCACCGCCACCGCGACCTGACGCGTGATCGCGATGGCCGTCTTCGCCAGGCGTTCGCTGGTCAACTCGACGAGGAGGTCGAACGACGCGCGCTCGTTGCGTCGCCGGAAGTCCTGCAGGAGCAGCTCCGCCCAGCGGTTCACGTGATCGGTGTCGGCCGTGTCGATCACGCCGTCCGCGAGCAGCGCGCTCGCGTTCGGCAACGCGCTCAGTCGGCGGATCAGCTCACGATGCCGCATCGGTGTTCGGCGCCCCCGGGCCGACGGCGCGCTTCGGGGAATCATCGCAAAGCTGCCCGCTCGCGACGTGATGGCGGCGTCGACATGAGCGACGTTAAGCGAGGTTTCGACGAGCCGGCAAGGGGCCCTTTTGCACGATCGACGTGCGCAACGATACTGTGCAGCAGCCACGCGCCCGCGCGGTGCACAGCATGCAAGCGCGCGGCGTCACGGTGCGTCGCGCGGTGTCGCGCGCAGTGTCGCGCGCAGTGTCGCGCCAGGGTTGCGCGGGGTCGCGCGCGGCCTGCTCGGTACGCGCGGCGCGTGTCGGCGCCACTCTCGCAACCCGCCCGGCACGTCGTGCGCGACTTCGGTCGGCGCACGGCCCAGCACGCCCGGCGGCTTGTCGCGCGCTGCGTCGCGCGGCAACCCGCGCGCGGTGTCGCCCGGCATCCCGCCCGGCACGTCGCCCGGTACATCGCCCGGTACCGCGCCGGCATGTCGCCCGGCACGTCGTGCGGCACGTCGTGCGGCACGTCACGCGGCACGTCACGCGGCGAGCGACGCCTGGCGACCGGGTACGTCGAGCGCGGCGACTCGCTGTCATCCTTGGCGCGACAGCGCGCGCGTCGGTACGAGGCACGGAGTCCGCCACGACGCCACGGGGATCGCGGCGCGCCCGGCCGGCCCCCGCGAACGAGTCGAGCCGGAGAGAGGTCTCGCTCCCGCCTCTCTCCGGCTCGGTGCCCAACGCAGGGCTGACACGGTCACGGGCCGCGGACCTTCCCGCTTCGAAGAGGCCCCGGCAAGGGGCCAGCGGGCCGATCGGGGTACGGCTCCG
>JAJDER010000168.1 GCA_029259725.1 Planctomycetota bacterium | reverse complement strand
GCCTCGCCGCCGCCAAGGACGAGCTGGCCCGAGAGGCGGCCGACGAGACCCCCGGGGACGACCTGGACACGCTGCGCGTGCGCCTCGGCGAGCGCCTGACCGAGCTCCTGTCCCGCGACGGCATCCCCGAAGGCGTGGCCGAGAAGGCCGTGGCCATGGTCGACAAGGCCGTGCGTGAGCAGCGCGAGCTGGCCGCCGAGCGTGCGCGCTCCGAACACGCGGGCCGCCTCGAACTGCTGCAGCGGCGCATCGACAAGCTCTCTCGCAAGCTGGGCGAGACCGAGGCCATGCTCAGCAAGGCGCGGGCAGCTTCCGGCGCCGAGCTGTACGACGTGGACGAGGAGGACATGGGCCCCGCCGGGCTCGCGTCCGCCGACCCCCAGTTCGAGCAGAAGAAGGCCGTGCTCGAGGAAATCTTCCGGCTCAACGTCGAGCTGAGAAGCATGATGGCCGAGGAAGGGAACGGCTGAGCGCCGGTCCTCCCGGCGTGTTCCAGCGCCCCACCCGAACGACCGAGACGGATCCGGAGAGAAGGACCCGATGACGACCCACGACGCCCCCCCCACGAACGACGCCCGGACCTCCAGCTCCGGGGGCCCCGACACTCCGGCCGACGCGGTGGCCGCCGGCAACACCGGTGCCCCGCTCGACCCACGCCAGGAGGAGCAGTCGATCCTCTACGTCGGCATGGATCTCGGGACCTCGCGCACCGCCGTGGCCGCCAGCAACGGCACGCGCGAGGACACCTTCTCCACCATCGGGTACCCCAAGGACGTCGTGTCCCGGAAGCTGCTCGGCGACGGACCGCTGTTCGGCGCCGAGGCCATGGCCAAGCGCCTCTCGCTGAGCATGTACCGCCCGCTGGAGAAGGGCGTGATCAAGGCCGGTGGCGAGGACGACGACGGCAATGCCAAGGCCGCGCGTGATCTCGTGCAGCATGCCATCCGCCTGGCCAAGCCGCGCCCGGATCAGCTCGTCTACGCCGTCATCGGCACGCCGGCGGAAGCCTCGATCAAGAACCGCAAGGCGATCCTCGACGCCGCCAAGGAGGTCGTGGACTCGGTCATCATCGCGTCCGAGCCCTTCGCCGTGGCCTACGGCCTCGACATCCTGACCGACGCGCTGGTGATCGACATCGGCGCGGGCACCGTGGACCTGTGCCGCATGCACGGCACCATGCCCGAGCCCGAGGACCAGATCACGCTGAGCCACGCCGGCGACGCCGTCGACAAGGTGCTCGCCGACCTGATCCGCAAGAACCACCCCGAGCTGCAGTTCTCCGAGCGCATGGTCAGCGCGGCCAAGGAGCAGTACGCGACGGTGCGCAAGTCCGACGGCAACATCGTCGTGACCTGGCCGGTGAACGGCAAGCCGACCGAGGTCGACATCACCGCCGAGATGCACGAGGCCTGCCACTCGATCGTGCCGCCCATCGCCGACGCGCTCGGCAAGCTCGTGGCCAGCTTCGACCCCGAGTTCCAGAGCGTGCTGCGCGGGAACGTGCTGCTCGGCGGCGGCGGCAGTCGCATCCGCGGCCTGGGCGACGCCCTCGCGGCGTACATGACCGAGCACCTGGGCGGCGGCAACGTCACCACGGTCGAGGAGCCGGTCTACGCCGGAGCCAACGGAGCGCTCAAGATCGGTCGCGACATGCCGGCCGAGTACTGGGAGCAGCTGGCCTAGGCGACGCGCCGAGGGGCCGAGGGTCCAGCTCCGCCCCTTCGGGGGCACGGTAGGCGGGCACGATCCCGCCCGGGGTATCATGCGCGGATCGTGAATGCCCTCCGCTACGCCGCCTTTCTCAAACGTGGATTCGTCCGCCGTGGGCCGCCGCTGCACCTGACGCTGTTCGTCACCGGCGCGTGCAACGCGCGCTGCCGGCATTGCTTCCACTGGGAGGAAGTGGCGGCCGGCGTGAGTGGCCCGTCCCTCGAGGACGTGACCCGGCTGGCCGACTCGGCGGCGAAGCTGGGCCCGCTGCTGTGGGTCAGCTTCGGGGGCGGCGAGCCGTTCCTGCGCAAGGACCTGCCCGAGCTGGCCGCGGCGTTCGGGCGCAACGGGCTGCGCCACCTGGCGATCCCCACCAACGGCCTGGTCGAGCCCACCCAGCACGGGCACGTGGACCGCATCCTGGCCGGGAACCCCGACGTGTTCCTCTCGGTGTCGGTCTCCTTCGACGGCCCGCCGGAGATCCACGACTCGATCCGGCAGGTGCCGGGTGGACACGCCCGCTCGATGGCCTCGGTGCGCGCCTACAAGGACCAGGCCACGGGCACCGACCGGCTCGGCGTGGGCATCATCCTCACCGTCACCAGCGAGAACCAGCACGTGCTGGCCGAGCACCTCGAGGAGCTGGTGCACGAGCTGCGCCCCGACAACGTGACCGTCAACCTCGCGCGGGGCAACCCGATGGAGCGCCACCTGCTCGAGGTGGACCCCGATCGCTATCGCGAGGTGGTCGACACCAAGGCGCGCTTGATCGCCGACGGCGTGCTGCCCTACTTCGACTTCCCGCTCGCGCGGGTGGCCGTGGCGCGGGACCGGATGATGTACGAGCACGTCGAGCGGCTGGCGCGCGGCGACCGCAGTCGCCACCTGCCCTGCACGGCGGGGAGCCTGTCGGCCGTGATCATGGAGAACGGCGACGTGCACCCCTGCGAGCTGCTCGATCGCAAGCTCGGCAACCTGGGTGACACCGACTGGGACCTCGGCCGACTGTGGAGCACGCAGGTCGCCGACGACACGCGGCGCTGGATCAAGGACACCAAGTGCGCGTGCACCTGGGAGTGCGCGCAGGCCGACAACGTGCTCTTCAACCCGAAGAGCTGGCCCGAGCTGGCCCGGCGCAGCGTGCGCCCGACGCGTCCGGCCCCGAGCGGGCCACGCCAGGCCCCGGCCTCGTGAGCGAAGCCTCGGGCGGCCTCGTCCTGGGGCTGCTCGTCCCGTGTCGCAACGAGGCCGCCGTGATCGAACGCAAGCTGCGCAACCTCGCGCTGTGCCTGAAACGCTGGCCGGGGTCGCCGCCGCGGCACCGCATCGTCGTCGTCGACGACGAGTCGGACGACGACACCGCCGCCCTCGCCACCCGCCTGTGCGCCGAGCTCTTTCCGCCCGAGGACGACGAGGCGGCCGCCCGAGCCGAGGTCATCCCCAACAGCGTGCGGCCGGGGAAGGCCGGGGCCATCGCGTCGGGCCTCGAGGTGCTCGCGGAGAGAGCACCGGTGGCCGACATCGCCGTGCTCACCGACGCCGACGTGGTCTTCGCTCCCGACGCCCTGGCCCTGCTCGAGCGCGCCTTCCGGACGCGCGCCGAGCTGGACATGGCCTGCGGCAGCCAGCTGTTCGTCGTCGACCTGGCCGCGGACGGGACGCCACGCGGAGCGGACTTCGGCCCGCCCGAGCCGTCGCCCGGCCGCTACGACCGCTGGACCGCGGCGGTCCGCGCCTGGGAGTCCCGGTCGGGGCGGCTCTTCAGCGTCCACGGCCAGCTGCTCGCCTGGCGCACGGCACTCGGTCTGGCGCCCACGCCCGGCATCGCCGCCGACGACCTCGACCTCATGCTGCAGGTGCGCGAGGCCGCCGGTCGCGTCGAGAAACTCGAGGCGGTCCGCTTCCTGGAAGTGAAGACGCCACGCGGACCGGCACAGCGACGGCAGGAAGTCCGACGCGCGCGCGCCTACGTGCAGCTCATCCGCGAGCGCCCGTTCCCCGCCGAGCGCGACCTGCCGGGCCGGCTTCAGATGCTCTTCTACCGGCGGTTGCCCTTGGCTTCGCCCTGGCTCGGACTCGCCGGCTTGATCCTGGCCCCGCTGCTGGTGCACTGGTGGGCGGATGCGACGGCAGCCGCGCTGACGCTCGCCGTGCTGCTCGGACTGTTGCTGGCCCTGCCGGCCGGACGCCGTTTCGCGCGCCTCTTGCTGATCATCGCTCGCGCCACCCTGATCGAGTCGAGGGGCTCGCTCGGGGACCGCTGGGAGATGGCCCGGTCCTGACCGGCTAGGAGCTTGCGCCGCAGATCGGGAATTGAAGGGAGCGATGGATCGGTCCAGAATTGGGCATGGGACAGATCTTCGAGCCGTACGAGCCGGACCAAGCGCATCTTTTCCCGCCGTCGCCACGCGACTGGCTGCCGGCC
>JAJDER010000167.1 GCA_029259725.1 Planctomycetota bacterium | reverse complement strand
CGCCATCCCCGACGGGGTGACGCGCGAGTGGTCCGTGTTCAACTTCCTCGCACCTTGGGCGGACGGGAACGTCAAGTGCGGGAAGGTCATGTCGACCATGCTGGGTGCGGCGGCGCGTTGGCGCATGCGGACCGGCGTCTTCGCCATGCCGTACGAGTTCAAGGCCTACCACCGGGCCCGGCAACTCATCGATCGCGTCTTCACCTCGCATGTTGCACCGCGGTGAGGCGCCCTGGGCAGGGGGCCCTTCAGACATCATGACGACCGAACGCAAGCGCGTCGTTCTCTACTATCCCGAGCGTGGTGACCCTGAGCTGGGGCAGCCGTACAGCGCAGACCTGCTTCCGCTCGAGTTCCTGCACATCGTGTCGCCCGCCCTGGAGCACGGCTTCGAGTTCGACATCATCGACTCGATGGTCGAGCCCGATCCGATGGGCAAGCTGTGGGAGAAGCTGGAGGGCGCCTTCGCCTTCGGCTCGACCTGCATCGTCGGCTTCCAGGTCCAGGATGGCGCCGCCGTCGCGCGCCAGGTGCGGGAGAAGCATCCCGACATGCCCATGATCCAGGGTGGCTGGTTCCCGTCGGTGTACCCGCAGCTGTACCTGACCAACGACATCGCGGATGCGGTCTGCATCGGCCAGGGCGAGGTCACCTTCACCGAGTGGTTGCTCGCCGTGCGCGATGGGACGCCCGTCGAGGACGTCGCGGGTCTCTGCATCATGAAGGACGGCAAGCCGTACTACACCGCGAAGCGTGAAGTCGTCGACATGAACGACTTCCCCAAGCCCGCCTTCGACCTGATCGACGTCGATGCGTACCTGGACGTGCAGGAGCGTCAGGCCAGCACGGCCAAGGTGCGCTACCGCTTCCCGGATCCGCCGGGCTACTCGATGGACAAGCCGTACCGGGCGCTCTCGTACTTCAGCAGCTACGGCTGCCCGGAACCGTGCTCGTTCTGCTGTTCGCCGCTGGTCACCGGCCGGCGCTGGAAGGCGATCGAGGGCAAGGCGCTCGCGCACCGCATCATCGAACTCCGGAAGATCTACGACTTCGACGTCGTGCGCTTCCAGGACGCCAACTTCGGCGTGTACGAGAAGCGCGTGAAGGACTTCTGCCAGACGCTGCTGGACGAGGGCTGCCACATCCACTGGAACGCGACGATCGAGGTCGAGACGATCGTGCGCTACAGCGAGGAGACGCTCGACCTGATGGCCGAGTCCGGCTGCCACATGATGTGGGTGGGCGCCGAGACGGCCACCGAGGAGATGCAGGACTACATCCGCAAGGGCATCCAGGAGGGCAACGTGTCCATCTCGATGCGGCGCATGTGGGAGCGCGACGTCAAGATCGGCCTGTTCTGGATCATCGGCTACCCGGAGGAGACCGAGGAGTCGATGCGCGCCACGCTGGATCTCGCGGCCGAGATGAAGACGCGCTACCCGAACTGCACCTCCGAGGTGCTGCTGTATCGCCCGCTGCCGGGCACCGAGAGCGGTCAGCACGCCGAGCGGTTGGGCTACCAGATGCCGGTCGACTTCGCGACCTGGGGCGGCATGGTCGAGTACAAGTTCCAGAACAAGACCTACGAGCTGCTGCCCGAGTCGATCAAGCGCGACTATCACCGGTACACCTACCTGGTGCCGTGGTTCGACGGGCTCGTGAAGGGCAAGTCGCCCTACCACGCGTTCCTGCGCAAGATGGCGGGTTGGCGCCTGAGCAACGGCGTGTACGCCTACACGGTGGAGTTCAAGCTCTACGACCTGGCCAAGAAGCTGATGCAGTCGTTGGGCATCCGTCGTGCGCCGCAGCTGGCGCACCGGGCCGCGGGCGTCGCCGTCGAGGGAACCACGCACAACGTGCGCGAGGCGGCAGCCTCCGAGTAGCACCGCGTCGAGGACGCCTGCAGAGCACTTCGCGCACGGACTGCTGGGGACACGGTCGCTGTGAGCGCCGCTCGGACCCGGCCGAAGTCCGCGCTGGGCCGCGGGGTTGAGCGCAGCTCGCCGGTCCAACCGGATCCCGGCCTGAGTGCCGGGAAGGGATCCCATCAGCGCCTTCTCCGCGGTCTTCGTCATCTGAGCTGTCGCTCAGACGATCAGACATATGCGCGGTTTATTCCTGTGGGTCGATTCGGACGATAGGCTTGGGAGTGGCACCCCCCCCGGATCTCCAAACCCCCGCGGCTCGCATGACCACCCTCGAGGCCCAGCACCACCTTTCGTCCCGGATCGATCGCGTCCGCCTCCTCGGCGTCCCGATGGACCTCGGGGCCGGCCGACGTGGCGTCGACATGGGACCGTCGGCGCTGCGGTATGCCGGCCTGGCCAAGGTGGTCCACGGGCTCGGATACGGATGGGACGACGCCGGCGACCTGGCCGTGCCGCTCCCGGAGCGGCGTGACCGCAGCCAGAAGCCGCGCTTCCTCAAGGAGATCCGCCGCGTCTGCGAGCGGCTCATGCACCGGGTCGAGCACACGCTCGACGAGGGCATCATGCCGCTGGTGATCGGCGGCGATCACTCGATGGCGATCGGCACCATCGCCGGCGTCAGTTCGCACTTCCGTGCACGCGACCAGAAGATCGGTCTGATCTGGGTCGACGCGCACGCCGACATGAACACCCCCGACACCTCACCGTCGGGGAACATCCACGGCATGCCCCTGGCGGCGACGCTCGGTTTCGGCGCGCCGGAGCTCGTGGATCTGGGCGGTTTCTCGCCCAAGGTCGATCCGGCGAACGTGGTGCTCGTGGGCATCCGCTCGGTCGACGAGGGCGAGCGCGAGGTCGTGATCCAGAGCGGCGTCCACTACTACGAGATGATGAAGGTCGATTCCCTGGGCATGGCCGCCGTCATGCGTGAGGCCGTGGAGCTGGCCGGCGCGGGCACCGCGGGCATCCACCTGTCCTTCGACGTCGACGGCGTGGATCCCCAGTGGGCGCCCGGTGTCGGCACGCCGGTCCCGGGCGGCATCTCGATGCGCGAGGCGCACCTGATCTGCGAGGTCATGGCGGCGTCCGGCAAGCTCCGCTCGCTCGAGTTCGCCGAACTCAACCCGATCCACGACCTGGCCAACGGGACCGGTGAGTTGTGCCGCGACCTGATCGCCTCGTGCCTCGGCAAGAAGGTCATGGGGCAGTTCGAGTAGGACCCGCGGCAGGACCCGCGGCGGGCCCGTCGTCAGGGCCGGGGCCCCTCGGGCGGCGCTCGTTCCTGTCCGGATGAGCGGTTACGCTGTCGCCCGTGAAGCTCCACTGGCAGATCCTCCTTGCGCTCGTGGCCGGTGCGGTCGTGGGCGGCCTGTTCCAGATCTACCTCCCGGCGGATGCGTGGATCGGCGCGAGCTTCGAGGACGTGCCGGGTGGCGCGCGGATCGTTCGCGTGGCCGACGGCAGCCCGGCGGCGCAGGCGGGCCTCGCGCCCGGTGACACGGTCCGCGATGTCGGGCGCCACCGGGGTGACGCGGACAAGGCCGAGGCGCGGGCCGTGGCTGGGGCGGCTGACATCGCCGCGTTCCTCGCCGAGACCGAGATGGGGGAGGCGCTGTGGCTGACCCTGGAGGGAGCGGACCAGGCCACTCCGGTGCCGGTCAAGCTCGCGCCCGACAGCCCACGCGCCGCATGGGTCGCGCCGTTCGCCTTCCTCGCCGACATCTTCCTGGCGCTGCTGAAGATGCTGATCGTGCCGGTGATCCTGACCTCGATCATCACCGGCGTGGCCGGCGTGGGAACCGGACGCGATCTCTCCCGCCTGGGTGGCAAGACCTTCGGCTACTACCTCACGACGAGCCTGCTCGCGGCGTTGCTCGGGCTCGGACTCGTCAACCTGATCCGTCCCGGCGTCGGCGCCATGCTCGGCCTGGCCCAGAGCGAGAGCTACAAGGACGTCGCGCGCCAGAGCTTCGTCGACGTCATCCGGCGCATGGTCCCCGAGAACGTGTTCGAGGCGTTCACGAGCAACAGCGCGATGCTGCAGGTGATCCTGTTCGCGCTGTTCTTCGGCTTCTTCATCACGCGCAGCGCCGAGCCGCATCGCACGCGCATGAAGGACTTCTTCGAGTCCGCCTTCGCGGTGATGATGGAGATGGCGAAGGCCATCCTCGCGCTGATCCCCCTCGGCGTGTTCGTGCTGCTGGTCAAGGTGCTGGCGACGACGGGCTTCGCGCTCTTCCGCCCCCTCGGTCTGTACATGCTGACGGTGGCGGCAGCGCTGCTGATCCACTCCTGCATCACCCTGCCGATGATCCTGCGCTTCGTCGGCGGCATCTCACCGATCCGCTGGGCGAAGGCGATGAGCCCCGCGCTGATGACGGCGTTCTCGACCTCCTCGTCGTCGATCACCCTGCCGGTCACGTTGGAGACCGTGGAGAAGCGCGGCAAGGTCTCCAACAAGGTCACCTCGTTCGTGCTGCCGCTCGGTGCCACGGTCAACATGGATGGCACGGCGCTCTACGAGTGCATCGGCGTCATCTTCCTGGCGCAGTACTATGCCGGGCTGGACCCGACGCTCGCGTTGACCCTGGGCGACCAGGTGCTCGTGGTGTTCATGGCGCTGCTGGCTTCGATCGGCGCTGCGGGCATCCCGTCCGCGGGCCTGGTCATGATGCTCACGATCCTGTCGGCGCTGAACCTGCCGGTGGAGGGCGCGGCGTTGCTCCTGGCCGTCGATCGCCCGCTCGACATGCTGCGTACCGTCGTCAACGTGTGGTCCGACTCCTGCGGCGCGGCGATGGTCTCGCGCAGCGAGGGCGAGACCCCGCTCTCGGAACTGGCTTGACGGACGGCGGCGGCTTCCGCCCCGCCCAGCGCGCCTCCGCAGGCGAGCGTCTCGTCCTGCTGGCCGTCGTGGCCGTCGGCGCCTGGTTGTTGTTCGTCCCGGTCGAGCGGGTCCCGATGCTCTACGACACGCTCGGCTACGGCAGCCAGGCCACGAGCCTGCTCGAAGGGCACGGCAACACGATCGCGGTCGGCGCCGAGCGCGTGTCGGGCATCTACCCGGCCGGCATGCCCGCCCTCGCAGCCCTGGCCATGGCCGCGCTCGGCCCGGATGTCCGTCACGGTGTCGCCGCGGTGCTGTTGTGCGCCCTGCTCACGCTCTTCGCTCTCGGCGGGTTGATCGCCGGGCTCGGCGACGACTCACGCCTCCAGGTCTCGAGCAGGCTCGGCGGGCTCGGGAGCGTCGCCGCGCTGCTGCTGCTCGGTTCGCCGGTGTTCCGCATGACCAGCGGATGGCTGCTGTCGCAAGTGCCGACCGCCCTGGCCGTCGTGCTGGTCGCGCTGCTCTACGTCCGCTCGTGGCGCTCCGGGCGCGTCGGCGCCTGGCTGTTCGCGGCGGGCCTGGTCGCGGCGACCTCGGTGCTGCTGCGCTTCTCCCACGCCGTGTTCCCGCTGGCGTTGGGCCTGACCGAGGTGTGGTTGGGAGGGCGCCGGCCCACGTCCCGGGCCGGCGCCGTGCTGGCTCTCGCTGCGGGCGGGCTGTGCGGCGGCGCCGTGATCGCCGCCCACAACGTGTGGGCCTTCGGCGGCCCGTTCAGTACCGGGTACGCCCTGTGGGGGTTCGACCTCGGCAGCGAGATGTCCTGGCGCCACCTGATCGAGATTCCCACCCACTGGGGGATCGACGGCCAGTGGCCGTTGACGACGAGTTTCCTCGGCCTGAACCGCGCCTTCACGCCGGTCGTGAGTCTCGCGGCCGCCGTGGGACTCTGGGGCAGTCGACGTCGCGCGGGAGCGGACCCGCGCCGGACTGCGTTTGCAGCCCTGGCGCTGCTCGGCATCGGGTTCGACGGCTTGCTCCTCGGCTTCCATTCGTTCCACTCCGATCTCTACCTCGTGCCCTTGCTGCCCTTGACCATGGGGCTCGCAGCGTTGGGACTCGGTGACCTGGCCTCCGCCTGGGCGCGGCGGCAGGCTGCGCCGGGTGCGGCGAGCCACGCGCCCGGGCTGGTCGCGGTGGGACTGCTCGCGCTGAGCCTGGCCTTGCGCGGTCCGCCCGAACCGGGCGTGCCCGGGGCCCTGTCGCGCTACGCCAAGCTGGAGGCTGCGTCGGAGCAGCTTCCCGACGACGCCGTGCTGCTCACGGCCACCGACCCGGGACTCGTCAATCCGCTCTTCGCCCGGAGCCGCGCGCGCGAGGTCGTCTACGTGCCCGACTACGTCAGTCCCCTGGTGGGCGACGCCGTGGCGCGGCAGCTGCGGGTCGACACGGTCACCGTCACCGCGCTCGTGGAGCACGTCGCCCGCCGGCTGGCCGAGGGACGCCCGGTCTACCTCGACCAGAACCCGCCGCCGCGCGAGTTGTCCGCCGCGCAGCGCGCCCTGCGCCCGGCCCTGCTCGAACGCTTCGCCTTCGTTCCCGACGCCGACACGCTCGTGTTCCGGATCGTGGAACGGGAGGGCTCCTGACCGTGCGGCGTTCGGTGGTGTGGGCGGCCGTCGGAGTCGTGGCGCTCGCGGTGCTGTACGTGCCGGTGGACTCGGTGCCGCTGATCTACGACGCTCTCGGCTACTCGGCGCAATCGGTGAGCCTGGCCCAGGGTGACGGGAACACGGTGCCGATGGGCGATGAGCACATCCCTGGCTACTACCCGGCCGGCGTGCCCTTCCTGGCCTCGCTGGCGGTGCGCCTGCTCGGCCCGGACCTGCGCCACGGGATCGTCGTCATCCTCGCCTGCGGCGTGCTCACGGTGCTGCTCACGGCGCGCCTGGCCCGCCGGCTCGGCGGGAACGGCGCCGACCTGGCGCTGGGCGTCGCCGCGGGACTGCTGCTGCTGGCCAGTCCGGTCTTCCGCCACACCGGCGGCACGATCCTGTCGCAGGTGCCCACGGCGCTGGCGGTGGTCGTCGCGACCGGCCTCTACCTGCGTCGCGATTCGCGCCTGGCGTTGTTCGGAGCGGGGCTGCTGGCCGCCGGCTCGCTGCTGCTGCGCTTCGCCAACGTCTCGTTCCCCGCCGCCATGGGCTTGGTCGAGCTGTTCGTGATCGGCAGGAGCCGCGGCGCGGGGCGCTGGCGCTCGACGGCGATCCTCGGCGCCGGGATGGCACTCGGCGTGCTCGCGGTGGCGCTCCACAACGACTGGGCCAACGGCCACCCGTTCCGCACCGGCTACATGCTCTGGAAGTGGGACGTCGGCGCGGAGTTCTCGCTCGCCTACTTCCACGAGGACTTCAGCGAGAAGCGGCTCTACGGCGAGCACTGGCCGCTGCTCAAGGACTTCCTCGGCTGGGGTGGGCGACTCTACGCGTGGCCGGTGGCGGTGTTGCTCGTCGGCGGGCTGGTCAGCCAACTGCGCGACCGGCAGGCCGGTTTCGAACTGCGTGCCTTCGCGTGGCTGCTCGCGGGGGCGCTCGCCACGCAGTACGCCATGCTCTCGGTCTACTTCTACAAGGCGGATCTGTATCAGGTCTCGCCCTTGTCGCTCGTGTTCGTGATGGCGGTGCTCGCCGCGCGGTCGTTGGTCGGCCGGGAGCGACGCTGGTGGATCGCGGCGGCGGCCGGCGCATGGCTGGCCGCGGTACTGGTCACGGCGCCGCCGCCCAAGGGCGCGGTGACCGAGGCGCTGGAACGCCATGGCGTCATCGCGCGTGCAGCCCGGGAACTGCCCGGCGACGCGGTGCTGCTCACCACGGCGGACTCGTCGCTGGCCGAAGCGACCTTCCGGCTGGGAACCGAGCGCGAGATCCTGTACCTCGGCCCGTTCGTGAGTCCGCTCACCCAGCGCGTCGCCGAACGCCATCTCGGGGCCGAGGAGACACCGGACGCCGTGGTGGCGTGGGCCACCGCGCAGCTGCAGCGCGGGCGCCCGGTGTTCTTCGACCGCAGCCCGCCACCGCGCTACGAGCCCGAGCGGCACGCGGCGCTGCGCAAGGCGCTGAGCCGTGCGTTCCGCTTCGAGAACCCGACTCCCGACGGGCCCGAGCCGGCGCCGATCGTGCGCCTGTTGCCGCGGGACTGAGTCCGCCGGCCGAGGTTCAGGCCTGCCCCCAGCGAAACGTCAGGGGCGCGGCGATGTCGGGGTGCAGACTGTGGTGCACCGGGCAGCTGTGGGCGGCTCGCTCGAGCAGCGTGCGCACCTTCTCGTCGGGCTCGACGGGGATGTGGAAGACGGTCACGAGCTTGCCGATGCGGCGCACCGGCTCGGCGGCCATCTCCTTGATCACCGTGATCCGCATGCCCGTGAGGTCGACGTCGTGTCGCGCGGCAGCGATGCCCATGATCGTGGCGGTGCAGGTGGCGAGCGCCGTGGCGACCAGGTCGGTGGGGGAGAACGACTCGCCGCGACCCTGGTTGTCCACGGGGGCGTCGGTGGTCAGGGTGCGACCCGAGGGAACGTGGGTCGCCTCGCAGTGCAGCTCGCCTTCATAGCGGACGTCGATACGGACCATGGGGACTCCGGGGGCGGGCCGCGGGGGGGCGCGGCGTGAGGGGGATCAGTCGGACGGGGGTGTCGCGAGCAGGGTGAGCAGGCGCTCCACGCACCGGCGGCTCGTGTCCAGCTCCAGCGAGGGCTCGCCCTTGTCGCGGCGCGCGGCCTGGGCCGGGATCAGCGGCACGTGCACGAACACCGCACGTCCGTCGCCACGCCGCCGCAACACGGCGTACAGCGCCGCATTGCACAGGTGGCGTCCGGCATCGCTCGACACGTGCACGGGCAGGTCCTCGGCGCGCAGGCGCGCGGCGAGCTGGTCCAGCGGCAGGTTCGAATCGAGACTGCCGGGGCCCCCGCGCTCCAGCGGTCCGCCGTCGGCGCCGTGGCCGCCGTTGTCGGTCTGTCCGCGGAAGTCGAGCGCGTTGTGGGCGCAGCGCTCGAGGTGCACCACGCCGCGACCCGTGGCCTGCCCGACCATCACCACGAGGTCCGGGGCGTGCTCGTCGAGCGCTGCCTCGAGCGCGGCGTCGAGGCGGGTGCGATCCACCGGCAGCACGACCCGCGCGAGCTCCACGTCGGCGCCCGCCGCGTCGTCGGCGAGCTCCTCGAGGATGGCCTGTGACGGATTGAAGGGCTCCCCGCCGAAGGGCTCGAAGGCCGTGACGAGCACCCTCACCCCGCGGTCTCGTCGCCGGCGTCCGCCGAGTAGTGATACACACCGCGCTGCCCGCTGGTCTCCTCCACGCCGCAGGACAGCTCGGCGATCACGAGGTCGTCGAACTGCTCGGCCAGGCGCCGACGCAGCTCGCGCCCGACCCAGGTGGAGAGGTTCTCCGCGCTGAGGTTGTTCATCGGCATGATGATCACGTCCTCCTTCGGCGCGGCGTAGTAGCGCTCGAGGTAGCGCACCTCGACGACCCCGTCGGCGCGTTCGGTCGTGATGAGCGCGGGATGTTCACCGGGGATCAGCCAGTGCTCGTCGAGTTCATCGACGAGCGCCTTGACCACGGGCTTCACGCGCTTGAAGTCGATCACCAGGCCGTGTTTCCCCAGCGTCGCCGACAGGTCGACGAACACGCGGTAGTTGTGGCCGTGGAGCCGCTCGGCCGTCCCGTCCGGGAAGATCAGGAAGTGGGCCGCCGAGAACTTGTGGTACTCCTTTTCGAGCTTGATCGACCAGCGTTCCATGACCAGCGCCGAGGCTCCCGTCCGTGCAGGGTGGGTCCCGCCCCGGCCACGGTGACCGTGCGGGGATGAGCGGACACGATAGACGATCGCAGGCCCGGGGCCCGCGCTCCACCAGGGTCAAGCTGACCTACACGCTCCTGGTCCTGGCGGGGCTCGGCGCGCTGCTGGAGCTCTCCGCGCGGGCGTTCACCGACGCCACCGAATTCGAGCGCTTCGGGCAGCGGGTCGGTTCCTGGATGGACACGGGCCTGGACGACTTCAATGCCTGCCTGCTGCCCGACCCGGAGCTCTTCTGGCGCCTGGCCCCGGATCGGCGCCTGCCCCTCGATCGCGAGCGTCCGTTCTTCGGCCAGGTCACGAACGCGGCGGGGCTGCGTGGAAGGCTTCCCGGAGTGCGTGACCCCGACGCGCTGGTCGTGCTGGCCCTGGGCGACTCGTGCACCTTCGGGTTCGGTGCGGCGGCGGACGAGACCTGGCCGGCGCAACTCGAGGCGCGGCTCGTCGAGCGACTGCAGCGACCCGTCGAGGTCTTCAACGCGGGCGTTCCCGGTTACTCCTCGGCGCAGGGCGTGATCGTTGCCGAGCGCTGGATCCCGCGCCTCGAGCCCGACGTGGTGGTCGTCGCGTTCGGGTGGAACGACTCGTCGGTCTGGGACGGCCGGAGCGACGCCGAGCATCGGGACGGAGCCGCGGGCCCGGGCGCGCTGCTCGAGCACAGCCGCGCCTTCGCCGTGCTGCGCAAGGCGTTGTTCTCGTGGCGCCGGTCGAGTGGCGGCCGTCGCGCGGTGCAGGCGCGCGTCCCACCCGAGGTGTTCGCCGCGAACCTGGCGCGCATCGCGGAGCTCGCCGGTGACGCCGGCGCGGCCGTGGGGTTCCTGGCCTGGCCCTTCCGAGACCAGATGGGGGCGGCCGGTGTCGAGCTCACCGAGTACCAGCAGGTCTCGCTCTCCGCGCCGGGCCCGTCGGTGGACCTGCGCGCCGGGTTTCGCGCCCTGGGCTTTGCGGCAGAGGACTTCCTCGATGGCGGCCACGTCGGGCCGCAGGGCTACGGCCTCGTGGCGACGCTCGTCGCGGCGGGCCTGCCGTGGGCGGCCGTGCCGCCCTGGCCCCACGATGGCTGAGTCGGACGAGGCGTGGCGCACCTCCGCCCGGGAAGCGGCGGCGCGCGATCGCTCGGCTCGGTGCGCCGCATGCTCCGGGGGCTGATAGACTCCAACGTCCCGCGCCGCGTGAGGAGACCTCCGATGAAGCAACGCGCCGTCCTGTTCGCGCTGATCCTCTCGCTGTTGCTGGCCCCACGCGCGGGTGCCACCTGGTCGATCATCCTGGTCGACACGGCCACCGGCGAGATCGCCGTGGGCGCCGCGACCTGCCTTGGCAACACCAACCTCCAACAACTCCTGCCCGTCGTGGTCGTGGGCAAGGGCGCCGCCTGCGCGCAGAGTTCGATCGACACCGGCGCGGTGAACCGCAAGAAGATCTGGGATGCGTTCCAGGAGTGCGTCGCCAGCCCGGCCGAGATCATCGAGATCGCGAAGCAGGGCGACCTGTTCAAGGCCTCGCGGCAGTACGGCGTGATCGACCTGTCGCCCGACTCGGCCGGGTTCACGGGGCCGTCCGTGTTCGGCTACAAGGAAGACCGGCAGGGATCCGCGGGGACGCTCGCCTACACGATCCAGGGCAATGTGTTGTCCGGGCCGTCGGTCATCGACTGGGCCGAGGACGCCGTGGTGAACACGCCCGGCACGTTGCTCGACAAGCTCATGGCCGGCATGGCGGCGGCCCACTCGGCCGGGGGCGACGGACGCTGCTCCTGCGATGTCAACGCCCCGCAGTCCTGCGGCGACCCGCCGGCGGGCTTCGACCCGCTCACCGACAAGTCGGCCCACGTCGCGTTCATGGTGCTGGCCCGTCCCGGCGACCCGGACGGCAACTGCACGGCGGCCGGCTGCGCCACCGGGGACTACTACTTCTCGGTGAACATCGGCGGATCGCCCCAGTCGCCCGAACCGATCGGGCAACTGCAGGCCGCCTACGATCAGTTCCAGCTCGACATCGCCGGCCACCCGGACGGCCTCGTGTCGCAGGCCCTGCTCGATGATGCCGAGGTTCTCGGCGACGGCGTCTCCACGCGCACGCTGGAGCTGGTGCTGTACGACGCGTTCGGCAGCCCGATCACGACCGGTGGGGCGACGATCACGCTCGGCCACGCCGCCGGCAGCGCCGAGCTGACCACGCTCCAAGCGGTGGAGGATCACGGCGACGGCACCTACACGCTCGAGTTGCTGGCCGGCGAGGGCCTCGGCACCGACCGCCTTGCCGTGCGCATCGACGACGGCGTGCTGGCGGCGACCGTGTTCCCGTTTCCGGAACTGGTCCACCGCGAAGCGCTGCTGGCGGCGGCCGACTCGCTCTCCGGCAGCCAGGGCGGCGTGGTCGAACTGGACCTGCTCGGGCCGACGCTCATGGCGGGGCGCACCTATGCGCTGGCCGTGAGCGTGAGCGGAACCCAGCCCGGCCTGCTCACCGACACCGGACTCACCATCCCGCTCAACCCGGACCGGCTCTTCGCCCTGTCGCCGACGCTCGTCGCGGCGGGGATCCTCGCCGGACCCGGTGTCCTCGATGGCGAGGCCCGGGCCCTCGCGGCCCTGCGCACGGCTCCCGGGCTCGTGGCCCCGCTCACCGGCCTGACGCTCTGGGCGGCGTGGTTCACGGTGCGTCCGGCGGACTTCGCGAGCAACCCGGTGGACATCGAGATCCGGCCCTAGCAGCCTTGCGTGAAGGGCTCGGCACAGGCTGCCCGGCCCCCGCGGATCCCGAGGGCAAGTTCCCGTCCCCAGCTGTCGAAAGGGAAGGAGTCCGCCCCTGGCCCGGAGTGCCCTGTGAGCTCTGATGATCGCTTCGACGGCTTCCACTTGAAGCCGCCCGCCGACGACAAGCCCGTCGACACGTCCGCCGACAAGCCGGTCCTCGGCACGCCGAGCGACACCGCCGGCGATGCCGTGGCGTCCGGGCAGGGTGCCGACGAGAACGCGCCGCCCGCCGCTGCGCCGAAGCTGGCCAAGCCCCAGGTCGGCAAGCCCACGCTGAGCGCGGCCACGCCGGACGCCGCGGGCAAGCCCACGGTGGCGGAGCCGCCCGCCGCCCCGTCCACGGGAGCCGCCGGGACGAGCACGGGCCTGGTCCTTCCACCCGAGCGCCGTGCCGGACACGACCGCCGCAAGAACTTCCGCATCCAGCCCTGCTACCAGGTGGGGGAGCAGCAGGTCTCGATCCTCGATCTGCTGCGCCGCTTCAACGACGAGCAGTTCATGGTCAACGGCATCTCGAGCCTGGCCGACCTGCACATCAAGGTGGGCGAACCGGTGCACTACCGGCATGACGGCGAGATGCAGCCGCACGAGGGCGCCGAGGTCTGCGATCAGCAGATGGTCAAGGCCCTGGTCTACCCGCTGCTGCGGCGCGACCAGATCGAGGACCTCGAGCAGGAGCTGCCCAAGGACGTCGATGCCGCCTTCCACATGGAAGACGAGGAAGGCATGAACTTCCGCATCAACGCCTTCTACGACCGCGACGGCATGGCCGCCGTCATCCGCGCCCTGCCGCGCTACATCCCCGACATCAAGTCGCTCGGCTTCCCGAACTTCGACGTGCTCCAGAACATCCTGCAGATGCGCCAGGGCCTGGTCGTGGTGAGTGGCATCACGGGCTCGGGCAAGTCGACCACGATCGCCTCGCTGCTGCAGGAGATGAACCGCACGCAGAAGCTGCG
>JAJDER010000166.1 GCA_029259725.1 Planctomycetota bacterium | reverse complement strand
CACTCGCGCAGCCGAACACTTCGTGACTGAAGATGCCCTGCAGCGTGGAAGTGAGCGGCGAAGCGATGCCGACGCCGTCAGCCGGCACACGCACGGTCATACCAGCAACCTGGACGTCGACCTGGGAGTCCGGCGTGAAGCCGAGCAGCGGGTTGAGGTTGATCGTGAGCCACGCAGCCATCTTGCGGCCAACGCCACCCTCGTTCGAGAACGTCCACATGCCGAAGGAGGCGAACATGAAGCCGCCGCCGTTCGGGTTGACGCCACCCACGTTGCCCGGGTCCTGGTTGCCGAAGCCGCCGAGGTTGGTCACACCAGCGAGACCGTCCAGCGACGTGATGCGGCTACCCATGCCGAGGTCGAAGCCCTGGTTCAGGTTCAGCACGGCGGGCGAACCGGAGATGTCGGTGAAGCCCTCGGTCTGGAAGTAGTACGAACCACCGGCGTTGAGGCCGGCCGGCTGCTGCGCGATGTGCGTGGTCGCGTCGACCGAGGCGAACAGCATGGCGTACTCGGAGTTGGCGAGGAAGCCGAGGACGGCCGTCTGACCGCTGTCCGAGTTGACCGTGTTGCTGGCCCAGATGTTCAGCTCGTCGTTGGACATGCCCCAGTACTGGTTGCCGTCCTGGCCGTTGCGGAGGTAGTGGACCCAACCGTTGTTGATGTCAGCGATCGACGGAACGGCCGAAGGAATCCAGGTGAACTGGACGCCCCAGCAGAAGCCGGTGCTGGCGATGGCGAGGTTGGTGCCGGTCGCACAGGCGAGGATCGTGGCGAAGCCACCCGCGCTGTTCGCGAGGTTCTCGTTCGGGAGCAGCACCGTGCCGCTGCCACAGCCCGAGGGAAGACCCGCGAGGGCGAAGGAGAACGTGCCGGCGAGGCCGCCCGGGCTACCGAAGGGGACGAAGCCGGACGTACCGAGGTTGGTGATCGCGCAAGCCGGATCGCCGAACGCGGTGAACACGTCGGGCGCGTAGCCCGTGTGCACGCCACTGGTGTCGTCCAGCTCGATCAGGGCGATGAGCGGGAACTGGAGCTGCAGCGTGGCCGCGCCACCCTGGTTGAAGAGGCACAGGGACTCACGCCAACGAGCCTGCTTGTAGGCGTAGTCACCCTCGAACTGGTCGCGGTGCGGCCCACGCAGCTCTTCGCCTGGGATCCAGGTCATGATGCCGTCGTCGATGGTCTGCGAGCCACCTGTGCCGACGCCGATGTACGCGACGTCGAGGTCATTTTGCAGGACGTGGTAGTTGGTTCCGTTCTGGGCGTCGGCCGCCGTCGCGACGAGACCCAGGGCCAGCGCACCGAAGGCGAGGCCGCGGAAATTCTTGGCAAAGGTCATGCTGGAGCCCCTCCGAAGGGCGAACACATAGAAGACCGGGAAAGGAGAACGAGGGTGGGGTGCTGCAACCCCGAACCGCTTCCGGGAGGAAGAGGCGCCGAGGCCAGGGAAGAGTCAGGAACGGTCGAGAGGATGCGAGACGGGGGAGTCTCCTGGTGTTGACCAAGTTGTGAGTCGTCTCGCCGAGCGGAAGCATGTTCGGGGGGGAACCCGCTCGGATGTAGAACGCTACCCCGCCATCTGTGATCTGTCCAGGGACGGATCCCCAGAACTATCCAACACTCGCCGGAACCCGTCTTCCGGGCCCGACACAGCCACGGTTCCTCGCCTTGGACGGCCTTCGGACCCGTCCCACGCGCGACCCGCGTCTTGACCCTATCGGCCGCGTTGTGGCACGCTCCCGCGTCTTTTTCCCTCCTCCGGAACACAGGGTTCCCGGACACCATGAGCGCCCCCCTCCACGCTGTCGTCCTCGCCGCGGGTGAAGGCACGCGCCTCGGTGGTCGCAGGCCCAAGGTCCTGGTCGCCCTGTGCGGGCGCCCTTCGGTGGCCTGGCCCCTCCGCGCGGTCCTGGCCCTGGACCCCGAGCGCGTCGTGGTCGTGGGCGGCCGGCACCTGGAGGCCATCCGTTCGGCCCTTTCGAGCCTGACCGGGCCGCTCGAGGGTCAGGACGCCGAAGCCGTCGCCGGCAGGCTCTCCTACGCCACCCAGGACGAGCCGCGGGGGACCGGTCACGCCGTCCTCGCCGCGGCGGCGGCCCTGGAGGGTGCCGACGGGCACCTGCTGATCACCTACGGCGATTGCCCCCTGCTGACGGCCGAGCAGCTGTCGGAGCTGGTGGCCGCCCACCGGGGCAACCAGGCCGCCGTGACCCTGCTGACGGCGGTGCTCGACGAGCCCACCGGCTACGGCCGCATCCTCCGTGACGAGACCGGCGCGGTGACCGGCATCGTGGAAGAAGCCGACGCCGACGAGGCCACCCGCGGCCTGCTCGAGGTCAACACCGGGGTCTGGGTCGTGGATCTGCCCTTCGCGCTGGAGGCCCTGAAGGGGGTCGGCAGCGACAATGCCCAGGGCGAGGTCTACCTGACCGACCTCGTCGAACAGGCCCGGGCCGCGGGCCGGAGCGTGGCGGCGCTGCTGGCCGAGGACGAGACCGAGACGCTCGGCTTCAACGACCACACCGAACTGGCCCTGGTCCGCCGCCTGCTGCGGGAGCGGATCCTGCTGGGTCACCTCGAGAACGGCGTCGAGATCGACGATCCCGACAGCACCTTCATCGATGCGGACGTGGAGATCGCCCCGGGAGCCCGGATCCTGCCCTGCACCATGATCGAGGGCCGGGTGCGCATCGCCGCCGGCTGCGAGGTCGGCCCCTTCAGCCATCTGCGCGAGGGCACGGTCCTGCTCGAGGGCGCGGAAGTGGGCAACTTCGTCGAGACCAAGCAGACCACCCTGGGGCCCGGCAGCAAGGCCAAGCACCTGACCTACCTGGGCAACGCCACCATCGGCCGTCGCAGCAACATCGGTGCGGGAACGATCACGGCCAACTACGATGGGACCCACAAGCACGCGACCCGCATCGGCGACGGCGCCTTCGTGGGCAGTGGTGCCGTGATCGTGGCGCCCGCCACGATCGGGGACCGGGCCCGTCTCGGAGCCGGAGCGATCGTCACCCGCAACTCGGACGTGAAGGACGGCGAGACCTGGGTGGGCGTGCCGGCCCGCCGGCTGGGCAGCTCCACTCGCGCGCCCTCGGACTCGGGAACGTCATGAACGACAATGGCCTGGCGCTGCTGTCCGGTTCCTCGCATCCGGACCTCTCCCACAAGATCTCGCGCATCCTCGGGGTCCCGCTCACGCACGCGCAGGTCGGCCGGTTCCCCGACGGCGAGGTGGACGTCAAGGTCCACGACGACATCCGTGCCAAGGACGTGTTCATCCTGCAGCCCACCTGCCCGCCGGTGAACGAGGCGTTGGTCGAGTTGCTGACCCTGATCGACTGCTGCAAGCGCAGTTCGGTCGGACGCGTGACCGCGGTCATGCCGTACTTCGGCTACGCGCGCAAGGATCGCAAGGACGAGGGGCGTGTTCCGATCACCGCCAAGGTGGTGGCCAACTGCCTGACCGTGGCCGGGGTGGACCGCGTGCTGACGATGGACCTGCACGCCGCGCAGATCCAGGGCTTCTTCGATGTGCCCGTGGACCACCTCTACGCCAAGCCGGTGTTCAAGGAGGCGTTCTCCTTCCTGCAGCCGGGCTCGGCCGTGGTCGTGGCGCCCGACGCCGGCGGGATCAAGATGGCGCGTGCCTACGCGCAGACCCTCGGGCTGCACTTCGCGATCGTCGACAAGCGGCGCATGGGCCCCGACCAGGTCGCGTCCGAGCACCTCATCGGCGAGGTCGAGGGCAAGGACGTGATCCTCGTCGACGACATGATCTCGACCGCCGGCACGATCACCGATGCGGCGCGCATGGTGCGCAAGCACGGCGCGGGCCGGATCTACATCGCCGCCACCCACGGGCTCTTCGTGGGGAAGGCGATCGAACGCATCAAGGCCGCCGAACTGGAGGCGGTCTACGTGACCGACTCGGTCCGGCCCCGAACCGATCTTCCCGCGTTCGTGGACGTGTTGAGCGTGGCCCCGCTGCTTGCGGAAGCCATCCGGCGCATCCACGGCAACCTTTCCGTCACCTCCCTCTTCGTCGAGTAGGCCTCGCTGGGGCTCCTCCCGTCGAGGGAACACCAGGAACACGAATCATGAGCACCGGCAACACCGTCCTGAAGGCCGAGATCCGCGAGGGCGTCGGCTCCCGTTCGTCGCGCAAGGCGCGCTCCTCGGGCCGCACGCCCGCCAACATCTACGGGCACGGCGAAGGCAACCAGGCCCTGAGCCTGGACGCCCACGCGCTGGACCTCGCGTTCGACACGCCGGCGCAGGTGTTCACGCTCGACATCGCGGGCGCCCAGCAGGCCTGTCTGGTCAAGGAGGTGCAGTACGACACCTTCGGCCAGGTGATCCTGCACGTCGACTTCGCGCGCATCGATCTGTCCGAAGAGGTCGAGGTCGAAGTCGCGCTGCACACCGTGGGTACGGCCAAGGGCACCCTGGAGGGTGGCACGCTCACGATCCAGCACCCCACGCTGTTGGTGCGTTGCCGCGCGGACGCGATCCCGGACGAGATCCAGGTGGATGTGACCGACCTGGCCATGGGCGCCTCGATCCACGCCGGCGAGATCGCCCTGCCCGAGGGTGTGGTGCTCGACGAGGCCGAGCAGAACGCGGGGACCCCGATGATCACGGTGTTCGCGCCGCGCGTCGTCGAGGAGGAAGTCACCGACGAGGACGAGGCTCCCGTCGAGGGCGAGACCCCGGAGACGGATGCTCCGGACGCGGACGACGACGACAAGAAGGAGGAGTAACCGGTGCCTCAGCCGCCGCGCGTGGTCGTGGCCCTGGGCAACCCGGGCTCCGAGTACGACGGCACACGGCACAACGTCGGCTTTCGCGTGGCGGACCGGCTGGCCGGGCTGCGCGGGCGCTCGTTCCACGCCAAGGGACGGGCGCTCCGCAGCCGGGTGTCGTCGGACGACGCCGAGCGTGAGGTCTGGCTGCTCCAGCCGACGACCTACATGAACCGCTCCGGGCGCGCGGTGCGCGACGTCGAGGACGAGTGCGGTGCCTGGCCGGAACTGCTCGTGGTCTGCGACGACTTCAACCTGCCGCTGGGCAAGCTGCGCTGCCGTGGCCAGGGCAGCGCCGGGGGCCAGAAGGGCCTCGCCTCGATCCTGGACGTGGCCGACGGTCGGCCCGTGCCGCGCCTGCGCATGGGCATCGGGGATCCCGGGCGTGCGCCGGCCGAGGAGTTCGTGCTGCGCCCGTTCAAGCGAGCCGAGCAGGCCGACGTGGACGACATGGTCGAGCGGGCCGCGCTGGCCATCGACGCCTGGTTGGACGATGGTGATCTGGAGGCGCTGATCCGGCGCGCCAACCAAGCGGAGCCGACGCCGGACTGACGCCGGACCCCGGCCCCGCAACCCCGCTGCAACGGGAGCCTTCCTGATGCCTCGCCCCTCCGAGGAAGCCCGCCCTTGAGGCGGCTCCTGCTCTTCGCCCTGGTCACCGTCGTCACCGTGCTGGTGGCCGAGGGGGCGCTGTCGCTCCTGGCCGGACGGTCCCTGGCGGGGGCGGGCGCCGGGAGGGTGGGGGGCGCGCAGCCGTCGGACCGCGGTGACGACGGTGACGTGGGTGACGTGGGTGGCGGCGGTGGCGTGCGCGACGACGAGCGCTCGCGGGCGGCGGCCAACAACCCGGGGCTGTACCGGGTCCATCCCGATCCCCTCGTGGGCTACGTGCTGCGCGCCGACGCGGAGTTGCTCGTGCACGACGGCCGCATCCGCAGCGACGCCCTGGGACTGCGCGTGCGCCCCGACGGTCCCGCCGCCGAGGGCGCCCTGCGCGTCGCCGTGCTCGGGGACTCGGTGGCCTTCGGCTTCGGCCTCGACGACGACGCGACGTTGGCGCACGGGATCGAACGCGAGCTGAACGCCGCGCGCGGCCCGGGCGCCGTGCCCGTGGCGGCCCGGACCGTCGCCATGCCCGGCTGGAACCACCGCAACGCGGTGCACTTCCTGCGCGACCACTTCGACCAGCTCGAGCCCGACCTGGTGCTGTACGTGCCCGTGGCCAACGACCTGTTCGACACCGACAGCGTCTACGAGACCGGTCACCGGCGCTGGGCGCCGGACCCGGCCGCCCGGGATCCCTGGCTGCGCGTCTATCAGGGTGGCACCTGGCGCTTCGCCAAGAAGCTGCTCGGCGACCTCTCCCCCGAAGCCATCGACCGGTCCCGACGGCTGTCGGGCGCCCCGGCGCTGGTGGCGGACCTGTCGCCGGAGTCCTCGTCCCGGTACGACGCCGCCGCCGCCTCCCTCGCCGAGCTGGGCGCCTGGCTGCAGGCGCGGGGTTCGACGCTGGTGGTGCTGCCCTACACCGACGTGCCCTTCGCCTGGCACCTGCTCGCCCGGGTTCACGCGGCGAACCCCTCGATCCCGCTCTGGCCGCTCTTCGGGGCCGTGGGTCCGGCCTTCACGCTGCCCACCGATGCCCACCCCCACGCCGGCACCATCGCCGCCGCGGCCCGTCGCGTCGCGCGCGCCCTGCTCGAAGCCGGTCTGGTCGCCGGCGACCCGACCGCCGTGCCCGCCGATGACCCCGGGTACGGGCCCACCCGTCCGCCGGTGCGCGCGGCGGCCGATTGGGCCCGGCTCGCGGCCGAGCAGCGCGGCACCGACACCGAGCGGCTGGTCGGGACGGTGTCGTTCGAGAGCCTCGTCGGGCTGAGCCAGGTCTACGGGGGCGTCAACGACGACGGCACGGTGGGGGCCCGGGCGCTGTTCCTGCTCGCGCGCGGCGGCGGACCGCTGCGCCTCCGCGCGCGGCCGGTCCCGGGCCGTCCCGATCTGCTGCCCCTGACGATCGCGGTGGAGGTGGACGGAGCCGTCGTCGGCGAGCTCCGGTTGACGGCCGCGGGGGGCGCCGCCGCAGGGACGTATGCGTTGCCCCCGGGTGACCAGCCGATCGAGGTCCGCCTGGTGCCCGACCACTGGGGCGCAGCCGAGGTGCGCGGGGTCTCGCAGGTGCTGTCCTTCGTCCCGATCGAGCTCTCCACCGACCCGCCCTGAGCGGGCCGTGGACAGGGGCCCGGGCGCTCTCTACCATGCGCGGCTCGACTGTCTGGCCAGAAGACGGGGTCACGCCGACCCCGGGCAGGCTGGCCCTTGACCGGAGACAGCCATGAAGCACTACGAGGGGATGTTCATCCTCCACAACCGCGAGCTTCCCGAAGAGGAGGCCGCGATCACGCCCGAGATGTGTCTCACCGCGCTGGTGGAGAAGGTCGGCGGCACGGTGCACCACACGGTGCCGTGGGCCAACCGCAAGCTGGCCTACCCCATCAAGGGCAACCAGACCGGCAACTACGTCCTCACGTACTACTCGGGCGAGGCCGGTGTCGATCACAAGCTGCGTCACGAGGTGGCGATCAGCGACCGCATCCTGCGCGTCTTCTCCCTGGCGGTCGAAGCGATCCCGGGCGCCGACGCACTGCCCGGTCCGCTGACCGAGCCCGGCGCGCGCGCCTCGCGCGCCGCCGTCGACGGCGAGGACGGCGAGGAAGCTCCGGTCGGTGCCGAGCCTGTCGACGAGGAAGCCCTTGCCGACAGCCTGAGCGACCCCGAGCGCAAGGCTCGCGCCCGCGCCGTCAAGGAGGAGGTCGAGCGCCTCGACTACAAGAACGTCTACCACCTGCGTCGCATGATCACCTCGCAGGGGAAGCTGTTCTCACGCGTGCGCTCGGGACTCGATGCCAAGCGCCAGCGCAAGCTGCGCGTGGCCGTGTACCGCGCCCGCAACCTGGCCCTGCTGCCCTTCGTGGCACGCTGAGGAGACTGGTCCCATGGTCGATCTGATCCTGCTCGAATCGGTCACCGGTCTCGGTCGCCCCGGCGACAAGGTCCGCGTGCGCCCGGGCTACGCCCGCAACTTCCTGCTGCCCCAGCACAAGGCCGCGCCGGTGAACGCCGACGTCCTGCGCAACCTCACCAAGCTCAAGGCCAAGGCCGACGAGGAGGAGCGCGCGATGGTCAGCTCGATGACCGAGCTGGCCGCCAAGCTCTCGGGCTGCGAAGTCGAGATCCTGGCGCGCGCCACCGAGGAAGGCCACCTGTTCGGCTCGGTCACCGAGAAGGACATCCAGGACGCTCTCACGGCCCAGGGCTGGGAGCTGCCGGTGCGCTGCGTGCGCCTCGAGCTCCACGTCAAGGAAGCCGGGGCCAGCGAGGCCATCGTGCACCTCTACGGCACGATCGAGACAGCGGTCAAGGTGAACGTGGTGCCGGTGGACGCCGAGGGCAACGTGATCGAGGTCGTCCAGCCCGCGCGCCCGGCGGCGACGACGGCCGCCGCGGAACCTGACGCGGACGGCGACGCGGACCCGGCCGACGGTGACGGCGCCGACGCGGCGGCCACCGACGAGGACCAGGCCGCTTCCTGACCGGCCGGTCTCCCTGGCCATGATCCGACGGATGCTCGCCGCGCTGGTCGCGGCGGTGCTCACGCTGTTGGTCTGCGAGGGCGGGCTCTCGCTGGCCGGGCGCACGCTGCGCCCCGGCGAGTCCGGCGTGGACCCGGAGGTCCGGCGTCGACTGCTGGAAGCGGCCGCGTCCCAGGGCCTGTACGAAGTCCATCCCGATCCCCACGTCGGCTACGTGCTCGCGCGGAACCGGGACGACCTGGTCCTGCACGAGGGCACCATCCGCAGCGACGAGTGGGGCCTGCGCCGACGCGCCGGCCCCGAGCCGCCCGAGGGCGCCGAGACCTTCCGCATCGCGGTGCTGGGTGACTCGGTGGCGTTCGGCTACGGCCTGGACGACGACGAGACCCTGGCCCACCGGCTCGAACAGGTCCTCGACGGCGTCCGCGGCCCCGACGCGCCGCCCGTGGTCGCGCGCACGGTGGCGATTCCCGGGTGGAATGCGCGCAACGCGATCCGCTTCACGCTCGACCACCTGGAGGAACTCGACCCCGATCTGGTGCTGTACGTGCCGGTGGCGAACGACCTGTCCGACACCGACGGCGTGCTCGAGACCGGCCACCGCCGGTTGGGCCCCGACCCGATGGCGGCCGACCCCTGGCTCGAAGTGCGCACCGGCGGCGTGCTCAGCTTCCAGCGCGCGTTGAAGCAACGCCTCGGCACCCGGATCAGCGACCCCGGGCCGGCCCTGCTGCAGGCGGACCTGTCGGCGGAGTCGCGCCGACGCTACGGCGAGAACCTCGCGTTCCTGAACCGGCTCCGCACGCGTCTGGAGCCGCGCGGCGCGCCCCTGGTCCTGCTGCCCTACCGCGAGGGCACCTATACGACCATGCTGCTGGCTCGCCTGGAGCGGGCCGGTCTGGGGCTGCCGGTGATCGCCCTGCTCACGCGGCTGCCGGCCGAGCACACCCTGGGCTTCGACCCCCACCCGGATGCCGAGACCCAGGTCGTGCTGGCGACCTGGGTGGCCCAGGCCCTGCTCGAGCGGGGGCTGGTCGACGCCGGCGAGAACCGTCCCCTGCCCGAGGTCCCGGACGAGTGGGCGGCGGTGCGGGCCGAGACCTATCGCGCGGGCCGTTTCCAGGCCCTCGCCAAGGCGCTGCGCCAGAACAACCGCGCGACCCTGCGCTCGCGCGTGGACTTCCGCACCGGGGAGGGCAGCTCCCAGATCTACGGTGGGCTGCACTCCGACGGGACCGCGGGACCGGTGCTCAAGCTGGGGCTGCGCCGCGGCGAGGGGCCCTTGCTCGTCCGGCTGGAGGGGCTTCCCGAGGTGCCCGGGCAGACCGTGGAGGTCCTCGGCGACGGAGTGCTCCTGGGGCACCTCGCGGTCGGGCCCGGTGAGGTCGGGAGTCGTCAGTGGCCGCTGCCGACCGTCTCCGCCTCCGTGGACGAGTCGGGGGAAGCCGGTGGAGAGGTGCTGGAGGTCGAACTGCGGGCCCGCGACTGGTCGGTGGGCGAGATCGGAGGTGGGCGGCGCGTTCCGCGCTCGATGCGCCCGCTGCTGCTCACCACCGATCCGACCCGCTGAGCGTGGTGGGCCTTCCGGGCCGCGTCACCGCTCGCGTACGATGGGCCTCGGGACGATGGCGGCGTCCGTGACGAGGTGTCGAGTGCGGCGCCGTGACGGGCGGAATCGTCCAGGGGCGTTCGAGCGCGGTCCGGCTCAGCGGCCCCTCGGAGGGCAACGTGAGCAGTCTGGCCGACCTGCAGTCGACGATTCCGCCGCAGCACACCGAGGCGGAGCAGTGCGTGCTCGGCTCGATGCTGCTCGACAAGCAGGTCATCGACGAGGTCTCCGAGGTCCTCGACCCCGGCGATTTCTACCTGCCCGAGCACGAGAAGGTGTTCAAGGCGATCGTCGCCCTGCACGACAGCGGGCGGCCGGTGGACCTGGTGCTGCTGACCGAGGAGCTGACGCGCCAGGAGGAACTGGTCAAGGTCGGCGGCGTCGACGTGCTCGTGGCGCTGATGGAGTCGGTGCCGAACGCGTCGCACGCGATGGAGTACAGCCGGCTCGTGCGGCAGGCGGCCGAGCGTCGGCGCATCATCGACGCGGCCCAGGACATCCTCAAGGCGGCCTGGAGTCACACCAAGGGCGACGTGACGGAGCTGGTCAACGCCGCCGAGGAGCGCCTCTTCGCGGCGACCCAGGGGCGGGGCGAGGAATCGGCGGCGCCCCTCTCCCAGCTCATCCGGGCGGCCCTCGAACGCATCGACGCGGCGCAGGAGTCGGACCCGGCGCCCCGCGGCCTGGCCACGCGCTTCACCGATCTGGACGCCAAGCTCAACGGCCTCGCGCCCGGGGGCCTGTACGTCGTGGCCGGTCGCCCGTCCATGGGCAAGAGCAGCTTCGCCGTCTCGATGATGGACAACATCTCCGTGCGCGACCGCAACCCGGGCCTGCTCTTCACGCTGGAGGTGACCAAGGAGCAAGTGGCCGAGAACATGCTCTGCGGCAATGCCCGCGTGGATGCCACGCGACTGATGCGCGGCGACCTCACCGACGAGGAGTACCGCAAGATCCCGGAGGCCGCGGGGCGTCTCATGGAGGCGCCCTTCTACATCGACGACACGCCCGGCCTGAGCCTGGTCAAGATGCGCGCCAAGGCCCGTCGCATGAAGGCGCGCCATGACATCTCGATCATCATGGTCGACTACCTGCAGCTGATGACCCTGGGCGGGAACGCCGAGAGCCGGCAGATGGAGATCACGCGGCTGTCGGGCGGCATGAAGCAGATGGCGCGCGAGCTGAAGGTGCCCGTGCTGGTGCTCAGCCAGCTCAATCGCGCCGTCGAGTCGCGGCCCAACAAGCGCCCGATGATGTCGGACTTGCGCGAGTCGGGCGCCATCGAGCAGGATGCCGACGCGATCATGCTCCTGTACCGCGAGGAGTACTACAACCCGGACGACAGCACGGTGCGAGGCAAGGCGGAGATCATCGTGGCCAAGAACCGTACCGGTCCGACGGGCACCGTGAACCTCTTCTTCTTCCCGACCATGATGCGCTTCGAGAACCCGACCTACATCCCCGACGACGTCTCTCCGGCCGCGATCGTGCCGGGCGTCTGAGGGGACACCGCGGTGGCGAACGAGGGAACCAGCTTGGGCGACGGCGGACGGGGCGACGGCGGACGGGGCGAGGAGGCGCGATCGCGGAGCGGGCGGGGCGCGGGTCGCCGGCCGGGGTGGCTCGTCGTCGTCGCGCTGCTGCTGCTGGGCTCGGTGGCCCACGGGCAGGCCGGCGACCCGATCCAGGGCGTGGTGCTCGAAGGGGACGTCGGCATCTCCCACAGCCTGTTGCGGGCCAACCTGCGCTGCAAGCAGGGCGTGCCCTTCAGCGACATCCTGGTCGACGAGGACACGCGCTGGCTGGCCAACACCCACGGCATCCTGGCCGACGTGATCGTGGAGGACGGCCCGGTGGTCGTGTTCCGCATGTCGCGCGTGCAGATGTTCGACGTGATCGAGGTGCTGGGCAACCTCGAGTACGACGCCTCCGAGCTGCTGAGCGCCGGCCGGCTCCGCGCGGAGGCGGCGGCCACGCCCGACGAGGTCATCCGGGCACGCGACCTGGTGCAGGAGTTCTACCTGTCCAAGGGCTTCGCCTTCGTGCAGGTGGAGCTCACCAACGACGAGCGCGACGGCCGCGAGTACGCGACGCTGCGCATCTACGAGGGCCCGCGGGTCGAGACCACCGGCGTGACCATCCAGGGACTCACGGCCCTCGACGTGGACGACGCGAAGAACGTGATGCGCTCGGTGCCGGGCCTGCTCGACTGGTTCCTGGGCAAGGACTTCCGCCGGGACGAGGTCAACCAGGACGTGGTGCTGCTCGAGAACTTCGTACGCGGTGAGGGCTACCTCGACGCCCGCGTCTCGCTCGACGGCCTGGACTTCTCCGACGACCGCAGCGAGGTCGAGATCGCCCTGTACGTGGAAGAGGGCCAGCGCTACTCGGTGCGCAGCATCGAACTCGACGGCGTGGTGGCCCTCGATCGCGAGGCCCTGCTGGCCGAGGCCGCGCTCCAGGTGGGGCAGCCCTTCCGCCGCCCCGACGTGGTGCGCACGATCCGCTCCATCCAGGGTGAGTACGGCAACCGGGGCTACATCGACGCGGTCGTCGTGCCGCGCGACGGCTACGACCTGGAGCAGCCCCTGGTGGACGTGGTCTTCCAGGTCGCCGAGGGCCAGCAGAACCGCATCCGCGACGTCATCATCCGCGGCAACACGGGCACGCGCGACGAGGTCATCCGCCGCTACCTGACCTTCTACCCCGGTGAGGTGGTGGACCTCGGTGAGCTGGACTTCAGCGCCGATCGACTCATCGCCCAGCGCTACTTCGAGGACTTCGCCGGTCAGCCGCTGGTGCGCATCGACACCGAGGAGACCCCCGACCCGGCCCTGGTGGACGTGGTGGTCGAGGTGGGCGAGGACCAGAGCGGGGTGTTCTCGTTCCTGCTCGGCGCCGGGTCCGACAACGGCGTCTTCGGCGGCGTGACCATCGACAAGCGCAACTTCGATGCCTCTCGCGCGGCCAGCAGCTGGGACAACTTCCTCGACGAGTTCTTCACCAGCGGGGAGGCCTACCACGGCGGTGGCCAGCGCCTGTTGGTCGAGTTGATTCCCGGCACCGAGACGACCAACGCCGACATCACCTTCACCGATCCCTGGCTCGACGCCGGCGACGAGAACCCGTGGGGCGTCTCCTACCGGATCTTCAGCCGCACGCGCGACTTCAACGACTACGACCGCGACAACCAGGGCGGCTCGGTCACCTTCAGCAAGGACCTCAGCAAGCGCACCTCGATCAACATCGGCGGGCGCATCGAGCAGGTGGACATCACCGACGTCTCCAGCGACGTGCCGACGATCCTCGCGGACGAAGGCGAGAAGACGATCAACGCCCTCAGCGGCGGCTTCCGCTATCGCGACGTGGACTCGTCGCTCGAGCCCACCGACGGCGCCACCTACGGCGTGCAGCTGGAGTGGTCCGGCGGCCCGTTCGGCGGCGATGTCGACAGCCGGCGCTTCACCTTCACGGGCGAATGGTGGAATCCCCTCGACGAGCAGGCCGACACCGGCAAGCTCAACGTGCTCCACAACCGCCTGGCCCTGGGCCTGGTCGACCCGACGTCGTCCTCCAGCGACTTCCCCTTCTGGAACAACTACTTCGTGGGCGGCTCGTCGGGCCCCTTCGCGGTGCGGGGTTTCGATTATCAGGGGGTGGGCCCGCACGAGTCGGACACGGCCACGGGCGGCCGCCTGGCGCTGGCCGGGTCGATCGAGTACGTGCGTCCGCTGGTGACCGAGTACAACCCCTTTCGTGACGAGGAGGAGACGGTCATGAAAGGCGTGCTCTTCCTCGACATCGCGAACCTCCAGAGGGGCGCCGCGCTGGGCGACCTCACCGACGACCTGCGCGTTTCGGCCGGCATCGGCGCGCGGCTGCGGCTGGCGGCCCTGGGCGGGGTGACCGTGGCGGTGGATCTGGCGGCCGTGCTCGCCGACGAGAGCGAGGACGAGACCCGAGCGCTCAGCTTCGAGATGAGTCGGCGCTTCTGACGCCCCTTCCCTCGCCGGGGCGCGATGCGGATGATGCACGCGCCCGTGAACCTCGACCAGACCGCCGCCGAGATCGCCGCCCTGCTGGGCGGACGCGTCGAAGGAGACGCCGACCTGCGTCTCCAGGCCCTGGCCTCGCCTGCCCTGGCCGGGCCCCGCGACCTGGTGCCGGTCTGGACCGCGGCGGCCAGCGCGGAGGTCCGGAACTGTCCGGCCCGCTGCCTGCTGGTGGGTCCCGACTACCCGCCGGCCGAGAACGGCACGACGCTCGTCCGGGTCGCCGACGCCGAAGCGGCCATCGACACCCTGGCCAGGGCGCTGGGCCCTCCCCGTGATCGGCCCGCGGCCGGCGTGCACCCCGCCGCCGTCGTGGACCCGAGCGCGATCCTCGGTGAGGGCGTCGCCATCGGCCCCTTCGTGAGCGTCGGGGCCCGAGCACGGATCGGGGACCGGACCGCCCTGCAGCCCGGCGTGGTCGTCGAGGCCGACGCGGTCATCGGTGCCGATTGCCATCTGGCCCCGCGCGTCGTGGTCGGCTTCCGCTGCGTGCTGGGGGACCGCGTGCTGCTGCATGCCGGCGTGGTCATCGGCGCCGACGGGTTCGGTTTCCGCCGCGACGCACAGGGCCGGCACCACAAGATCCCGCAGGTCGGCAACGTGATCCTCGGGGACGACGTGGAGATCGGCGCCAACACCACCGTGGATCGCGCGCGCTTCGATCACACCCTCGTGGGGCGCGGTACGAAGCTCGACAACGACGTGCAGGTCGGCCACAACGTCCGGCTCGGGGAGGACGTCGCCATCGCGGGCGGGGTCAACCTGGCCGGACACTGTCGTCTCGGCGACCGCGTGCTCATGGGGGGCATGGCCGGCTGCGACAACGGCGTGATCGTGGGGGACGACGCCATCCTGGGCGGCTTCTCACGCATCAAGAAGGACGTGCCCGCCGGTGGCTTCGTGGCCGGCATCCCGGCCAAACCGTTCGAGGAGTTCCGCAAGGAGCGCGCCAACCTGACCCGGTTGCCCGCGCTGCGCGAGCGGGTCGCGGAACTCGAGCGCAGGCTCGGACAGCGCGACCCGGCGGAGGACCCGTCGTGACCCGCCACCAGCGCACGATCAAGAACCCGTTCGAGGTCGAGGGCATCGGGCTGCACGAGGGCAAGGCCGTGCGCGTCATCGTGCGGCCGGGCAAGCCCGACACCGGCTGCGTGTTCGTGCGCAGCGACCTGCCCGACTCCGATCCGATCCCGGCGCGCCTCTCCGAGGTGGCCGAGACCGCACGCCGCACCACGCTGGGCAAGCCCGCCGGCACCGCGGTGCACACCGTCGAGCACCTGCTCGCCGCCCTGCACGCCCTGCACGTGGACAACCTGGAGGTCGAGCTGGACGCCTCCGAGCTGCCCGGGCTCGATGGGAGCGCCCGGCCGTGGTTCGACCTGCTCACCAAGGCCGGTGTGGTGGATCAGAAGGCCACCGCCAAGGTGCTGCGCATCGAGCGTCCGGTCTGCGTCGAGCTGGAGGGCGCCACCCTCATGGCGCTGCCGTCGGACACCGACGGCCTGCAGCTCTCGTACACGCTCGACTACCAGCAGCTCGGCCTGGCGCCGCAGTACGTGGAGATCCGCTTGCCGGGCACCGACATCGCCCGCGACGTGGCGCCGGCACGCACCTTCGTGTTCGCGTCCGAGATCGACGCGCTCCGCGATGCCGGCTTCGGCAAGGGCGCCGACGAGCACAACACGCTCATCCTCGAGCCGTCGGACAACGGTTTGCCGGCCGCGGCGAACCTGCGCTTCCACGACGAGCCCGCCCGGCACAAGCTGCTCGACCTGCTCGGGGACCTCTACCTGGTGGGCGCGGAGCTCCAGGGCCGCATCGTCGCCACCAAGTCGGGGCACAAGGCGCACCACGCCCTCGTGCGCCGGCTCGTGTCCGAGATGGAGGCCGGCGAGACGTCCGGCCGCATCACGCGCCCGACCGGCATGGACATCCGCGAGATCTCGGAACTGCTGCCGCACCGGTATCCGTTCCTGCTGGTCGATCGCGTGCTGGAGTTGGAGGGTTACCGGCGCGCCGTCGGGATCAAGAACGTCACCGTCAATGAACCGTTCTTCGTCGGGCACTTCCCGGAGCAACCGATCATGCCGGGAGTGCTCATCCTCGAGGCGCTGGCCCAACTGGCCGGCACGCTGCTCCTGCGCCGCATGGAGTACACCGGAAAGCTGCCCGTGCTGTGGGCCATCGACAAGGTGAAGTTGCGCCGGTCGGTGGTCCCGGGCGATCAGCTCCGGCTCGAGGTCGAAGCCACCAAGGTGAGGGACACCATGGGACGCGTCGAATGTCTGGCCAAGGTCAACGAACACGTTGCTGCCGAGGCCCAGATGGTCTTCACACTGGTGGACGCCGGATGAGCGCCGCCAGGATCCACGACACCGCGGTCGTCGACCGCACCGCCGAACTGGGCGACCACGTCCACGTCGGGCCCTACGCGGTCATCGAGGCCGGGGTGGTCATCGGCGACGACTGCACCATCGGTCCGCACTCGCTGATCGCGACGGGCACGACCATGGGCCGCCGGAACCGCCTCACCGGGCACAGCAGCATCGGCACCGCGCCCCAGGACCTGGGCTTCTACGACGTCGAGAGCCGGCTCGAGATCGGCGACGACAACATGATCCGCGAGTTCGTCTCGCTGAACCGGGGCACGCCCAAGGAGTCCTGCCTGACCAAGATCGGCAGCCGCAACATGATCATGGCGGGGGCGCACGTGGGCCACGACTGCGTGGTCGGCAGCGGCGTGATCCTGACCAACTGCGTGCTGCTCGGCGGGCACGTGCACGTCGGCGACGGCTGCGTGCTGTCGGGCTTCGTGGGCGTGAACCAGTTCACCTCGATCGGGCGCGTGTCCTACGTGGGGGGCAACTCCCGCGTGGTCCAGGACGTGCCGCCGTTCTGCAAGGTGGCCGGGGATCCGGCCGAGGTCCGCATGGTCAACGAGGTGGGCATGCAGCGCTTCGGCATGGACCGGGACGACATCACCGAGGTGAAGCACGTCTACCGCACGATCTTCCGGCGCGGGAGTTCGGTGCTCGAGGAAGCCCACAGCCTGATCAACGACGACAGCCCGCTCGTGCGCGAGCTGGCCGAGTTCCTCGTGCGCAAGGAGGCCGGACGGTTCGGCCGCTACCGGGAGTCGCTCCGTGCCGGATGATGTCCCGCTGAAGGCCGCGGTCGTCGGGGTCGGACACCTCGGCCGGCACCACGCAAGGCTCATGGGCACCGAGGTGCCGGGCGCGCGGCTCGTCGCCATCGTGGACCCGAACGCGGCCTTGGCGGACGAGATCGCGGCCGGCCTGGGCGTGCCGCGGCTGGACTCCATCGACGAGTTGCCCGCCGACGTGCAGGTGGCGTCCGTCGCCGCGCCGACCACGCTGCACCACCGGCTCAGCTGCGACCTGCTCGAGCGCGGAATCCACGTGCTGGTCGAGAAGCCCATGGCCGCGACCCTGCAGGAAGCCGAGGCCATGGCCGCGCTGGCGGCCAAGAACGGGCTGGTGCTCCAGGTCGGCCACATCGAGCGCTTCAACCCGGTGCTCGCCGCGCTGCGTGAACAGCACATCGAGCCGCGCTTCATCGAGGCGCACCGGCTGGCGCCGTTCAACTACCGCACGCTCGACGTGAGCGTGATCATGGACCTGATGATCCATGACCTCGACATCGTCATGGAGCTGGCCGGCGGCGAGCCCGTGCGCATCGACGCGGTGGGCAGTCCGATCCTGGGCAAGAACGTGGACCTGGCCAACGCGCGCCTGACCTTCGCCAACGGATGCGTGGCCAACGTCACGGCGAGCCGGGTCAGTTTCGAGCCGCTGCGCAAGACGCGCCTCTACGGCCGCGACGCCTTCGCCAGCCTGGACTTCGCCACGCGGCGTGCGTTCATCGTCACGCCGGCCGAGGGCTTCGATCTGGGCTCGATCACGATCGCGGACGTCGAACGCCTGCCGTTGAAGGACAGCTTCAAGGACTACGTGAGCCAGGGCATCCTGGACCTGCGCGAGATCGACATGGACGCCGGCAACCCGCTGCAGATCGAGTTGGCCACCTTCATCGCGGCCGCGCGCGGTCTGGACACGCGGGGCGTGCCCGCCTCCGACGGCCTGCGCGCCATGCGTGCGGCGGAGCAGATCGCCGACACGATCGCAGCCTCCCAGGCCTGACGCGGAACCCCGATCGATGGCCTTTCCCGAACTGCCCACCGGCAGCCACCTCGAGCGCGCGATCCAGGCGTCCTGGGGCGAGCACGACGTGCCCGGTCGCCACCTCGCCCATCGCCGGGGCGAGCGGGCCTTCGTGTTCTACGAGGGTCCGCCGACGGCGAATGGCAGACCCGCGTTGCACCACGTCTTCAGCCGGACGCTCAAGGACACGATCTGTCGGCATCGCCTGATGACCGGGCACTTCGTGCCGCGCCAGGCGGGCTGGGACACCCAGGGCCTGCCCGTGGAGATCGAGGTCCAGAAGCAGCTCGGGATCTCGACGCGCACCGAGATCGAGGGCGTCGGCGTGGCCGAGTTCAACCGCCGCTGCCGCGAGTCGGTGTTCACGTATCTCGAGGAGTGGGAGACCCTGTCGCGACGCATGGCGTACTGGCTCGACTACGAGAACGCCTACGTCACCCTGGAGCCGGAGTACATCGAGAGCTGCTGGGCGATCCTCTCGCGCTTCCACGCCGCGGGCCTGCTCGAGCGCGACTTCAAGGTGCTGCCCTACTGCCCGCGCTGCTCGACGGGTCTGTCGAACCACGAGGTCGCCCAGGGCTACGAGGACGTGCAGGACCCGTCGGTCTACGTGCGCTTCCGCTGCGACGAGGCCGGCTGGTCGCAGCGCGCCGCGGCCCTGTTCGGCGCGCCGGCCGGCTCCGGTCCGGTGCCGTCCCTGCTGGTCTGGACGACCACGCCCTGGACGCTGCCGAGCAACGTGGCCATCGCGGCGCACCCCGAGCTGTCGTACGCGCTGTGTCGCCCGGCCGGCGACACCGACGAGCGCCTGATCCTCGCCGCCGAACTGGTCACCGCCGTGCTCGGAGAGGACGCCGAGGTGCTCGGCACGACCCTCGGCGCCGGACTCCTCGATCTCCGCTACCGCCGCCCGATCGAGGACGTGGAGCTGCCCGACGACGAGACCGCCGCCGTGGCCTGCAGCGTGCGCCTCGCCGACTACGTCAGCGCCACCGACGGCACCGGCCTGGTGCACACGGCTCCCGCCTTCGGCGTGGACGATTTCTCCCTGCGCGCCAAGGACGGCCTGCCGCTGGTCCGCCCGGTCGATGACGAAGGGCGCTTCACCGAGGCCGTCCGCGATGTCGCCGGCCAGTTCGTGAAGGACGCCGACAAGACGCTCATCCGGCGCCTGAAGGACGAGGGCTCGCTCTTCCGCCAGCAGACGATCCAGCACTCCTACCCGCACTGCTGGCGCTGTCGCTCGCCGCTGATCTACATGGCGCGGCCGAGCTGGTACATCCGCACCACGACGTTCGCGCAGCGCATGCTCGAGCTGAACGCGACGATCGACTGGCACCCGCCGGAGATCGGCCAGGGCCGCTTCGGCGAGTGGCTCTCGCACAACGTGGACTGGGCCCTGTCGCGCGAGCGCTACTGGGGCACGCCGCTCAACGTGTGGGTCTGCGACGGGTGCGAGCACCAGGTCTCGATCGACTCCTTCGAGATGCTGGCCGAGAAGACCGGGCAGACCCTGCCCGAAGACTTCGATCCGCACCGCCCGGGCATCGACGCCTACACGATGCCGTGCGACTGCGGCGGCACGCTGTCGCGCACGCCCGAGGTGGTCGACTGCTGGTTCGACAGCGGCGCCATGCCCTTCGCCCAGGCCGGTTGGCCCAAGCAGACGGGCGGGAAGCTGCCGGAGTTCTTCCCGGCCGACTTCATCTCCGAGGGTCTGGACCAGACGCGCGGCTGGTTCTACACGCTGCACGCCATCGCCACCTTCCTGACCCATGACCTGTCCGGCGGGGCGTCGGCGCAGCCGGCCTACAAGGCCTGCCTGGTCAACAACATGCTGCTCGACGCCCAGGGCAAGAAGATGAGCAAGTCCCGGGGCAACGTGGCCGACCCGGGCGAGCTCTTCGAGCAGGTCGGCGTGGACGCCGTGCGCTGGTTCTTCCTGTCCAGCGGGCAGGTCTGGTTGCCCAAGCGCTTCGACGCCAAGGCCGTGGCCGAGGGCGCCCGCCGCACCTTCGGCACGCTGCACAACTGCTACGCCTTCCTGGCCCTGTACGCCGGACTCGAGGACTGGGGCCCGGGCGATCCCGCGCCGCCCGCCGCCCTGCGTCCGTCCATCGACCGCTGGCTGCTCTCGCGGCTGGAGACGCTGACGCGCGAGGTGGGCGCGGCCTACCAGGATCTGGACCTGACCGAGGCCACGCGCCGGCTGGACGCCTTCATCGACCGCGAGTTGTCCAACTGGTACGTGCGCCGGAACCGGTCGCGGTTCTGGAAGAGCGACGAGAGCGACGACCAGCGCGCGGCATTCGCCACGCTCGGCGCGGCCCTCGAGCGCGTCGCGCTGCTGATGGCGCCGGCCGCGCCCCACCTCGCCGAGGGCCTCTGGCACGCGGTCACCGCCGCGGACGACAGCGCCTCGGTGCACCTGGCCGACTGGCCGGAAGTGAACACGTCGCTCATCGACGCCGACCTCGAGGCCGACATGGCCGCGGTGCTGGCGGCCGTGGAGCTGGGGCGTTCGGTCCGCGCCACCCACGACATCCGCACGCGGCAGCCCCTGGCACGCGTGCTCGTGAAGGCGTCGGATCCCGGGGACGCCGCGCGCCTGCGGCGGCCGGAACTCGCGCGCCTGGTGTGCGAGGAACTCAACGTCCGCGCCGTCGAGGTCGTGCAGCAAGCCGACTTCCGCGAGCTGTCGGCCAAGCCCGATTTCAAGACGCTCGGCAAGCGACTCGGCCCGAAGATGAAGGCCGTGGCCGGAGCCGTCGCGAAGTTCGACGAGGCCGTGCTCGAGGTGGCGCAGGCCGGGGCCGGGCTCACCGTCGAGGTCGACGGCGAGACCATCGCCCTGGCCGTGGAGGACCTGGTCTTTGTCGAGAAGGGCCGGCAGGGCTACGCCGTCGCGTCCGACGGCCGGCTCGTGCTGGCGCTCGACACGCAGCTCGACGACGACCTGATCGCCGAGGGCCGCGCGCGCGAGATCGTCAACCGCGTGCAGAACACGCGCAAGTCCAGCGGGCTGGACGTGGCCGACCGCGTGGTCGTGTCGCTGGGTGGTTCGGCCGACCTGCTGTCGGCGGCGCGCCGACACGAGGCGTTGATCCTGCGCGAGGTGCTCGGGACCGAGTTGCGCCTCGTCGAGGACGGGTTGCCCGACGGAGCCGCGGCGTTCGAGGTGGATGGGGCGGAGTTGGGCGTGCTGGTGGAGAAGGTCTGACTCCGGCTCGGCCCGTGTGCTGGGCCGGCGTGGGGAGATCCGCAGCCCCTCGGCTCGGACCGGATTCGGGACGGAGCTGAGCTCCGTCCCTGCATAGGGTCTGGCCGCCGAGGGGCTGCGGATCTCCCCACGCCTCCGCGGTGGACTCCGACGGACGGTCAGGGCTGAGCTGGAGCCGGGCGGCTCGTCGAGGCGACCGGGGGGCTGAGCGTGGCGGGCCGTCGTGAGCGGCCTTCTGGCGCCTGGCCGACGAGCCGCCCGCGGACGTGTTCGAGGGCGATGAAGATCCTTACGCCGTCGCCTGGTGGCATCGCGCGCCGGCCACGCCGCCCGAGATCGGGAAGTTGTGAGCGAGTCGGCGCGGAGCCGGTCACCGGATCGCTGCTTGTGCCTTCACCGGCACGGGGGAAGATGCGGCCGGAGATCACGCCCATGCTGAGGAATGAACAGGACCCGATCGAGACGCCGGCGGCGCCCGTGGTGCGCCGCAGCGAGGCCGAGCAGCTTCGCCAGGCCGAGTGGGGCTACCGCATGACGGCCGCGCTCGGGGCGCTGGCCGCGGTGCTGCTGCTGGTCGCGGGGCTGCGCGGCGGCAACGGCGCGCTGCTCATCGCCGCCGTGTGCTTCGTCTGCTTCTGGTGGGCGATGGTGACCTCGGCCAACGCGGCGGAGACCGAGCGCACCAGGCGTTTCTCGCCCGACCCATGACTCCGGACTTTGCGCACGGGCTGCTGGGCGCTGACCGACGACGCGCCCTCGCGCCCTCGCGCCCTCGCGCCCGAACGCCCGAACGCCCGAACGCCCGAACG